>NZ_SSHN01000011.1:0-159113 GCF_004804295.1 Vibrio sp. H11 | reverse complement strand
AGCTTTATTTGATTACTTTAAAAGGTACGCTAATGAGTCCCGTCAATTTCCCTCGGTAGTTATTGTAATGACAAAGTCGCTTGGTAATTAAGGTACGACAGAATCGCTTGGTGATCACATCTTTCGTTTCATCACTGTAACTCGTTTGTGCCCCTTTATGCGTTAGATCTTTTACTCATTCAAATACTGTTCATGCACCTTTGCCCTATTAAAAGTTATCCATTTTTCTAATGCTGCTCGCTGTGTGACCCCCCTTGATTAGGCGTTTAAAACATGTACGATTCTAGTCTGCGCTGGTGATGCACCTCTGAATTTTCGAGATTGCTCAAAAATCCAGCTAACCCCTATGGGCTTAGAGGTATATGATGTTTTACTTATGTAAGTAAAACAATGGCTAGCAGGTAATACTATGTTATCACTACACGATGCAAAGAGACGATTGGGCGAACTCATAGCCAACGAATCAGAATCAAATATGAACGAAGCCCAGACAAGATTCCATATCATTGATACGGTTTTGAAAGAATGTCTTGATTGGGAAGATTTCATAGAAGTTGAGCATCATAAATCCAGTAACGGTTTCACTGATTATGAACTTGGCCACCCACGTCGGGTCATTGTTGAAGCAAAAAGAGAAGGTATCGGATTTGAAATACCCGCTGGCATTTCATCAAACTCCACTCTTCCTATTCAAACCCTGTATCAAGCAAGCCCGAATTTAAAATCTGCGATGGAACAAGCTGCAAACTATTGTGCTAGACGCGGCGTTCCTATCGCCGTGGTTACGAATGGCCATCAGTATGTCGCATTTTTAGGCACTCGCATCGATGGTATAAATGTAGATGAAGGAAGCGCATTGATATTCACTTCTCTATTGCACATGTATGACAATTTCAATGAAGCGTGGAACTGCCTGTCCAGACATGGCGTAGATGACAAGCGCCTTATACGAAAACTTACCATTGGTGACACGTCTCTACCATCAAAGTTATCTACGAAACTTATAGACTATCCTAAAATAAGATATCCAAGTGATATACAGATAAATTTACGACAACTATCAGAGCTATTTATCCAAGATGTTGTAGACAATCCCGAATTGGAAAAGGACTTCTATAAAAAATGCTATTGTGAAAGTGGCGTACTTAATCGATATTCCTTACTTAGTAAAAATATATTAGAAGCTCGCTATTCATCAATCTTTTCTAACACCGAGCAACAACCGTCTACAACGCCTGTATCGTCGAAGAAAGGTAGTAATTTTACGCCTGAAATTCTAGCGGAGGCATTATCAAGACGTCCTATAGTCTTAATAGGAGATGTAGGTGTTGGTAAAACATCATTTATTAAAAACCTATACCATAATAGCGCCTATAATGAATTTAAAAGAGCCATTTATGTGTATATAGATTTGGGTTCCAACGCAACACTTGATACGGACATTAACAACTTGGTTCTCGATCAAATAAATAAACAACTTTTAGATGAGTACGGAATAAATATTTACAACATTGACTTCATTAAAGATATATATAAATCAAACATAGCCATATTCGACGAAGGTATTTGGGGGAAATATAAGGACTCAAATGTTGATAAGTATAATGACAAGTTGGACGAAAAACTTGATGAATTGCAAAGTAACAAGAGAAACCACATAAAAGAATCAATAGAAAGAATAGCCAAGAAACACAACAAGCAAGTAATTATTTGTATCGATAATGCCGATCAGCGTGAATTTGATATTCAACAGCAGGCTTTTATTATCGCTCAAGAACTTGCAAAAGAATGGAAAGCCACAGTTTTCCTGTCTGTAAGACCTCAAACTTTTTACAAATCTAAACGTGCGGGAGCTTTAAACGCTTACCCTCATAAGATTTTTACGATACTCCCACCTAAAGTAGAAGATGTTGTATCCAAACGCTTAAGGTATGCATCTCGGTTAGCCAGAGGCCAAGAAGTTAATGTTGATTATGGTAACGTGAGATCTGAGAACTTGGCAGTATTCTTAGATGTTTTAGTAAATTCCTTACATAGCAACAAAGATATAAATGAATTTCTGACCAACGTTACTGGTGGTAATATACGCTCTGTAATCGAATTTGTTACAAGTTTTATTGGTTCACCGAATGTAGAAGCGGCAAAAATTATTGATTTACAAGAAAGTGAAGGTAGCTATCGTATACCCCTTCATGAATTCACTAAGCAGGCTCTTCTTGGTGATTACTCGCATTTTAGTCCAGAGACATCTTTATCAATGAATGTACTAGACGTTTCGGTTCCAGACCAAAATGAACATTTTCTAGTACCTTTGATAATTTCATATTTGAACCATAATGGGTCACACCTTAATAAAGATGGATTTTGTCAGACAACGAACTTAATAAATGAGATGCAAGACAACGGTTATTCTGTAGATCAAATAGAAAACGCCCTTAGGCGAGCAACCAATAAAAAATTAATCGAGACATCATTGAGAGTGACCTTCGAAGAAGATGAAGGAAATATTTTGTTTGGTGACATGCCACAAAGTTTCCGCGTAACAACAATCGGTGTATATCACATTAGTCGATGGTTAGGTGAATTCGCATACTTGGACGCAATGGTCTTTGATACTCCTATATTTTATAAGGAAACTCGCGAAAGAGTTGCATATAATGTAGAATCCTTAGCAATAGATAGTCGATACAAGCGAGCTTTGGAGTTTAAACGTTATTTGATTCAAGTATGGAACTCAATGTCTATAAGCCCTATCTATTTTGACTTCAATGAAATTTGTACATCTGCAAATGAAAGCTTCAATAAAGTAAAACTTTTTATACAACAAAATTATCCCAGAAAGGGAAAGCATATTAGAGCAAGTTGAATGGTATAAAAGGGCTCAACGAGCCCTTTTATTTATGGTTTTAATTTAGAAATCAATTTGGAATATTTCAATACTTCACATTTTATCTTATTTTCTAAATCTGCCCCAATTTCCAAGAACGCTATGCCTGTAATTATTTCCTGCGGACTAATAAATTTACCATTAGGCACTTGAAGCTTCCCATTCGATACTCTGAAGACTTCCCACATAGGCAGATATGATAACTCTTTCCCATTAAACATTCACATGAGACGTTTGCATTCAGGAGGTATTGGTTTGCCCCTATCCTACTCAGTGACTGTTCTCACACTTTTAAAACAAAGTTCTGCTGTCTGCTCGCGTGCCAATCCGCACTCAAATTCACGAAAAATGTAATTCTTGGTCATCTAGTGATACTTCACTGTCAATACTCCGAAAAGGAGTATTATTGCGATATGTCATATGCCACCAAGGATTATACATAATGACGCAAGTGCGCACTGCTAGAAGGCGTATCAACTTGCTATGTTTACCTTATACAAAATAATTCATTAATTGCTAATTTAGAAATACCACTAAACGATTTTTGTCCAAAAATAAGCCAGAAAGTATTTTGGACTGTTGTGATAAGCTCTGGTCTCGCCAATATCCTCATAAAAATCTACCTTTTAAATTCATACATCCATCGACTAATGGCAAATGAATTGTTATGTTATAACAATTCATTTGGTAATTAATATCATTTACTTTTTAAGGGAAATGGATTTGTGGCGATGTTAGAAGTCAAGCAACTAGGCACTCGAAGCCCGCAAGGCTGGAAAGCGTTGATTGATGCAACGTTTGAGGTCGCAGATGGTACATGTCTTGCGGTTATCGGAACCAACGGCAGTGGTAAATCGAGCCTGTTAAAATCGATTACAGGCGAATATGGCATAGTGCAAGGTGAGTTACTGATTAGTGGTTGTCAACTCAGAGAGTTATCCCCTCAGCAAAAAGCCAAATTGATTGCCGTCGTCGCTCAAAATGATTATGTCGATCCGCGTTTAACGGTACGTGAATACGTGAGTCTTGGGCGAGTGCCACATGCTTTCTGTTGTAGTCAAGGCGCTCACTTGGCTGCGGTTGATAACGCATTAAATGATGTAAAACTGCTCGAAAAAAGCAATCGAAAAATGGGCTCACTCTCTGGTGGTGAACAGCAACGAGCGAATATTGCTCGAGCTTTTGCCCAGCAGCCTCAACTTTTACTGCTTGATGAGCCAACCAATCATTTAGATCCTTTAGCGCGTCTAGAATTGCTCGCTCTAATAAAACGCAAAGGCGTAGCCTGTATCGCAGTATTACATGACTTACAACTGGTTGCGCCTTTCGCCGATAAAGTGGTTCTCATGGACAATCAGCGTGCGGTGAAATGCGGCTCGCCGGAAGAAATACTAAGCAACCAATATATCACGCCAATATTTGGGTTAAATGTGCTGACTTTTCAACACCCACATCTCAACAACGCAGTTCATCATTTTGAAGCTGCATCTTAATCACTCAAATTTTTAACAGGAATGACTTCATGAAATGGAAAGTTGTATTTTCACTTTTATTGCCTATCGCCGCCGCGCAAGCAACGACAACCCAATATCCGGTGACAGTAGACAGTTGTGGAATTCCATTAACGATTGAGAAGCACCCAACTCATGCGGTGTTTCACGATATCAACATGGCTGAAATGGCGTTTGCTTTGGGTCTACAAGATGATATGGCTGGTGTTACAGGCATTACCGGTTGGTACAAGATGTCACCGGAGTTTAAACATCGGTTGGGGGGGATCCCAGAGCTGGCACCTAAATATCCATCGCTTGAAACCTTGATGGCAGCGCAGGTCGATTTCTTCTTCGCGGGTTGGAATTATGGCATGAAAGTGGGCGGTGAGGTGACACCTGAAACATTAGCGCCTTATGGGATTGATACATTGGTTCTGAGTGAAAGCTGCGTCCACACGCGATCCGAGCAGAAAAAGAGTGCCAGCATGGACTTACTCTATACAGACATTCTGAAACTCGGCGTGATTTTCGACCGTCAAGATAAGGCTAATTCACTTGTCAACGGTTGGAAACAACGTATTGCGGCTTTACCAAAACCTACATCTAACGCCAAAGCTCCTAAGGTATTCTTATACGATTCTGGTCAAGATAAGCCGTTTACCGCAGGCCAGTATGCGATGCCAGACGCTATGATTCGAGTGGCTGGTGGTGTCAATGTTACGCATGATATGCAAACTAGCTGGGCGACTACTTCGTGGGAAACGGTTGCGAAGGAAAACCCAGATGTCATCATCTTACTTGATTACCAAAATGCCAACGGCGCGAGTGAACTGCAGCGTTATCTCGAACAACATCCGCTGATGAAATACACCAAGGCTGTTAAGAACAAACGCTATATTAAGCTTCGATATGAACAACTAACGCCTGGACCTGCAAATATAGATGCTGTTGAGAAGATGGCTCGTGCTTTTGCTCAGTAATGCGGTTATTTAAGTGATGAGAATGAGCAGCTATTCATGGATGTGGGTATTAGGGATCACCCTACTATTCTCGATATTTCTATTTAGCTTAATGTGTGGTTCGATGACTTTTTCTGTTCAGCAGGTTTGGGATGGAATGGCAGCCATCGGTTCACAAGAGATGTCGATGACTAGCAGAATTTTGTTGGATCTGCGCGTACCGAGAGCACTGCTTGCGATTATTGCTGGAACTGGGCTTGCAATTGTTGGAGCCTTACTACAAACCGCCACGCGCAACGATTTGGCTGATCCATTTCTATTTGGTTTATCTTCAGGAGCCTCGGCTGGCGCGGTGTTAGTGATCACTCGCTTGGGGGACTTGCTCGGTATTTGGTCACTACCCATTGCTGCATTTAGTGGTGGTCTTGTCTCTGCTGCAGCGGTGATTATGCTGTTCTCGATGCAAAAAAAGCGCGGGAACGACAACTTAGTGTTATGTGGGCTCGCCATCTCATTTTTGTTTGGTGCGATGACGAGCTTTCTTATCTACTCGGGCGACCAGCGCGCTGCCAGCTCCATACTCTTCTGGACTATGGGAGGATTAGGACTGGCGCGATGGGATAATTTGCTTTTTGCTTTGTTAGGCGTTGCCGTTGTTGTCTTGCTGTCGATTAAACGATATCGCGCCCTCGATACACTATTGGTTGGTGATCAGACAATTCACTCGCTGGGGATGAATGTTCACCGCCTACGCAGTGAAATATTTATCTGTTGCGCGTTTTGTACTGCGGCAATCGTCGCTATAACCGGCGTGGTGGGATTCATTGGTTTAATGGTTCCACATTTGATAAGACCGTTTTCAGGAATGACTCACAAGCGTGCACTACCTCTCGTTGCATTATGGGGCGCAGTGATGATGAGCCTGGGTGACGTACTCAGTCGCACATTACTTGCGCCGCAAGAACTACCTGTTGGGATTATTACTGCAGCGGTTGGTGGTGTGTTTGTTTTGTATTTAGTTTGGAAGAAAAGTTAGTGCGATGAAAGATGTAAAAGGTGTGTTCCGTAACCTAGAAAAAATGCTACGACAGTCGAGTTGGTTTGGTGACGACTGGGAAATTTATAATCGAGGTAACTACTTACAGCTCTATAAGCAGAATTGGTTTAATCACAACCAAGGCGGCGTTCATTTTGAAACATTTATTGAGTCCCCTCAGATTAAGAGCAAGTCTTTCCCAGTGTGTGTGCATGCCGAAGAAGACTGCCCTCAGCAAGCTGAATTTATTCGTCAGTTGTTGAGTTTGGAAGCCGAGCGAATCAATGGTTGGAAAGGGTATAAAATGTTGGATAGCAGTTATGGTGTATGTCAGCGTACTTTGCCGCTTAATTTTAAAAACTTAGAACAGCGTTTATACGAGGAACTCAATCGTCTACGTACACTTGAATCAAGCATCGACAAGCTTCTGCTTGAAATGTGAATAGGTGTTTTATTTAGCCAATAACGTTGTGAGAATGCAATGAAAAAGCAAAAAAGCCCATGTATTGATGTGTGCGATTTTTCAGGTCCGAAAGGATGGTGTACTGGGTGTGGTAGAACTCGAGAAGAATGCCAGAAATGGAAGACAATGAAGCCTTATGCGCTGAATAATATGCATAAAGCACTTCGGAAAAGGATGTCACAAATAAATTTGATGGCGAGTAAAAAATAACGTCTTCGTTTTATAGTGTAGTGGTTTACAGAGGCCACCGACCTCCATCAGGTCATGTATACTGTAGCCAGTTGGTATGAAGATATGTCTGACGAAAAACAGATCGAATTGCGCGTTACCACCGACGAAACACTGGTATACAGTCTGATACGGACAAACTGACTAAAGTGCTGGATAACCTGGTTGATAATGCCATTAAGTACACACAACCTGGCGGTCAGGTTACGCTTAGCGGCCCAACGTACCGACGATAACCTGACAAAGATTCAGGTCACGGACACCGGAATCGGTATCGTTCCCCAATATCAAGATCTGATCTTCGAGCGTCTGTATCGTGTGGATGCAAGCCGCAGTAATATTGAGGGTTTAGCCTCGGGCTTTCTCTCGCCAGAGCGATGACCGAGAATTTAGGTGGTCAGTTGAAGTTGGCATAGCAGATTAATCAGGGGGCCGTGTTCACCATCCTATTGGTTCAATAAACAAACACCCATGCTCGCCAATCGCGGACATGAGTGTTAAACGTTATCTACCCTGGTTGCGCTTACTTCTGTCTAGTCCTACCTGCAGAATACGGAATGCCGCTTTCACTCGTTCCTGATTTGGGTAGTTTTTATTGGCAAGAATCACGATACCCGCTTCTTTGCTTGGAATGTAAACCACGTAAGCACCAAATCCACCAGTCGAGCCTGTTTTATTGACCCATACCTCGTTCGTCGGTGGTGTCGGCGGCGTGTTGAGCTGGATGGTTTGAGGCTTAATGATCACATCCGTCGAATTGCCTTCCAAAAGAGCATTAAGTTTGCTGGGATACGGGTACATCTCCCACGCCAAACCTTGCGTAAAAGTACTGGACTGATAGAAGCCAGCACGGTTATTGACCAGTGCCTGCTGTATATCAGGTACGACCACTGTCAACCCCAGATTGGCTTTGATGTACTGTACCATGTCCGAACTGGTGGACTTGACCCCATACGCCTCTGCATCCAGTACGCCCGGATTCACTCTCACGGCGTCGCCGTTCGAGTTATAGCCAAACGCATACTCTTTCATTTTATTATCCGGCACATTGATGTAGGTATTGGGCATACTCAGTGCTGGAAACACGTTTTTTTCCATAACGGACGCGTAGTCCTCTTTTAGGCTTAACGCGGCGATATAGCCAAACAGACCAATACTGGGGTTCGAATAGAGCCTTTTAGTGTTACTTGGATACGCTTCGCCCCAATTTCGATAGTACTGAACCATATCCTGATTGTTTTTCACCGTATCTGGAAACTGCAACGGCAACCCGCCTGCGATGTACGTTCCTAACTCTTGCAAGGTTCGCGTACCTATGGTGCTGCCTTTCAGTTCTGGCATGTGTTGCTCCGCCGTATCCATTAACGACAGTTGCCCCTTCACCTGCGCGTAGCTCGCTAGCGTGGCTGCGAATGTTTTGCTGACCGAACCCAACTCAAAAATCGTCGCTTCAGAAACAGGCTGGTTTTGCGCTTTGTCAGCCACACCGTAATTGTAAAAATACGCTTTTCCCTCAACGACAACACCAAACGCCATACCCGGAATATGGTAGTTCTGCATCAATGCTTGAGCCTGTTTGTCGACCTCGTTTTTTAGTTTTTCTCCCACGCCAGCCGCGTTAACGGCAGGCGCAAACAACATAGCTAGAGATACTGCATTGATGGTTAGTCTTCTCACACACATTGAAGTGAATCTCTCCATTTATAACTATTACTTATTGGTTTTTAATATGTATCACTCTAAAAACACGCCAATCGTAAGGATAGACGTATCAGAGAACAATGTGTTAAAACTGAACTCAGCCATAAGTTTAACTAAGATCTAATCATGAACATCACACATCTGCCGTTGAATGCCCTGAGGGCATTTCTTATCTCTGCTAAGCATTTGAACTTCACCAAAGCCGCTATCGAGCTCTGTGTCACGCAGGCGGCGATCAGTCAGCAAGTTAAGATGTTGGAGCAGCAACTGGGGGTAGCGCTGTTTTATCGTCTTCCGCGGGGATTAGCGCTGACCGATGAAGGAATGATGTTATTGCCGGTGGTTAAAAATGCGTTTGACAGTATGACCGATACGCTAGAGATGCTTGAACAAGGAATTCACCGAGAAGTGGTCAGTGTTGGTGCTGTGGGTACCTTCGCTCTGAACTGGTTGCTCCCAAGAATCAAAGACTTCAATGAACGTTTTCCCTATATCGATGTCAGAATCTCGACCAACAACAACGTGGCGGATCCCGTGTCCGAAGGGCTGGACTTCTTTATTCGTTATGGCAAAGGCAGATGGCATGCGACCGAAGCAGAGCATTTGTTTCCTGCCCCTTTAACCGTGCTTTGCAACAAAACGATCGGCCATCACTTAGAGAAACCGCAGGACATTCTGGGCTACACCTTGCTGCGTTCATATAATCCTGAGGAGTGGGCGTTGTGGTTTCAACAAGCTCATATACCGCTACCTAAGTCCAGACTCAACAGCATCACCTTTGATTCATCTATTTCGATGATTGAAGCCACAATTCAGGGATTCGGAATTGCATTAGCGCCTCCCGTTATGTTTGAAAAGACACTCATGGAAGAGAAGCTCATCCAACCCTTCGATATCTTTCTCGACAGCGGATCGTACTGGCTAACAAAACTCCAAAGTCAAACTGAGACCAAAGCGCAAACTCTATTTAAGCAGTGGATCCTGGAGTATTGCTGATAGTGAACGGGTATTAATCCTAAAACGTCCAGCTGTCAGCGCCATCTAAGTTGCGGACATCGATGTCCGCCACCTCTCTGGGATCAAACATACGATAGTTCACCGCCAGACAACCACTATCCCACGCTTCAGTTGCGGTGTAGTGCGTGACACAACCGCATTGATTACAATGCTTAAAGCTTATGTATTTGTCACCATATTCGTAACTTCCCAGACCAAACTGACCGACATCCACCTGAACCTCATTGCAAGTTAGGTACCCCCACAATACGCCATAGCGATGTCAGAGTGAACAGTTGCAACTGGTTGTGGTCTCAGTTAAACGTAGAATGGTCAACGTGTAGTGGTTTAGCAAAACTGGCCACTACTTTGTAGTTATTTGGCATGTTTGAAATACAATAAGTTATCTGAAAGTTTGGCTGATTCCGTCCCATCGTAACTCGGAAATGTCCAAAGGTGTGCTGACGAGACATGTAACAAGATAACGTTCTGCCATGCCTAAGGTAAAATCTATTAGCTGACTTAGTATCACCCTGAGGAGTTACATCCGTTTCAAAGGTTTAACCACACTGTCTAACCCCTCAATTTTGAGAGCTAAACACAGCTTGAGCAAATCGCCTAGTTCACCGCTCGGCCAGCCTTTTTTATCGAACCACAGCAGGTACTCTTCCGGTAGATCGATGAGTGCACGGCCAGCGTATTTGCCAAATGGCATTTGCATTCGTGCCAGTTTAATCAGATTTTCTTTTTCCAGCATAAGTCACGTGCCTTGCTTTAATATCAACGCATAATCACTGCGCGAGATCGACCAAACCTGAAGTCTACCTTGCTTTCACTAGTAAGGATACTCTCACCAAACGGTCATCCCATAGATATACGTCAGAAGCGATAAAGGGGGCTAATGCCCCCTAAGATCAATCGCCTGATGTGATTAGCGCCACACGCCCCACTGGCCTGTGGTGCCCGGCTGCTCACCCTGAGTCCACCACTGCGCGGTCCACTCGCGACCATCGTGAATCACGACATCACCTGCGGTATACACGGTAGTGCTATCCCAGGCATTGTCGGCCTGATCGGCGGGTACGCTGCCTTCTTTAATCAGAGACAACTGATAGCTGTATGAGGCATTAGGTGCAAACACCTGGTTGGCATAGATGTTACTGGTATCAAACATGTAGTGCTCCATCTCTTCAGACCAGATACCAATAAACCAGTTATTACCTTGTAGCTGATTAAACTGCCCGGCCAGCTCAGCGGCCCAGGTTGAACTGTTGTTCGCCTTAATCGCCAAACGGATATCTGCCTGCTCGTTACCATTTACATCAAAGGTACGCAGCCTGACGGTATCTCCGGACTCCACCGGTCCAAAACCCTGCGGTACAAAATAGCCAAGTGCCGTCATATCTGCGGCCGGCGTCGATACATCCGGCTGATCCGGAGAGGTTGAACTGCCCTGTGTACTAAAAGTGATATCGCTGCAGTTGTAAAAGCCTTCCCCTGCCGGGTCTTGGCGCTGCCAACGGGTATAAAGAATCGCATCGCCGCTGCGGTCAGTCGGGAAAGTGACATTGAGATGGTATTTGCCATCAGCAGAGACAGTCGTATTACCTGCGGTATCGATTAACTGCAGATCGTCCCAGGTTAACGACGCAGAGGAGTTGTAGTCCGGCTTGGTCAGATAGAACTCCCAGAACGATGGGTTATGCGCAGCTGTAGCATGAAAAACCAGCTCAATCTGATTGTTTGCATCCAAAGTAACAGCCGTTTTTTGCCAATGGGGAGAAGGAACATCCAGGCCGGACTTAGCACTATCACCTGCCGCACACAGTGAACCATCCGTGACAAGTTGTTTAACCGCATTGATGTCCTGATAGTTAACTACGTTGGCGGATAGCTCATTACGTTGTACAAACGGATAAGTGCCCGATTGGTCAAACGCTGCCTGACAGGCGGCATTAGGAATCGTATTGTTCCAAAACCCCCCATCCTCATAACAGGTATTTTGGCGGGCACTTGGAAACTCAACCCAACCGTGAGCATTTACCTGAAATGAAAATGCAGAACCATACAGCAGTGCTGCGCAGGTTACGAGGCGAAAATTTCGATTTTTCATGATCATACCTTAACTATGGGAAAACCGGGAAAATTCAGGATTTCATACATCATCCCGTAAAAGAAGCGAGGTTTTCTCATAAAAAATCATATTCCAAAAGCAATATACCGTACGATATTCTTATAATGTTGTGTGCTTTCCAAATTCCTACGTCATTATTGATTGAATAATTGGTATCTTATTGGGTTAGATTCCATCTTCAGCGCAACCAAACATCAGCATACACTCATGGCTGATTTAATATTTGGTCAAAAAAATTACACTGTCAGCAAATCCAGCACGACCAGAGATATGTAAAATTTGTTCACAAAATGCTATCGCGCTCCTGACTGAGCCTGACATGCTATTAACATGCACATCTACATGCATAGCTAATATGCAACTGTGCATGTCGCACAAAGATGAGGAGAAAAGTTATGAAGAAAGCACTTGTGATCTTAACAACTATGTCCCTGAGCGCTGGCGCTTTCGCAGCAGTGAATACGGCAGAAAAAGAAACCACCATCGCTACTGATGCATATCAGTCACAGCAGCAGGCGTATGATGCAGGTTTTAAGCTGGTTGACCAACTCAATCAGTTACCGGCCGAAAAACTGGCTCAGGAGCTGAATATCTTTGACGCCCAAATTGCGACAGAAAGTTTAAAAGTGACTGATGCAGAAGTAAAAGTCGAGCCGTTTGCACCGAAAGAAGGTCAGATCCAATATCGTGCACTGGTTGATGTCGACTACCAATACACAATGCGTGGAGGCCAGAGCTAATTTAACCACGCTCAGCTGATATTCTAACCGAGGGTAAAGTGCAACTTTGCCCTCGGTTTTTTTATCGGTGCGCAAATCAACGAGCGGCCGGCCAACATGTCTAACATTCGCGGAATAGCGATCAGTAGGTTCGGAAACGAACATGGTGCCTGAGTCACCGAGAAATGAAGAGAAAAGTTGGAATCTATTCAACAACTTTATAACTATTTAATTTGTTTTTATGTTCAAATAAATTCATATCAAACCTCTGTCACAGAAATGTAACAATATTCGAACAACAATCCGACCTCTTTCGAACGAAACTTTTTTGGCGTTCGAGCTTTATCTTTACCATCGCATGAACGAGGTCACAATGTTTGGATTATTCAAACCCGATGCTCATATTGAGCGGCTGCCTGACAGCAAAATCAACAGCACATATACACGCTTACGTTGGCAACTTTTTATTGGTATTTTCGTCGGCTACGCCGGATATTACCTGGTACGTAAAAACTTCAGCCTGGCGATGCCTTATCTGATTGAACAGGGCTTTAGCCGTGGTGACCTGGGCGTTGCTCTCGCCGCGGTATCGATAGCTTATGGCCTGTCTAAATTCCTGATGGGCAGTGTCTCTGACCGCTCCAACCCACGTTACTTTCTCAGCGCTGGCCTGCTCTGCTCAGCACTGGTTATGTTCTGCTTTGGTTTCATGCCCTGGGCTACCGGCAGTATCTCTGCAATGTTTATTCTGCTGTTTCTCAATGGTTGGTTTCAGGGTATGGGCTGGCCAGCCTGCGGACGCACCATGGTGCACTGGTGGTCACGTAAAGAACGCGGAGAAACCGTATCCGTCTGGAATGTCGCCCATAACGTCGGTGGCGGCTTAATTGGCCCTATTTTTCTGCTCGGCCTTTGGTTATTCAATGACGACTGGCGCACTGCTTTTTATGTTCCCGCTTTCTTTGCCACTCTGGTCGCCGTGTTCATCTGGCTGACGCTGCGTGATACGCCGCAGTCTTGCGGCCTGCCTCCGATTGAAGAATACAAAAATGATTATCCGGATGATTATGACACCTCTCACGAAAAGGAAATGAGCGCCAAAGAAATCTTCTTTAAGTACGTATTTGCCAATAAGTTGCTGTGGTCAATCGCAATTGCCAATGCCTTCGTCTACCTGATTCGTTACGGTGTACTGGACTGGGCGCCGGTATACCTTAAAGAAGCGAAAGATTTCTCTGTCGATAAGTCTTCGTGGGCCTATTTCTTATATGAGTGGGCTGGTATTCCCGGCACCCTGTTGTGCGGTTGGATTTCCGATAAGGTATTCAAAGGACGTCGTGCACCCGCGGGGATTCTGTTTATGGTGCTGGTTCTTGCAGCTGTGCTGGTTTACTGGTTTAACCCGGCCGGTCACCCTGGTGTCGATATGGCGGCCCTGATTGCCATCGGCTTCTTGATCTATGGCCCTGTCATGCTGATCGGTTTATACGCTCTGGAACTGGCACCGAAAAAGGCAGCCGGCACCGCAGCGGGACTTACGGGTTTGTTTGGGTATCTGGGCGGAGCCGTAGCGGCCAACGCCATTCTTGGTTACACCGTCGATCATTTCGGTTGGGATGGCGGATTTACCATTCTGGTCGGTTCATGTATCGCTGCAATCGTCTGTCTTATTTATGCGTTTGTCGGCGAACGTGCGCACCATAAACAAAAACAGGCGCAGCAGACCACCAACGCTACGGTTTAGTTTCTGAATACCAATTCAGCTGTGACACTCTGCTCATCCTCAGCAGTGTGTCATCATCTTTCAACCGACTTATGTTGGAGTTTCTCCTGACCGGGTCGGTTATTCAACAACCGGCCCCCTGAGGTTTATTGGCTTATAGGAAGTTATTTATGTTTAAAACCATCAGTTTGTCTCTGCTTGCCCTGGCTTGCAGCAGCGCTGCGTTTGCCAACCCGCTGGTCATTGCCCACCGTGGTGCGTCCGGATACCTGCCGGAACACACCTTACCAGCCAAAGCAATGGCCTATGCGATGAAGCCGGATTACATTGAACAAGACGTGGTCATGACCAAAGATGATCAACTTGTCGTACTGCACGACCACTATCTTGACCGGGTCACCGACGTTGCTGAGCGCTTCCCGGACCGGGCGCGCAACGATGGCCGTTATTACGCTATCGACTTTACTCTGGCGGAAATCAAAACGCTGCGGGTTACCGAAGGATTCAAGCTGGATGAGCAAGGGAATAAAGTCGCCGGATTCCCGCAGCGCTTTCCGATGTGGCAGTCGGATTTTCGTGTACCGACACTGGCTGAAGAGATTGAGCTGATCCAGGGTCTCAATAAGAGCCTGGGCTACAACATCGGAATTTACCCTGAAATCAAAGCGCCCTGGTTTCATCGCCATGAGGGGAAAGATATTTCTAAAGCAGTGTTAACGACGCTTAAGCAATACGGCTATGACAATAAGGACGACAAAATCTATCTACAATGCTTCGATGCCAACGAGCTGAAACGCATCAATGATGAATTACTGCCGCAAATGAACATGGATCTCAACCTGGTTCAGCTCATGGCCTATACCGACTGGAACGAAACCATGGTGTATCAGAACGGGCAAGCTAAGCCGTACGACTATGACTGGATGTTTGCCGCAGACGGTATGGAGAAAGTCGCGCAGTATGCAGATGGCATCGGCCCCTGGAAACCTATGCTGGTTGATGAGAAATCAACCCGTGATCATCTGATGATCAAACCACTGATGAATCACGCTAAACAAGCAGGCCTGGTGGTGCACCCTTACACTTTTCGTGCTGATCCGGGACGTATCGCGCCTTATGCGACCGACTTTAATGACATGCTTGATGTGTTTATCAATCAGGTCAAAGTGGATGGTGTGTTCACCGATTTCCCAGATCAAGCGGTCTCGTTTTTACAACACAACACCATGTAGCTGTGCTTGTACCATCCTATTCCCAGACAAGACACCATATAGAGAAAAGGGACGCACGTAGAGAAAAGGGACGCACGCGCGTCCCTTGTTAATCGCCTAACCGGCGATAAACTCAGGCCACTGCAAAATGGTTGCGGATAAAGGATTTGATCAAGTGGATAAAATCTTTCTCCGCCAGTTTGGCGCAGCGCAGCGTCTGTTCGTGCGACAGTTCGACATCACCCAGGCCCTCTGCCATGTTAGTAATCGCACACACTGCCAGAACCGGCAGGCCGCAGTGGGCGGCTGAAATCACTTCCGGCACCACAGACATGCCGACCACATCACCGCCGATGATTTGCATCATGCGGATCTCCGCAGCAGTCTCAAAATTGGGTCCGGTATAAGAGACAAACACACCTTCATTGAGGTGGATGTTCTGATCCTGGGCCACTTTCAGAGCTTCATCACGCAGCGTCTTATCGTAGGCATTCGCCAGGCTGAAGAAACGCGGGCCGTACGCGTCATCATTCGGACCGGTCATTGGTGATTCCGGCATGGTGTTAATATGATCGTTAAACACCACCAGCGAACCTACATCAATCCGTTCCGGACGCAGTGAACCCGCCGCGTTAGTCACCAGCATAAATTCACAGCCAAGGCGTTTAAACGTGCGGACCGGATTGGTCATCACTTTCATGCTTTGATGTTCGTAATAATGGCCACGCCCTTTCATGCACACTACTTCAATACCAAACAGAGTCCCCATCACCAGTTCACCGGAGTGGCCCTCGACCGTACTGACCGGAAAGCCGGCCAGCTGCTCGTAAGGAATCACCACTTTATCTTCCAGCTCATCGGCAATGACGCCCAGGCCAGAGCCGAGAATAAACGCGGCTTGTGGTTTAAAGTCTGCTTTGTGTGCGTAAATGGTTTCCAGTGCTTGGTTTACCGGATCACAGGACATGATCATCACCTCATTGTGTTGTTTGGTTCACTTTACCCCAATAACCGTACTGACAAAATCTCAAAATTTGGCACAATTATGCTCTTTTCCAGCACAATCAGGCACCTTATGACCGAGCTCGATCCCCGTATTACCTTGAAAATGTTGCGTTACTTCTACCAGGTCGCGCAGTGCCAGCAGTTCAGTCAGGCAGCGCAACAACTTAATATCACCAAATCCCCGCTCAGCGCGCAGATCAAAGAGCTGGAAAACATACTGAACGTGACTTTGTTTGAGCGCGATACGCGCAACGTGAGGCTGACCCGTGCCGGCCAGCAGATGCAACTGGAGTGCGAACGCATCTTCGATATCCTGGACAGCTCTCTTAACCGGGTTATGCAGTACGGTCGCCAGGAAAAGCAGACCGTCAACATCGGCCTGATGAGTTCGATTTTCTGGGCGGGTTTTGGCGATGCCCTGCACCGACTGCAACAGGCTTATCCGCAGGTCACGTTAAATCTGCTGGAACTGCCGCCGGAAAAACAAAAACAGGCCCTGCAGCAACACCGGCTCGATATCGGCCTGGTGCGTTACGCCGACAGTATTAACACCGCGCCACTGACAACCCACACCTTGTACAACGAGCAGATGGTGGTCGCCATCCCGGCCGGCCACTCGCTGGCTAACCAACCTAATCTCTCCCTCAGGCAGCTGCATCATCAGCAGTTCGTTATGCTCAAACAGGAAAACTCGGCCGCGACCCAATGGATTCGTCAGCACTGCCTGAATGCCGGGTTTGACCTGAAGATTCTGCAGCAGGTGGTCGAGCCCAATACCCTGCTGGCGGTCATTTCGACCCGTGGCCTGCTCTCAATTGTTCCCGCCAGCTATGCCAGCCTCAGCTGGCCACATGTGCGGTTTGTACCGCTGCAGGAGCCGATTTGTGCTGACATCTGCGCACTTTCTGCGGCAAAGCCGCATCCGCTGACCGAACATATTCTGGCCGAGCTTAGCCGTGCACTACAATCTGAATAGCAGGCCAGCACACTCCAGACTGCGCATGACATAACGGTTTCGCCTCAAAAAAATCGTTTAAAGATGCCTTTCTTCTGCCCCTCAGCGTGTCAATCATTGAAGCGCATCATTCTAACGGTCAGATAACATAAAAATCTTTTATGGTTTATTGATGAAATTAATTATCGTTTGCATTAGTATTTGCATCTAAATTTACAAGGAGAGTCCCCATGGCACACTCACTGTCATCGAAAAACCTATTATTACTTGCCCCTTTTGTCTGCAGTCTGCATGTCTTACCCGTTCTTGCCTCAGAGAGCGAAGAAGCCGATATGGTCGTGATCGCCTCCAGCCGGACTGATTCGATCAAATCTAAAAGCCCACAAGTCGTGACCGTGATTTCACGTGAGCAGATCGAGCAGCAGCTGACCATCACTACCGACAGTTCTCAGGTTCTGTCCAATTTGCTGCCGGGATACTCTCCTAATACCCAAAAACTGAATAACAGCAGCCAGACCTTTCGCGGGCGCTCAGTGCTGTATATGATCGATGGTGTCCCACAGTCGAACCCGTTACGTGAGGGCAGCCGCTCGGCACATACCATTGATCTGTCAATGGTCGAACGGATTGAAGTGATTCACGGTGCCAGTGCGATTCATGGCTTGGGCGCCACCGGCGGCATCATTAACTTTATTACCAAATCCAACAGCAGCGCCCAACCACTCAAACAACATGTCAGTATTCAGGCCACTTCGGCAACGGAGAATATCAGCAGCGATACCACGTCGTATAAACTGAATTATCAGGCTCAGGGTGCCACGGAGCAGTTTGATTACCTTATCGGCCTGAGCGGCGAAACCCAGGGAGTTTATCTGGACGGCAACGGCGATTATGTCGGTGCAGCCACGGTACGCGGCGATATCATGGACTCACAAAGCTACGATGCCTTTGCCAAGTTCGGCTACTGGATCGATGATGAACGGGATATCCAGTTCTCTTTCAACCGCTATCAACTGAAAGGCCAGAAGAACTTCATGGGCGTCAGCGGAGACCGGGACAATGGAGTAGCAACCTCGTCGGTGAAAGCCACTCCGGTTGGTAAAGCCCCTTATAATCAGGTCAATACCGTCAATCTGGTCTACACTGACCGTGATTTAGCCGGCATGAAACTCAATGTGCAGACCTTTTATCAGGACTTCACTGGTCGTTACGGTGCCACCACTTCATCCAGCTTTCAGGATCCGAGCACAGCTGAAACCATTTACGATCAGTCGCAAAACGAGTCCGAAAAAATCGGCGCCAAACTGCTGCTTTCGAAAGGCGGCCTGCTGGACGATACCCTCAAAGTGACCACAGGCCTCGACTTGCTCAGAGACACCACCAGCCAGAAACTGATCCTGACCAATCGCAGCTACGTTCCGGAAACCACCTATAAAAACTATGCGCCGTTTGTACAATTGGAACTGAGCCCGATTGAACGCCTGACCATCCAGGCCGGAGCGCGCTATGAAAAGGCAGAACTGGATGTCGCTGATTACACAACCGTCGCGGCTCGTAACGGAGTCAGTGTGAACGGCGGCACCCCGAAATTCAGCGATACGGTTTACAATGCCGGTGCCGTATTCGACCTGACACCTGATGTCAGTGTATTTGCCAACTATTCACAAGGATTCGGGATGCCGGATGTCGGCCGGGTGCTGCGCGGCGTCAACACACCCGATCAAAACGTCGATGACTTGATTGATCTGTCACCAATCGTCACTGACAACTACGAAGGTGGCTTGCGTGTCAATAAAGAATCGTTTGATTTTGAAATCAGCTACTACGAGTCCAATTCTGATCTGGGCAGCCGAATCGAAGAAAATAATGGTTTGTACACAGTCAAACGCGAGAAGAAGGAGATTCATGGCCTGGAAACATCCCTCGCGGTCAGGATCAACCCTAAGCACACTGTTAATGCCGGATACTCCTATATTCAGGGGAAATCTGATACCGATGGTGACGGTTCGGTTGACACCAAACTGACCGGGGCAGATATTCCGCCCAACAGACTGCGCGTCGCCTGGACCGCGCACTGGAACGACACCGTATCGTCAATGCTGCAGGCCAACCACGCTTTTGACCGCAGTTTCGATGATGACGAACTGGAATTTGAAGGCTATACCCTGGTTGATGCTTCACTCGGCTATGCCCTGCCAGTCGGTAAAGTCACCATGTCGGTCGCGAACCTGTTTGATGAAGACTACTTTACCTATTACTCGCAAAGTGCCTATAAAAATGATGACTTCTATTTCAAAGGTCGCGGCAGAACCGTCACTCTGGCTTATGCCCTGAACTTTTAAGCAACGAGAGCATGGCCAAGGCCATGCTCTTTTTTATGAGCTACTTGCGTTTAAGCAATAGCGGGCAATTGGAGCAGAACTCAGGAGGCTCGGTGGCCTTATAATAGTAGCAACAGGTTCTGCGCATTCTGACCGGTTCAGAGTGTGCTTGCCAATGGCGTTTGGTGCGATAAAAACGGGTTAACGGATTTTCATCCAGCTCAAACACTGATCTCGTGCTCTCATCCAACAGGTAAGCCAGATCGCCTTCTGCCTGCCGCCGGCGCTCAGAATCCAGAGCCGGAAGAATGCGCCGCTCATAAATACTAAACACCCGCACCGCAACATTTTCCCACAGTATTCGCGGTGAAACCCCGCTCAGGCGCTGCAACTGTTCAATCAATGGGGTTAAATGTCCGGCAAAAGCGCCGCTCAGAATCAGCTCGCGCCAGGCACTGCGATCATGCTGGCAAGGGAGCGCCTGAGTCTGTTTCAGTGGTATACCTGAACGCCATAACCGGTTGTGCAACTGATATTCAAATACGCAGTTGTCGATTGAGGCGTCCAGTCCCTTATCAAATACAGACATGGCATACAGCGTCGGCGCCAGCAGTAAAAACGCGCTGCGCTTAATTACCAGCGATGCAGTGACGTTAAGATCAGGGGCGCCAAGGTCTGGCATGATGGCGTTTAGTGTTGCCAGACATTGCTCATCATCCAGTAACAACACGCTGTCCAGCGCATACTGCTGATCCTGTTCGGCCGCAGGTTTTAATCCGAACCCGGTTAACTTAGCCCATTGCAGGTCGGTTAAACTGACCGTCTCGCTCATGACGGACATTTGAGCAGACGCCCTTTACCGCGCGGCACACACATCGGCGTGCCAAACAGCGGATCCTGGGTTAAGTAACACTGCATATCAAACACGGCTTGTACCATCTCTTCATCCAGAATGTCTTCCGGTGGTCCTTGACGATAGATCTTGCCCTGCTTCACCGCAATCATCTGATGCGCATAGCGACAGGCCAGATTCAAGTCGTGCAAAACCATGACTATCGTGGTGTGGCGAGTCCGGTTTAATTCAAACAGTAAATCAAGAATCTCGATTTGATGGGTCAGATCCAGATAAGTGGTCGGTTCATCCAGTAACAAGATATCGGTATCCTGAGCCAGCGCCATTGCAATCCAGGCCCGCTGGCGCTGGCCGCCGGACAGGGTTTCAACCGCCCGGTCAGCAAGTTCCAGCATATTGGTATCTCGGAGCGACTGCATCACCAGACGCTCATCCTGCTCGCTCCAGCTCTGCAACCAGTTTTGATGCGGATAACGCCCCTGTCGCACCAGTTGTAGGACGGTCACTCCCTCGGGAGCCGCCGGCCCCTGTGGTAAAATCGCCAGTTTTTTTGCCACCTGTTTACCCGGCATTTGATGCAATTTTTGTTGCTCCAGCCAGATGTCACCGGATTTAGGCAGCAGCAGGCGGGCGAGCGATTTGAGCAGGGTCGATTTGCCACAACCGTTGCCGCCAACCAGCACGGTAATCTGATTCGGCTCAATCGACAGATCGAGCGATGAAATAATGGTGGTGTTCTGATACCCCAGAACCAGACCGGACGTTTGCAGTGGACTGCGCTTTGGAATGGTCATCCTTTCTGCTCCATAACAAATAGTGAATTAAGTCCGCTGCCTAAACAGCAAATAGATAAAGAAAGGAGCACCGATAGCAGAAACAAATACCCCGGCCGGCAGATCAAGCGGCACAAACAAGACCCGCGCCGCTAAATCGGCGGACATTACCAGACATGCTCCGACCATCGCCGTCACCGGGAGCAAGAGCGCAAAACTGCGCGTCACCAGTTGACGGGCAATATGCGGTGCGATCAAGCCGACGAACCCAATCGCTCCGGCATAGGCCACCACCGGTGCGGCAAGAAGAATACTTAACATCACCAGCATGAGACGCAGCTTTTGCACCGAGATACCGAGCCCGGTGGCAACCGGATCCCCCAACTCCTGAGCATTAATTTGGCGGGAAAAGCAGAGCGCCAGTGGGAACCCGACCATCAACCAGGGCAGCAACGACTGTACATCGTGCCAATTTGCACCATAAATACTGCCGGTCAGCCAGATATAAGCAGACAGGCTACCGGAGGACGGGCTGATCGCAATCAACAGGGTCGTCACGGCTCCCATCGCTGCAGAAACACCAATACCGACTAAAATCATCCGCATCGGCGTAACACCCTGTCGCCAGGCCAGCAAATACACCGCGCCCGAGGCAAAAAAAGCACCGCCAAGCGCAAAGAGCGGCAGCCACCCAATACCATAGCTCATCTGGAAAAAGGCCAGAAACCCCACCGCAGCCGCACAAGCGCCGCTGGTCATTCCGACCACATCCGGTGATGCCAATGGATTGCGGATCACAGACTGCAAAATCAGCCCAGAACACCCCAGCCCCGCACCAACCAACATCCCCATCACGATACGCGGCAGCCGCAGTGTTTCCACCATTGTGCTCAGTTCCCCGTTCAGAGAACCTGACATCAGTTGCCAAGGATTTATCCATTCACTGCCCGAGGACAACGAAATTACAGCAATACCCAGGGTAAGCAACATCAGACCAACAACCGCTCTCAATGCAGTGGATGGTAGACTAAACGACCCTAAACGGCCCCGGTATATCAATGGCTCAGGCATTGCGGTTTCCTTTTCGGGCCAGGAAAATAAAGAAAGGCGCGCCGATTAAGGCAGTCATCACACCAATCGGAATTTCCTCCGGTGGCAGAATTATCCGGGTGATCACATCGGCCAGCAAAAGCAGCGTCGCCCCCCAAATGGCACTAAGCGGCAGTAGCCATTTGTGATCATTGCCCACCAGCGACCGCGCCATATGCGGTACGATCAAACCAATAAATCCGATGTTGCCTGCCATGGCAACAGATATCCCAGCCAACGCAACGATAAGCAGGCTTAACGCTACCTTAAGCAGCCAGGTATTCTGACCTAGCCCCGTGGCAATATCGTCACCAGAGAGCAGAATATTGATGTGCGGTGCCAGCAGCACTGCCGCGAGCATTGTTGCGAGCAGATAAGGCATCACCGGCATAATGTCCCCTAATTCACGTCCTGAAACAGAACCGGCAACCCAGAATAATACGCTGTCGACCCCGTCCTGGCCGATCACCAGTAACCCTTGAGTGAAGGCCATAAACAGTGCAGAGATCGCCGCGCCTGCCAATACTAAGCGTACCGGAGACTGAGCATCGCGGCCCAGATTGCCTAACGCATATACCAGTCCACCGGCTACGCCCGCGCCAAAAAGAGCCACCCAGAACAGCATCGACATGTCGCTGAATGCGAACACCTGGCTGCATAACACGATAAAAAATACCGCTCCGGCGTTAACGCCGAATATTGCCGGAGAGGCAAGCGGATTGCGGGTCAGTGTCTGCATCAATACGCCGGCAATCGCCAACGCAGCGCCGACCACAATCGCAATAATAGTGCGTGACCAGCGAATGGTATTAATCACCACATGTTCGATGGATGTCGGTTCAGGATGCCAAAAAGCAGGCCACACTTGTTGCACCGTCACCGGATATTGACCAAACACCAGACTTGCAAAAACGGCACCGCAGAGTACCACCAGCGAAATAACGAACAGACTCAGCCGAGCCGAAGGAGAAGAAACGGATATTAACATCATTGCGTACTTGGGGTGAGCAGCGGAGGATAGATGGTACTCAGTTGATCCAGCATCAGGTTGGCCCCAAGAATACCGCCGGACAGCAGCCAGCTAACCTTATTGACCTCATATACCTGATTCATTCTCGGTGCTTTAAGCACTTTCCAGATGGGATGGGTGCGCCAGGCATCATAGTTGCGCACCACCACTGGTTGTTCTGAATCCTTGATAACAAAAAACACATCCGCGTCAGCACTTGGCAGCGTTTCTTTGCTTTTAATTTTGATTCCCCAGCTCGCATTTGGCACCGCCGGCAAGCGAAAGCCGATACTACTCAATACCTGACCGGCAAAACTGTCGCGCAAATACAAACGCAGGTGATCAGCGCGAATATCTAACACGGATGCGGTCAGCGGCCAGTCAGAATAGCGGGACGCCAGCTGCTGGCGAAATACAGTTACATTGTGTTGCCACTGCTGCCACAACGCCTGCGCCATGGCTTCACGCCCGGTGGCTAGGCCGGTTAGCGCTAATGTACGCTGAAAATCATACACGTTGTCGGTCAATACGGTAGGTGCAATCTGCTGTAGCTGCGGATAGATTTTTTCATGTCGGCTTCGTGCGCCGATGATCAGATCCGGCTTGAGAGCGACAATTTTTTCCAGGTTAGGTTGCGTTTCCAGGCCAAGATGCTGCACACCTTGCAGCGCTTCACGCAAATAATCATAAGTCGGTGTTTCGGCCCATGAATCAACTACACCCACCGGACGAATACCCAAGGCAACCGCGGAGTCGGTGGCGCCCTGAAATAAAGTGATCACACGGTTAACATCGGAGACAACCCGGGTCTGCCCCATGGCATGCGTGACAACACTCGTCGAAGCTTGCGCCGGCAACACAACTCCACACAGGATCGCCAACACACAAATCAGCACAGCTGACCGATAAGTCAGGCTTCGAAAACAGGTCAACGGCAAGCCAGCAATCCTTTTGAGCAGATTAATTATTCAAAGAGTGAATATTAATGATAATTAATCTCATACGCAATATAATGTTAAAGAAAACAGACTCGACCGTGGAGCATGAGGTGACGTCGTTAGCTCGTTAGCTCGTTAGCTCGTTAGCTCGTTAGCTATGCTGCACTTTCTCTACACTAGTGCGTACCACCAGTTCCGGCTCCAACTGCACTACTTGCGGATCACGCTCCTGGTGCGCCAGTTTATGCAGCAGAGTTTCGACTGCCGCTTTGCCCAGGCGATATTTGGGCTGGTGAATGGTGGTCAGGGGTGGGGTCATAAATTTCGCGATATGAATATCATCGTAGCCGATTAGCGATACATCCTGTGGAATTCGCACACCCAGTTCGCTGGCGGCGTTAATAGCGCCCATCGCCATCATGTCGTTGGATACAAAGATAGCCGTGGGTAAGGCTCCCCGTTGCTGCATGGTATTGAATGCGGCATAACCACCTTCACACTCAAAGTCAGACTCAACAATCCAATCCGGATTGATCGTCAGTCCGGCCTCAAGGACTGCGCGCTTATAACCTTCATAACGTTGCTGCGCCTGCTGGCCAATCAGCGGCCCGGTAATACAGCCGATCTCTTTATGGCCGCACTCAATCAAATGCCGGGTCGCCATGTAGCCGCCCTGAAATGAGTTATCCTGAATTTTGTCCGCAGCAAACAGCATCGGCCCCCAGTCCATCACCACGACCGGAATATCCGGGTACCGTTCAAACATGTCGATACGCTGCCCGATCAGGGTCGGACACATCAGGATGATGCCATCGACCCGCTTTTGCAGCAGCGTGTTAATCGAGGCATGCATCCGTTCCGGGTCACCTTCGGTATTACACAAAATCAGGTTATAACCCTGATGGTAGCAACTGCGTTCCACCCCTTTCACCACCTCGCCAAAAAACGGGTTGGTCGAGGTGGTCACCAGCATACCTATGGTTTTGGTACGGTTCATTTTCAGGCTGCGGGCAAGCGCAGACGGCGCATAGTTCAGCTCCTGCGCTGCCCGGTTAACCCGCTCGGCAATCTCATCGCTGACAAAGCGGGTTTTATTGATGACATGGCTAACGGTCGATGTGGAAACACCGGCCAGTCGTGCAATATCTTTCATCGTTGCCATGTCATTTTCTCCTGTGCGCTTATTCGGGCTTTCCTGCCCAGATCAGAACCTGCCGATTGTCGGCTCGTTTACACTTGCTGAGACAGAAATGCTTCAACTTCGGCGCGGCGCGGAATCGAGGTCTGAGCGCCAAAGCGGGTCACCGAAATCGCCGCGGCAGCATGGGCAAAACGAATCGCCGATTCTAGCGGCATATCTTCCAGGAGGCCAGTCACCAAGGCGCCGTTAAAGGTATCACCGGCAGCTGTGGTATCGGTTGCCTGAACACGAAAGCCGGGAATAATCTCGCCGCGGCCGTTCTGGCTCAGCCAGACACCTTTAGCGCCCAGGGTAATCATCACGATTTCAATCCCTTTGGCGTGCAGAGCATTGGCGGCCTGCTGCGCTGACTCATCATCATTGACGGTGATTCCGGTCAGCACTTCGGCTTCGGTTTCGTTCGGCGTAATGACATCCACACAGCTTAGCAGTTCATCCGGCAGCGGCTGTGCAGGTGCCGGGTTGAGAATCACATTAGTGCGCGCCTGCTTGGCAGCCTGAGCCGCCGCAACGATTCCATCCATCGGGGTTTCCAGCTGCATGAGCAGATAATCGGCGGCGCGGATACGCTCTAAATCACCTTCAATGACCTGTGCGGTCAACTTGGCATTGGCTTCCGCCGACAGACAAATGGTGTTTTCGCCACTGTCGGAGACCTGAATCATCGCAATGCCGGTCGGACAGTTTGGCTGCATCTTGATGGCGCTGATGTCCATACCGTCGAGCTTAAAGCTTTCACGAATATTGATCCCGAACGGATCGTCGCCCACGCAGGCAATAAAACCGATGTCGGCATTCAAACGGGCAGCCGCTACGGCCTGATTGGCCCCTTTGCCACCTGGGATAACTTGATAGTTGCGACCGTGCAGCGTCTCGCCGGGGCGAGGAAATGAAGGCACTTGAAGAACATGGTCAGCATTGACACTACCTAATACCACCAACTTGTTCATAAAGGTTATCCTCAGTCTGATAGGAAGTAAAAAAATAGATAGATGATTGAGAAACAGAGAGATTTAATGCTTCAGTGTGCTGCACAACCGACCGATCACCAAGCGGTCATATACGCCGGTATATCTGAGTATTTGGCCGCTTTAAAAGCATTAAAGCTGTCTGTACTGCTCTCCCCTACAGGGAGAGCAGTGACGTTCAATCAACGCGAATTATTCAGCGATGATTTTCAGCGGAACCGGAATGTATTCATCCACTTGTTCGCCTTTCAGTACCTGGTCAGCCGTTTCTACGCCAAGCGCACCAATCAGATCCGGTTGCTGAGCCACTGTTGCGGCCAGTTTGCCACGTTTCACCGCGGCGATGCCATCGTCAGTACCGTCAAAGCCGACGATGACAACGTCTTTACCTGATGCCTGAACTGCGCGCAGTGCGCCCAGCGCCATCTCATCGTTCTGGGCGAATACAGCCTGGACATCCGGGTTAGCTGCCAGCAGGTTTTCCATTACGTTCAGGCCTTTCGTACGATCGAAGTCAGCAGGCTGGCTCGCCATCAGCTGCATTTCGATGCCGTTCACTGCGTTCATGAAACCTTCGCCACGCTCACGCGCTGCAGACGTACCGGCAATACCTTCCAGCTGAATCACTTTTGCCTTCTCACCCACTTTTTCCATGATGTAGTGACCGGCCATTTCGCCGCCTACCACGTTGTCAGAAGCAATGTGGCTGACCACTTTCCCGCGGCTTGCACCACGGTCCAGCGTCAGAACCGGAATGTTGGAATTGTTGGCAATGCGAATCGCATTGGAAACCGCATCAGAATCCGTTGGGTTAATCAGGATCGCTTTCACACCACGAACAGTCAGGTCTTCCACGTTCGACAGCTCTTTGCTCGGGTCATTTTGTGAATCAAGCACAATCAGGTTGTAACCCAGCTCCTGTGCTTTGGCTTCAGCGCCATCTTTCATCGATACAAAAAACGGGTTGTTCAGCGTCGAGAGCACGATAGCGACAGTGTCCTGAGCCTGAGCTGAAACAGAAACGGTTGAAGAAAGAAGAGCAGCAGAAATCAAGGTTGCGAGTTTTTTCATTTTCATCGTCCTTATTGTAGGGGGCCGGGTCAGCCAGGCTGAACCCGGTGTGTCACATGCATGTTAAAGTTTCACAGTTATTTTAAAGTTTTACTTATACATCAAGCTTAACTATTTATTTTCAAACGGTTATCCCTCTAACTTCGATTGATAACCGCTTGCTTTGGAACGCTTGGAGTTACTTGTTCTTGTTGTCGACCAGTACCGCCAGCAGAATAACCACCGCTTTAGCGATCATCTGGTAGTAAGACGAAACATCGAGCAGGTTAAGGGCATTGTTGAGGAAACCGATGATCAGCGCGCCGACCAGAGTCCCCATGATACGGCCTTTACCGCCCATTAGGCTGGTACCACCGAGTACAACCGCTGCAATCGCGTCCAACTCGTAACCCATACCCGCCGTTGGCTGCGCTGATGACAGACGAGAAGTAACGATAATGCCAGCCAGTGCCGCCAGAGCGCCACAAATCGCATACACACCCATTTTTACCCGGTCAACGTTGATACCTGACAAGCGGGTTGCTGACTCATTACCGCCCAGTGCATACACGTAGCGACCAAAACGAGTGTGATTCAGCAGATACCACACCGCAGCAAACACAACCACCATCAGCCATACCGGTACCGGAATACCCAGCGCATAACCGGTACCAAACCAGGCAAACGCATCCGCGGTATCAGTGAAACCCGTAGAAATAGGACGCCCGTCGGTGTACACCATGGTCACACCACGTAGCAGAGTCATGGTCACCAGAGTGGCAATAAACGCCTGCACTTTGCCTTTGGCGATAATAATGCCGCTGATGCCACCCAGTACTGCCCCCGCCAACAAGGCAGTCGGCACCGCGACAAAGACCGGGACTTCCATTGCAATCAGGCTGGCAGCGAATGCGCCGCACAACGCCAGCACCGAGCCGACACTCAGGTCAATCCCGGCCGTCAGGATAACCAGCGTCATACCGACCGCGATAATCGCATTGACCGACGTCTGACGCAGAATGTTAAGCAGGTTATCAACGGTAAAGAAGTTGGGATTTAAAAAGGAGACCACCACTACCAGAAACAGTAGTGCAATCAGTGATTTCTGCTCAATCAGCCACTCTTTACTCAGAAGTTTCTTACCGCTGTTTGGGGATGAATCGGTCATGGTTTTGCTACTCATGCTGCGTCCTCGTTTAACGTTTTGCCAACGGCACACGCCAGTAAATTTTCTTGGTTGGCCTGGGCGGCATCGAATTCCCCGCTGATGCGACCCTCGTGCATCACCAGAATCCTATCGCTCATGCCCAGCACTTCCGGCATTTCAGATGACACCAAAATGATGCTCATGCCTTCTGCTTTGAATTTATTAATCAGTTGGTAGATTTCTTTTTTTGCGCCGACATCCACACCGCGGGTCGGCTCATCCAGGATCAGCACTTTTGGCCGGGTCATCAGCCCTTTGGCAATCGCGACTTTTTGCTGGTTACCACCAGACAAGTTGCCGATAATCTGATCCCGTGACGGTGTTTTGATATTGAACAGCTGAATGAAATCCTGCACCGCAATCACTTCTTCGCTATGCTGGATTTGTACGCCTTTACTGAGCTTATCCAGTGCGCACAACGACATGTTCTCTTTCACTGACAGCCCGAGTACCAGGCCATCACCCTTGCGGTCTTCAGAGATATACGCGATTCCGTTTGCCAGACCATCCTGCGGGCTGACCGGATTCACCGTTCTGCCGTTAAGATTAATCACGCCACGTTCAGACGGCAGCGCACCGTAAATCACTTTCATCAGTTCAGTACGGCCTGCACCCATCAGACCAGACACGCCGAGGATCTCACCGCGTTTCAGGTTGAAACTGACGTCATGCACGCCCGAACCGGTCAGGCCAATCACTTCCAGACAGATATCGTTACTTGGATGGACATCGATACGCGGGTACTGCTCATCCAGCTTACGACCGACCATCATTTCGATCAGTCCGTCTTCGTTAGTATCCTCAACCTGGCATTCTCCGATGAATTTACCATCGCGTAGTACGGTGATGTCGTCGCAGATCTCAAAAATTTCTTTCAGACGGTGTGAGATATACACGATGCCACAGCCCTGCTCCCGCAGCTCGCGGATCACGCTGAACAACGATTCGGTTTCGGTATCGGTCAGCGCATCGGTCGGCTCATCCATGATGATCACCTTGGACTCAAACGACAGCGCTTTGGCGATCTCCACCATCTGCTGTTCACCCAGGCTTAAATCGCCCAGCAAGGTTTTCGAGCTGTGTTTGACGTTGAGGCGAGCCAGCAATTTGTCGGCATCAGCGTACATTTTCGCCCACAGAATCCGCCCCATCGCACTGGTCTTTTCCCGGCCGAGATAGATGTTTTCAGCAATAGTCAGCTCAGGAATCAGGTTAAGCTCCTGGTGAATGATGCTGATACCGGCGTGCTGTGAATCGCGCGGTCCTTTGAAGCTGGCCGTTTGTCCCTGATATTCTATCGTGCCGGCATCTTTGGAATAGATGCCAGTCAGCACTTTCATCAGCGTTGATTTACCTGCACCGTTTTCTCCCATCAGCGCCATCACGCGCCCCGGATAAACGTTCAGGCTCGCTTTATCCAACGCTTTGACACCAGGAAAGGCTTTTTCAATCTTGCTGAGAGCCAGAATTGGTTGAGTCATAATGAGTCCTCAATCGAGTTTGGCGGATTAAAAAACAACACCAGCCTGGAAAATAACGTTGGCGTACGGTGTGCATTCACCGGTTCTGACTACGGCACGGCTGTAGTGGGTGCGCGCTTTAAACTCTTCGTGAGAAACATAGCTAATGGCAATGCTCTTACCAAAACGCGCTTCCTCGTTTTTAAGTTCATCGAGAAGCGCCGCGTGCAGCTCCGGGCTCACTTCAGCAAACTCTTGCGCCATCACCACGCCTTCAATCTGTGATTCAGACAGGATGACCTGCACGGTTTGCAGGAAACTCGGAACGCCATGAGTCAAAGCAAGATCAATACGTTGTGATTCTTCTGCGATCGGTAAGCCCGCATCACAAATGGTGATTTCATCGGTATGACCCAGTGTTGAAACCAGGTAGGACAGATCGGAATTGAGTAGGGTACTTTTTTTCATCGTTTTACCTTTTTATGCGCTTACGTTGGGCTGTTTCTGCGTTGGCAGCTCGCTCAGGAAACAGTCATCGAAACGTTTCGATGGCATCCTATTCTTTCGGTTTTTGAATTGCACCCGGCAGCAAAACAGACTGTGAGTTAGATCGTCCAATTTAGCCGACAGCATGAATAAACAGTGAGAATGATCACTGAGAGTTCTATCATCAACATCCGGTTTGGTGCACATATGTCATAATTTGCTGCAGAAACCGTGACTTCATAGCCAACCGTCCCATCTGTATATGGGATTAACACCGGCCAAAATGCATCGAATTGCGCTTAAACACTGATATTTGGCGGAGATTTAACACAACTGGGGCCGGTTTCGGTATAGTGACGCGCAGCAAGCTTAGATAGCGTAAAGGAAGATTTATAATGAAAAAATTCGCCGTGGTAATGTTGGGAGCATTGGCCCTGGCCGGCTGTGAAAACGAGGTCGGCAGCAGCGGCTGGTGTGAAGAGATGCGTGATAAACCGACCAATGAGTGGAGCGCGCAAAACGCGGTCGATTTTGCCAAGCACTGCCTGTTCGAGCAAGAAGTCGGCACTCCGCAATGGTGTGAAGCAATGGACGCCAAACCTAAAGGCGACTGGACAGCAAACCAAGCCACGTCCTACGCCAAGCACTGCATTTTCTAATAAGAAAGTAAACTAAAGAACACAAAACGCCGCCGGATACCATGGGGATCTGGCGGCGTTTGAATCAAATACAACATTCGTTAATAAATAACATCTCCCCAAGCACCGGATATTTCATCAATATAAATCACTGGTTTCTGTTTGTTTAAATACGTTTGATATAGCAGATCCGCGTTCTTTTTCTCATCATCAGTTAAAGCAGTAATACCCGACTTTTCAAGCTGATCCTGGTACACTGTCGTGAGAATTCCATATTCATTACCCTCATAGGTAGCGAACAACTTAGCCACTGCGTATCCCTGTACGACAAACTCTCTATGTTCTTTACCCTTGGCAACGAAGTAGTCGAAGGTCAGAACGAAGTGTTTATTATCCAATACTGATAAATTTCTTCCTACCGATTGATTAAGGTAACGTTCCGAACTTAATACATTTTTAAATCGTTTATTAATAACATTCAACGAATCAATATCATTATTATCGGCAGCGTAAAATAACAATTTGAGTAACTCTTTTTTATCCTTTTCGGATAATGGGTTGACGCTACTATCAAACAGGCTTGAGTGCTCTCGTTTTAAATACATGGATATTAGGTGTCTTAACGGGCGAAAGTAGTTCTCATTCATCCCCTCTTTCACTGTATTAATAAACTCATAAAAGTATTTTTCATCTGCGTTGTCAAAACGAGCGTAATATAAAAGTGCATACTGAGCGGATAGATCGCCGGAACTCGCTCTCTTTGCTAATAAATCTATCCCGATTTTACTCCATGAATCATCACAATAAGATGACATTCTCATTTCGCATTGATATTGATTATACTTTGGCGACAATCGAAGCGCAGCATAAGGGTTACCAAGCTTTGCGGACTTTTCAAAAAGCGCAGCGCCACCACTACCAGAAAAAGCGCTACTGCGATAGGTGATTTCCGCCAACCAAAACATTGCAGTAGCGTTACCCTTGTCTACCATCGGTTTTAACAACTGCTCAGCTTTCGCCCAATTGCCCTGCTGAATAGCCAACACAGGATCATATAACGTATCATTAGGTCTATAACGACTCGAAGCATAAGGGTCTGGATTTATCTTTTTCTCTTTGTCAGCAAGCACAATGAGGCTTTGTATTGTTTGATCGACGGGACGAGATAGCTCGACATCAACACCTGTTGGCCATTTAAGATACAAATAATAACCCAACATAGATGAAAAAATCATAATTAGAATGAACAACAAAACTTTAAGAAAACTTATGCAACTAAACACTAACATCTCCACTAATCAAAGTTGAGGTTGACACTTTTAATATCTACTCCAAAAAATCCGAGATCAATCATAACCCACAAAAATAAATAAATACAAACGATAGAAAAAAATAATAACAATACATGCTAAATTATATATTCATCAACCAAATCACTAAAAAATTAAAGTATCAAAACAATGTCAAGACAAATTTCCCCCACAAACCATAGTTAAAAACAATATTGTCATCAATTAACTTTAAATTAGTGAACGAACGCGTGGTTTTTATATTCACTCAGTAATTTAAATATAATAAGCTCCCTAAGAAATTGACACAATTTTTACTTAACCATTATTGAAGGTATATAAATGAACACTAACGCTAAATTTGGCTTTCTACTCGCTGCTATTCTCTCTGTTTCTGGCTGTTCTGCAATAAACACCGCCGTAAGCAAGCGTAATCTCGAAGTAAAAACCACAATGTCAGAAACGATCTGGCTGGATCCGGTTTCAGCTAGCCAACGAACTATTTTCTTACAAGTACGAAACACAACCGATAAGCAGATTGATATTCAACAGGAATTAAAAGAAAAGCTGACACAAAAGGGTTACTCCGTTGTACAAGATCCAGCTGCTGCTCACTACTGGCTACAGGCAAATGTGTTAAAGGCAGAGAAAATGGATCCCGCTTCAGCCCAGGGCTTCCTTAACAGCGGATACGGTGGCGCACTCTCTGGTGCAGCAATTGGAGCTCTAGCTGCAGCATCCGCTACGAGTCATTCAAACACTATTGGTGCGGCAGGTCTCATCGGTGGCGCTATTGGACTGGTTGGAAATGCTTTAGTAGAAGACGTTTATTATGCCCTGATTACTGATGTACGTGTCGTGGAAAAGACAGATAACAAAGTCACTTCTACTGAAGTCGCACAACTATCAAATGGTAATTCTGGCGCACTAAATACCTCTATATCCAGCGTGGATAACAAAAAACGTTTTCAAACCCGTGTTCTGTCGAATGCAAACCAAGTGAACTTAGAGTTTGAAGAAGCTAAACCAGTGCTAGTAGAAGATCTAACCACTTCAATCAGTGGTATTTTCTAAAATAATTAACGTTAATCACCTGACTGTTTAAATTTTATTAGTGTTTATCAATCTGCAAAGACTTTTTAGGTTGTCCAGTTACATTAAGTAACAACGATTGAGACACTGATATAACATGCTTTGTACTATAAAAATGCCGTCAGATACCAATGTGTATCGACGGCAATTTAAAAAATATCTCTAACTTCTTATCATCTTCAGTGAAATAATGGAGAAATCCCAGTTACTTCATCAATAAAGATAACTGGTGTAGAATGACCAATCAAATTTCTAGTCATTATCATCCCTTGAGACTTCTCTTCTTCACTCATAGGTTTTATATTACTATCCATTAGCATATACTCAAAGATACCTTTATATTCGCCGCGTTGGTTAAAGTCCTTGATATAATAATCAAAAAGATTCGCAACAGAGTATCCTCTTATCAAAAAATCTCTATTTGACTTTGTATTACTCCTACCTCTAATAAAATAATCAAAAGCAATAAGAAAATTATTACCATCCAATAGAAGTTGGCTCTGATCTATCAAATCATCAAAATCACTGTCAAAAAAACCTTTAAAATCATCATTAATTAATTTCATAGACAATACGTCATTATTTTTTGCCGCAACCATCAATGAGTTAAAAATAACTTTCTTTTCATTATCACTCAAAGGTAATGGGTCATTGTCAAAAGGACTTAATGACTCCCTAGACAAATAAAGGTTCACTAAATATCGCAATGGGGGATAATAATTTTTATCCATTCCGGTTTTTACCAAATCAACCAAATCAGAATAAAACTCTGAACTTGTATTTTTAAATCTAGTAACATAGAGATAAGCATACGCAGCTTTGGTGTCACCGTCATGTGCTAGTTTTAACAAACCTTTTAATCCGATATCATCCCACTTACTATCACAATAGGCCTTCAACCACCTATCGCAATCATGACCAAAACTCAATGAGGGAGAAAGTCTTAATGCAGCATAAGGATTACCTAATTCAGCAGCCCTTACAAACCATTTACCCCCGTCTGAAAAAGCATTCGCTGAATAGGTAATATCTCCAAGCCAAAACATGGCAGTAGAGTTACCCTGCTCTGCCATTGGTTTTAACATATCAATGGCTTCACTCCAGCGCTTTTGCTGGATTGCCAAGACAGGCTTATACAAAGGATCATCAGGTCTGTAGGTACTAGAAGCATAAGGATCATTATTTATATTTATGCTTTTGTAAGAAGTCGTACTTAACGTTTCGTCAGTTAGTGGAGACGATAAAGCAATGTCTAACCCAGTCGGAAGTTTTAAATATAACCAATAGGATCCAATAGATATGATGAAAGCAAAAAGGATAAAAATTGCAAACTTATACAGTATATTTTTTTTAATCATCATATTTTCCATATACTAAAAAACTCCCACCGAGGATCACTACCAAAAACTGCTTTTATTTTTTCTCTATCTAACTTCATCTTCTGAGTTTCGTCATCAAGTTCAACTCGATAGGCTCGATAATGAAAGTTCCCCTTAACATCTTTATATCTATATCCATGCATATTGATTGCTAATTGCCAAACATTATCATTGAAGGAAATTCTAAGCCCTCTGTTATTATCGCTAACAGAAATGATATATTCTTCAAGACGCCGCCAACTATCAGCAAAACGCTGCCACTGTGAAGCTGGAGTTCTAACATCTTCTAGATTTCCCCCTATGCGAATAAGAGTTTCTTCAAACTGACGAGTCCTGAATTTATTCTCATCATTTCCAGTAGGAGAAATCCATTTCAATATTTGTATAACAGCACTAACTTTCCTTTCTTCATTTTCCTGTCTAGATATTTTCTGAAGATCACTCTCAAAAAAAGATTCTTCCTTTTTATTAGTCAAACAATTTAACAATTTAGCTAATGTTTCTGGAGGTAAATTTCTAATCCAATCTTTCTTACTAGAGCTAACCTCAGCCATCGTGATATGTCGTGCTATCATGGGCGCGTAATCTTCTTGGAGCACATCGTTTTTATACTCATCATAGACAACTGATGGAAGCAACATAACATCTCCAAATGTTAAGCCGAGAGCCATAGCTATAGTCAACCTTTCATTAAGTTGTTCAAAGTACTCATTTCTTCCATTTTTGTCATAATCTCCAAACACCTCTACATAACGGAATCCACTCTCTTTTAACACTCCTAAAAGGCATGTCAAAAATCTATCCATCATAACTGGACTTAATGTTACAGAAAATTTTCCAGAGAAGCCTGGTCCACACACAGCTTTTGCTGATGTGATAAGAACGATTTGGCCATTTTGAAAGGTAAACCGAAATTCTCCAGAGTATCCGATACCATAATTAGCCGCCATCTGAGCACTGATACTGCCCAATTTTCCTAGTGATTGCTCCACCTTATTATTGTTTATCATCACCGCAGGCGGCTTCCAATGAACTTCGGCATCAATGCTTCCTCCAGCTTCTACACCAGCAAATACGTCTACCTTAACCCCAGTTTGTGCCGCCGCTTGTGGAATAAGAGCATCACCATCCTTTAATACTCTTGCTTTAGGTAAGTTTTCGCTAGCTTGGTTTGCGTCCAGAACCTTGATAGATTTTCCTTTAACACCCAACCCACCGTTGGTTTCTGAAGGACCGAAGGATAAATTCCCAGAGAGTTGACAACTTGCTGCCGCCAAACCATAGACTTTGGCGCTAAGTTTTACAAAACACTCTCCCGCATCGTATTCTCGTTTTTTATCCGTCATAGACTCATAATCCAGAGCTACGTAAGAAATCGAAAGCCCATGCCCCTTATCTGGGCGCACGTTTTGATCCTTATCATTAGTCGGAAACCAAGACGAAAATCCTATTTGACCACTTAATAAGGTAAAATTGGCTTGAATCGACGCTCCTGTAGTCAAGTCTAAGTTAGGACGCAATGCATCTAATTCGCTTAACGGCAGATTCAAAGAACCACTGGCACTTGATGATAAGCGTAAAAATTGCGCCTGAGCATTCGCTATATAGGCTGACGAACCGTTGTCTGCTCTTCCGCCTTGCCAGTGGTAGTGGGATTGCCAGAAAGCACTTGAATCATACTTTTCTATTGTCTTATTTAGATTCAACGGTCCTGTGACAAAATTTGCTTTCGTAAAAGTACCTGCTAATTGCTTCTTAATTTCATCTAAAGCTTCAGATAATGTCTTACCTGCAGCATCTGCGTTGACTAACGGATCAACCATTACGACTTTTTCCGTTATATCCTTACAGTGACCTTTACTAAGGTTTTTTTTCGCCGTTGGTAAAAACCAACTTGGTCCTCTAACCCAACCAACTTCTCCCTCATTTGATAACAAACTACATTCAACAGCTTGAAGGTCAGCATCACCAGCCTTGTTAGAAAATATCCCTAGTTTTTTTTCCAAAACCTTATAGTTCTTTTCATCCCATAAAAGAGTCATGGCAGATAGCTTATCTTTATTAAGATAAAAATTAATGACTTTACCTTGTAAAGCTGACGCTTCAGCCCTTCTCTTAAGTTGTTCTAGTCTCTCGAGTGCAACTTTCTTTACCCAGATTAGGTCAGAAAACATATCAGGAATAGAACGTCCACCCATAATGCTACGAATAGAGCTCAGCCATTCAGAAAGTGTCGCATCAATAAAGCGAATCAGCGCCAATGTCGGATAATACGCCCATTGACTGGCGGAACATTTATTAGAAGAAAGAATAGCTCTAATATGCTTATCATCTCTTACTGTGTCGTCAAATGTTAGTAGTTCTGTCAGTAATCCCGAAACTACTTTGTTATAATCATCCGGTTCAATAGTCAGACTAGCGTCATCTCGCCAATTTTTGTATTTACTACTGTTATAAAGGCTTTCCGGTCCCAGATGCACTTTATCCGTGCCAATTAACAACGCTTTAGGCAGACACTGCTCTTTGACAACAAAGCCATAATCATTTAGTTTCAAAAGATAGAAAGTGAAACTATACGCGCTCATGGCGTTTGATGGTATATCACTACCGCGTTTAAATTCTTCCAATGCATTAATAAATTGTGCAGAATTTTTGACATCTTGATTCCAAAATCTATCCAGTTTAGAGTTCAATTCTTCATGATTTTGTTCAGATAACTCTTCATCAGACCAACGACGATAAGAATTAACTTTTTTTATACATTTAGCGATGTCATCTTGTTTTTCACTAGTAAAGTAACTTTCCTTTTCACTGTAGACGAAGTTTGTACCGTCATCAGTAACTACCTTTCCTGCTGCTTTTACTGCTTTTTTCTCTAGCAAAGCAATTTCGTCTTCAAGATAGTCTACAACTTTTAATTTTGCAGCACTTAAAGCTTTCTCCCTTAGAATATATTCTTTGTTTTCCTCATCTACCTCATCAATAAAACCTAATGATTTACCAATGTAATAGGAAATAGGGGCAGTACGTATTGAAACTTTAAATACAAAATCTTTTAGCTTCTCCCAAGTAAGGCTGTCACTAAGAATACTATAATAATCTATGCCATCTTCTTGTTCTGCAATAGAAATGATAAATCCATTTTCTCCTCCATTAAAATAGTTCTTAGCAGCGCCTGATTGAATAGTTACCAACATCCAACTCACAGTTCTTAAGCGTTCGATATCCGTGTCTGACAGGAACATTTCATGTGGTTTATGTTCAAATTTAGATAATATCCCTAGTCTATTAAGGTTGTTAAACGTCGTTTGTCTGTCCGTTGTGACTGCGCTTTTAAACAAATCAATTTCAGACATAACCGCTTCTTGAGCTGTTTTCGTTAGTGCATACCAAGTTTTCTCTCCCGTTTCCGGATGAGCAGGTACGTATAGTATATCGACAAAATCAGGGACTTGACTGGAACAGAGTTCATTCCCACATGCTGGTTTTTCAGGAACTAGAGGAAGTGTAGTACGTGTACCTAAGTCTACTTCGATTGGAGACCCTTCATTACCTGATAACTTAAGTGTGTTACCAGCATAAATCAGATCAATATCTTTAATTTGATCACTATTTAATTCTTGGAGTACACTTTTTGAAATATCAAACTTTTCCGAGATCAGATCTAAACAATCTCCCGGACGAATTTCATAAGTTTTTACTGTAGTCATAATTATAGATATCCCAATAAAACAGATGATGTCAAAGAAAGTGGTGTATTTCCGTTATTTACGTATTTCTTGTTTTCATCTCCAACCAAACTCTTCCATTCATCATCCTCACCAACCCAAGTTAAGGACGAAAAGGGACCTAATATATTTTTCTTGTCTTGATCGTTTAATCCTTTGTGAACGCTATTCAAGAAAACCGAGGAATAATATCTAAAAAACCTCATATCACCATTAATTATTACTGTTAGCAAACTTCGGAGATGATTTAACCTATCTTCTTGTTTCGTATTTTTCTTAAATGAAAATACTACTGTGCTTGTCTTCAAAGCAAAATCGTATTTAATTAAATTAGTCAGTTCTTTTGAACCGGTGAAACAAAAAACTACCGGACTAACTTCAACAAGATGGTGAAAATCACTTCCATAGAACAGTTTTATCATTTCAGGATTGTTCTCGTACCGATATGCCAAAATATCAATATCAGGTACTCTTATTTTGTCGACGACTACCCAATGGGTATATTCGTCAGATTCAAAAAACTCGGTTAACTGACTCATACATCCTCTTTCATTTCACACGGACAATCAGTTCTGGGACAATTGCCATCTAGTTGACGCTGACACATTCTGGCTATTGGTATATCACTAATTGCAATCTGAACTAACGCTTCTTCTGAAATCAGTGATGCTATTGGTTTTATGAATGTCAACTCTTCCGGTGCGTCTACAGCCTCAACGCCGCCGGGTAACAAGGCTGATTGGCCGGCGTAGCCGGAGGCGCTGCCTGCGCTGCCGCCGGCGTTTAGATTAATAGCCGGGCCCGACAAATGTACGCCACCGCCGTCAACTTTGACGAAACTGCCGCCGGCTTTGAGGGTGACTTCGGCACCGGCTTCGACCACTAATTTAGCGCCGGCTTTGAGGGAAATTTCCCGTCCTGCCTGAACCGCGATGAGATTGCCGACTTTGTGCTGGGCTGAGCCATCAACTTTCAGGCTGCTGTCCGCGCCGATTTTACTGCGGCTCTCACCACCGATAGTTTGGTGCTGATTGGCCACGACTTGGCTGAAGCGATCATTTTCGACCGTGACATGGCGGTCGTGGCGGATTTCACTGCGGTGGTCATTCTCGACTAAGCCATCGAAGTCTTTCTGAGCATGCAGGTAAACCTGTTCGCTGCCGGCTTGATCTTCAAAACTCAGTTCATTAAATCCTTCTCCCTGATGGGTTTCACTGCGGATCACGGTTTTGGTTTTATTTTCTGGCAGTGGATACGGCGTAGTATTGGTCGCATGGTAAGTACGGCCGGTCACGATCGGCTGATCCGGATCGCCATTCAGGAATGAAACAATCACCTCGTGGCCAATGCGTGGCAGCGCAAGCATTCCGTATTGACTGCCGGCCCAGCCTTGCGATACCCGGACCCAGCACGAGCTGAGTTCATCAGCGTTGGAATAGCGATCCCAGGGGAAATGCAGTTTGACCCGGCCATGCTCATCACAAAAGATCTCCTCGCCCTGTGGGCCGACCACAGTCGCAATCATCGGGCCATCGACCTGAGGTTTGGCCTCCGGTGTTGCCCGCCAACTGATATGGGCCGGGATCAGCTTGAACTGGTTCGCGTAAGTGGTGGCACCGCTGCCGCCCTCTTCCTCCAGGGCCTGGGGCTGAGTGCCCTGGTGATGAACACTCACCACCAGCCAGTCACGGTTGAGACTCTCATTTAAGTGCTCTTGCAGATCAAATTTCATTCCGGCGCGCAGCAAAGGCTGGTTACTCTGACCACTGGCAGTGCGCGCCTCGCGGCGCAGGAACTCAAGCCGAATCCGGCTAAGCGCTTTACCATTGACGTCATCTTTGAAGCGGCCCGGCGCGTCATAATGCTCGTAAGTCGTGTGCTGGTAATCCATTTCGCTACCCAGCGCACTTTGCGCAAAAGAATAAGCCGGCTTTTTAAAGCTGTAATCCTGCATCGCGGTCTGGCTGACTTCAGCACGCGTACGAACCTGCAATGCGGAGATATATGGCGTATCCATCACGCCACCGGCCAGGCTGTTATAAGGTACCGGCTCGCCCAGTTTAGGCAAGCTGTCAGACGCATCACTGAAGAGCAGCGTATGCTGGCCTTCCTGATGAATGAAGCTGTACACCAGCCCCTCTTCCGCTGCCAGACGGTGTAAGAATTCGAGGTCGGTTTCTCGATACTGCACACACAGTTCGCGCTGCGGATAATCGCGGGTCAGCGCAAAGGCGTAATCATCGATGTCCATTTCCTGCAGCAGCACAGACAGGATTTCAGGAACGGTTTTGAGCTGAAAAATGCGGCTGTTGTGACGCAGTGATAAACGCTCCAGCGCCGGAACCAGAGTGAGAGAATAGAAGGTGTGATGATGGCCGGTGTCGCCACGACTGAAAGCCCGCACAACGCCATGCACGCGCTGCACCAGCATCTCGTCTCGATATAGAGTCAGTTCTGCGCTTTTATCCACCACCATTTCAGCGCTGATGCCCGGCTGGCGGCTGGCCAGCGCAAGTTCATAACGAAACCCGTAGCACGGACGACCATCCATGAGCTCACAGGACAGCGTTTCCTGCCCGTCGAAGGCATGCACCACCAGGGTATCTGTTTCCAGACCATCCACCTGGAACTTGTAACTTAACGTTGCCATGCTGCTATTCCTATCTCTGACCGTTGATAAAGTGCAAACTTGAGTTTGCAGCAAGGGTAATGCCAATCTTATTTTTATTATTAATCAATTGGTTATGTTGAAAAACTCATCATCAGGGCAATCTGCCGCCACAGTGGAGCAAGAAACTGCCCGATACGCAACTTTTTGCCCGCTGTGTAATGGACGTGACACGCTCAGCGCGCCAGCTCTGCGGATAGGTTTTCTTCCAGCTGAGCCATGGTCCAGCTCAGGTTGTTGAGACGCAGTTTCAGGATGTCCAACTCCTTCCGGGCGTCGTCAACCTCGCCCTGCTTAATCAGGCTCTGCACGTAATCCACCCGGCCATAAATCGGTGACAGACTCACGGCAAAATCTTGCAGAGATTTGGTTTGACGCTGCAACTCGTTCCATCGGCCACGTTTCGCCAGCAGTGCGATGTTAGCCATGCGGGTACGCATTTCACCGAAACGTTGCACAAAAATATCGGTTTGCGCCAGCGCCTCCTGCTGTGCGGTAGAAAATGCCTGTTGCGATTCAGCCACCTTAGGATCCTGCGGATAGAGCGCCATCAGCGCTGACATCTCATGCATCGCTTCGCGCTTACTCTGTTCAACAGATGCGGCACTTTTTTGCACAATCGAGTGCTGATACAGCCCGACCAGATCTTCTTTCCAGCGCACGACCTGGCCCGGGGAGACATCAAGCTGGAACTGATGCAGAGCCTGGTCGCTGTTTAGCGTCGCCACTTTCACCTCAGCCGAATACTCACTGTGACTGAACCATGGCAACACCTGATAAGCCCAGACTCCGGCACCAAACAGCAGACCGCCGAGGACAAATGCGGCGCCAACCCATTTGCGGTGCAGGCTGCGCAGCACTTTAGGCGGCTCCTGAGCCTGCTGCTGCATCTGGCGTTTCACCAGGCTGTGGTACTGAGTTTCAATCCGGTCAATATGTTCGAATAGCACAAAACCGACACTTTCAAAATCAACCGGGTAATCCGGCTGCTGCTGCTCCAACTGATGATGAATCCGTTCGCACAAGCGCTCACAACGATAGAGTTCACGCAGTGATTCATAGTTGGGCTTGATGGCTTTCAGCTCCGGCACCACTTTGCTATTCACCCAGTCCAGCACCTCTTTGTGCATCTTGGCATACTTAGCATCCGGCTTGTTCTGACTGTTGAGACAGGCACTGAGTAATTCCAGTCCGTTGGCATATCCGGCCAGACCCTGGGTTTTCAGACTCGCGACCGCGAAGTAGCCGCTCATCATCAGATCCACCCCCGCCTTTCTGGCCAGAGTGTCACAACAATCACGCACCAGTTCCCAATCTGTCGATCCCGCCAGCGGGTTAAAACGACGATTGATCTCATCTCTTACTTTTTGGTACTCATCGAGATGACGAATCTCATCCACATGCTCGCAAATACGGTAGTAAGCATTATCAATAAACAAAATATTGGACATTTACGGCTCAGTCCCAGAGTAAAGGAGCGGGTTACCCCGCTCGCTTAATTAGATTAGTAATATCGAAAATAAACTTTTTAATACAAGGTATTGGATAGCTTAAACGAGTTAAACAAGCGCTCGGTGAACGGGTTAGCATTCGCTTCTGAATTGATGCGGTAAATCATGTCACCGCCATCAACATCAAATTTGTAGTCCACCGAAGTCGCACTGGCTGCCACCACATCCCCCTGGTCCAGCAGACGGAAGAACGCCCACGGTCCCTGAATATCAATACTACGTGGTGACATATTGGACTGAGTCGGCACCAGCGTGACTTTAGAAACCGCAGAGTCGCGCAACGTGTTTGGCCAGATCAGCTCCACGCTGTCACGCGGACCATGGCTGTAGGCCAGATACTGACCGTCGACGTTGAGCACACTGCGGCGCTTGTTGCCGCTCAGACGCAGCGGCTCCACCGAGAAACTGACATCAAGAATGCCTTTGCGGTTAAAGAAAGCATCGCGGATCTTCTGCGCCTGCTTGATCTGATTGAGCACATCTTTACGAATCAGCGACTGGGCATTTTCGCCATCATTGACTGTGATGTTCTCCTCAATAAACATCCGTAACTGATTGTTATAGAAGTTGTCCAGAGTGCCGTTTGGCGCAAAGAAGGCTTCAAAATCCTGCAGTGACGCATCTTTCTTCGCCTTCGGATTAAACGGATAGCGACCAGCCAGCTTGCGCTGGAAGGTGTTGTAAACATCATCGTGCCAGCGCACTTCCAGATGGCGGATCGCCTCCTGCTTAATCACATACCAGCTCTCGTCAGCAATTTTGGTCATCATGCTGTCGAGTGGTTTCGGCAGACCGGAAGCAATCCGTTTCAGGGTATAAATCGGATCCGCATTAACCAGTTTGACTCGTGCCTTGGTTGCATCAAGAGCGGCAGTGCCGACATCCGGTGCGGTCTGAATCGCTTTCAGGTAATTCTGCAACTCTTCCACCGAGGCCAGTACTTCATTCATGTAAGCCGGTTTGTCGCCCACCGGTTTAAGCATGTCATTCAGCTCAGCAAACGGTGATTCGATCATCGACGCTACTTTATATTTCGGACTCTGCAACAGCGCTTGCTGCGCCGCATCATCATCAGGCAGAGAAGCATACAATTCAGTATTGGTGTCCAGCGTGCGCAGCAGACGCTGCATCGGTTCAATATTACCGGTCAGGTTATCCAAGACAGCCACGGCATCATTGATGTCACTGAAATACTTCACATCGATTTCGTTCAGTGCAGCACGCCAAGTGTTGGTGTAATCGGCGACATATTGATCGCGGATCTTATTTCGCAGTGCCTGCTTATCTGCCTCACTGAACTGAGCTGACTTTGACTGGCCCAGTACCCAGCTGTCGATCAGTGCCAACTCCGACACCGACTCAGAACGCGGCATAAAGTACTCTTCAAAGCCACGCTTAGTCAGCATCTGCGGAATGTACAGGCTGCTGCTGTTCATCACGCGTTCTTCAAACACTACGTCAAACACCGGCCCCACTAGGTTACGCAGGTTAATCGCCGGGCCTAATACGGTCTGAGCATTGAGCTTGAGGTTGCGATACACGCGCTGATCATTAGGCATGCTACCCAGTTCTGCCTGAACCTTGGCAATGGTCGGCTCATAAGGTTTCATCACCTTGGTCGCCGCCTTGTTACCATGCTGGCTTTCACCTGCCAGATCGGTATGGCGCATCGCATAGTCGAGGTGGCCCAGCAACTCTTCCTGAATTTCACGCCGCCCCGAGAACTCCTGCTGCCAGTAACGTGAGAAATAATCCATCACGTAATCCTGATAACGGCCGCTTTTATCCACCATCATGCGATACACACGCAGCACTGCCAGTTTTTCTTCATCGGTTTGGGCCTGATTGAGATCCATCACCACATCAGCCATTAACAGTGGCAAGAAGCGGGTTTCCAGCAGATTCAGATAGGTCGCTTCCACCATAGGACCGATGGTGTGCCCTTGATACAGACCGAAATCTGAGATGTATTTGGGCTTTTCACGGAAGAAGCCAAACTCCAGCGTCGCTTCACGGATTTTGTTCAGTGGCTCCAGCACGTCTTGCTGAGAGGCCAAACTCGCTTTGGACGGAAATTCATCCCGGTACTGGTTCACCTTGGCCAGTACGGCATTGGCATGTTCCACGTTGGCGAGGTAATTACGGTGCCAGTTACCCACTAAAAGCAGAGTTGCAATACTACCAGTCACCACCGACAACACCATCAGACGGCGTTTCTGACGCGCAATACGAAAGTTATCCGAGGCCAGTCCTGCTTCAGGATAGATGATGTTAGTGAACAGCTTCTGAGTGAAATAAATGGTTGAGTTTTTCGCCCGCTGCGCGGTGTTAACCGCATGCGACAAGCCATAGCGACGCGACGCCGCATCATCAAATGCGTTGGTCGGCACCCCTTGCTGATACACCGAGGTAAAGTAGGCGCCGCGCACCAGAGCGGAGGTCGAAAACTGATCACTGGCCAGCGCATCCTGGAAAAACTGCCCCAGGATCTCTTTCAGGCCGGAGACCTGACGGGTGAAGCTGTAGATCGCATTGCGCTCTTCCAGTGACATCGGTGCCGACACCGCATGTGGCAACGCATTATTGATACGTTCTACAAACTCGGCATAATCTTTAGCAAACTCTTCCAGCCAGTTGTCGAGGTTGTCGATTGAATCGAGCGAAAAAGTAAAGCCCAGCACTTCCTCACGTTGACTTTTGGTATAGTGCTTGAAGAAAGGTTCAAAGCCATACAGTAAGTCCAGCTTGGTCAGAGCAATGTAGACTGGCAGACGCGTTGACAACGTTTCCATCAGTTCGCGCAGACGTGCACGCAGCAGACTGGCGTAGGCTTTGCGCTCAGACGCCGTCGCGGTGGCCAGATGTGACACATCCAGCGCCAGTACAATACCGTTGAGCGGACGACGGCTGCGGGTACGGTCCAGCCACTTGACGAAGTGCAGCCACAGACGGCGCTCCATGGCACCATCGTTATCTTCACTGCGGTTACCCTGCGTCAGCAGTTCACCGTCCGGATCGATCAGGACCGATTCATCACCAATCCACCAGTCAAACGAATATGGGTTTTCACTCTTCTGCCCGGAGGCACGCATGACGGAAGAGAAAACAAACTTCTGCCCCGAGCGGTTGATCAAACTGGTTTTACCGGCATTTTCCAGCCCAAGAACCAGATACCAAGGTAAAGAATACAGATAATTACGCTTGTTCAGGTTCTGGCGCATATTAACCATCACCTGATTCAGTTCAACTTCCTGGCGCTCTTCATAAACCCGAATCGGATCCTGACGCAGTTGTTCATCACGCTTTTGCTGCGCCTGATAGTTTTGCAGTTTACGCCACTGCAGCAACCCCCATAACGCCAGAGCGCCCAGAGTGAACAAGCCACTGGCGACCACGCGCGACAAGACAGACTGGAGTGGCTTAGTTTCAAAAATCTCTAACCACGGTCCCGCCCACCAAATCGCAACATTCAGTAATATGAACAGGGTAACGAGCAAAATAGGTAATGCGGCCAGCATGCCTGGCTTAAGCCTTCTTACTAACCCAACAATAAATCTCCACATGGATGGTGTCCTTCGTTTACTCTGACGTTGTATATCGTTCTAATTGTTCCACCAGCGACGGTTCCCAGTCGGTCACCTGCATAGCAGATATTTGTGTATGTAATGTTTGGTACTGCTGCTGAGCCATGGCATCCAGATGATTGGCCTGCATCAGGTCGGCAGACAGCAGGCGCCAATAGAACTGGTCTCGCGGCTCAGTCGCCGCTACCAACCCATCGTTCAGCATCGACAATGCCACCGCGATGCCACCGTCTTTGGCCAGAGTGAGTGCTTCCTGACGTTTTTCCTGCCAGTCACCAACACTTTGCGTGGCCGTTGTGTGCTGAGTCGCTGCCAGCCAGTCTCTGACTTCTTCTGACACAAACGGTGCACCGCCTTTGAATTTGAGATCGAACAAGGACGGCATGCGCTGCAAAAACTGCTCAGTTTCTTCTAAAATCGCACTGCACCAGGTCTCTTTGCCCAGGCTGCGCGCGATGTTAAAGCTCATCAACTGGCCGTCGAACCAGTACGGTGACAGAGTCAGGCTCTGTTCAACCTTACGCCATAATGTCAGATCAGGATGACGCATCTGATCCTGATAATCTTTGATTCGATCCTGCTGCATGCCCCTCAGCATGGTCTCCCCGTCTGCCTTATGATCAGGCAGAGAAGTGATCGCTCCCCAGACCGCATAGCGACGTAAACGTACTGACAGCGCAACCCCGAACTCCTGCTCGGCCAGAAAGTCCGCCACTTTTAATAGGGTCTGCTTGGCGGCTTTATCACTCGAGTTATCAATAGCCAGAGACGGACTGCTGCTGGTCGGCGCAGCCGTTGCAGCCGCAACCGGCTGCGCCGACGCTGCTGGCTGGGTTTGCTGACGCTCTTCTGCCTGACGTAACTGACTGGTGATACTGCGCACGACCAAATCGACCGCCTCAGAGCTGAGTCCGTGGCTCTCAATCACTTTTTGCCAGCCATCAACAGCACTAGCGAGCGCGTCACGGTCGGCAGTGTCAAAGCGGTTGAAGTCAACTTTGTCCACTACCAGCGCAAAGCGCTGCGCGATCTGACTGAAAAATTTACGCCGCGGCAGATTACCGCGCTTACCCGGCGCCGGATAACTCTCCTCCCAAAATTCAGCCATGAAGTCCGTCATAACCTCAAAAGAGAGAATAAAACGCGCGGCTGTAAACTGGTTGTGCAGGCACTGCAGCAGGTAAACCAGCAACTTGATATCTTTGGTTTTCTCACCCAGCAACTTGACGACGCTGTGCTCAACTTCATCCCACTGCACGCTGCCGTGGGAAAGAGAGCCGACCTTCATCATTTGGTCTTCAACAAAATCAAACAGCGGGTCATCAATAAGACGCTCTCCAACCCGGCTTTCGCCCTTGATCGGCTGCGCGACAGACTGGCGGTATTCGGTCAATTCCATCTTTTTCTCCTACCAGCCACAGCGTTCACGTAATGCACCGAGTGCATGCTTCAACGGCTCGGTGTCAAACTGCAGCCCGTCGGCAAACGGGGCATTCGAACGCAGTAATAAGCGAGATTGTCCGGCCATTGATTTCATCATGCTGATCGCCGGCATACCTCGCGCCGATGACATCAGCGTACCGCTGTCGTCACTGCGCATATATTGCGAGTCCAGTCCTGCAGCCGAGATTTCAATTCGGGCGTCTGAGACACCACTTGGCAATGCCAGCTCAACCCGGCTGAGGTTATCGATACAGCTCAGCATCAATACCGGTTTAGCATTGTCGGCAAAGCGGGTCTTCTGGTTGAGCGCGGTCAGCGTGACCCAGGCATTGCTGCCTTTGCCCTCGCCTTCCGTGGTCAGTGTCCAGTTTTCATTACTATTTTGCACAGCCTGCATCGCTCGCTGCCAGGATGGCGGCAGATGACTCTGCACGGTTGGCATTGCCACCTGTACCGGAGTTTCAAATACGCGGTCAAAACAGGCCAGGCGCTCAAGACGGGCGTCAATCTGCACACATTGCGAAGCTGCTTCGAGCGTCTGCCGTGCCGTCTCTGCCCGGGCCATACCTGACAGGCCAAACAGCGATGAGCCTGCCAGCACTAACAAGATTGCTCGGTTCATAGCGCTTTGATCTCCAGCTTTTGGCACTTATAAGCCAGGGTACGCTTAGGAATACCCAGGCTTTCCGCTGCTTTGGCGCGGTCACCGGAAAAATGACTCAGACGCTCGCGAATGATTTTTTCTTCAAAATCGTTCAGCGCCTGCTTGAGATCGTTAATCACATTAAAATTCTGCTCGGATGCCGGTACATCCTCTGACGCGATATCGGCCGAAGCGCTTGGTGCGATTGACGAGGCGGTAGCCGGACTGGCCGCAGGTACAATACGCGCAGTGAAACAGTGTTCTTCAACCTGAGTTCCGTCGCTAGTCTGGGCGCAGCCAAATTCAATCAAGTGCTTGAGTTCACGTACGTTACCCGGAAAATCATGCATTTTCAGACAATCCAATGCACGGTAATGCAAGCCGCGAATATTCTTGCCATGCTGCTGATTAAACTGCTGAACAAAATGCTGACTGAGCAGATCGATATCATCCAGACGCGCCGCCAGACGTGGCAGGGTCAGCGGATACTGGAACAGGCGATAGTAAAGATCCTGACGGAACGCTTTACGACGCACCTGGTCAAGCAGATTAACGTGGGTGGCAGACACCAGGCGAAAATCCGAAGTCATCTCCTGCTTACCACCGACCGGGCGAAAGGTTTTTGACTCCAGCACCCGCAGCAGTTTGGCCTGCAGCGCCAGCGGCATATCACCAATTTCATCCAGGAACAAGGTGCCGCCGTTGGCCTGGGCGATCAAACCCTGCTTGTCACTGTCTGCACCGGAGAAAGCGCCTTTGGTATAGCCAAACAGTTCGCTCTCCAGCAAGTTTTCCGGAATCGCGGCACAGTTAATCGCGACGAACGGCGCACGCTGTCTTGATGACAGGTCATGCACCGCTTCGGCCACCAACTCTTTACCGGTACCGGTTTCGCCCTGAATCATGACCGACAGATTGGAGCTGGCCGCATTGACGATCTGTTCACGCAGTTTTTGCATCACCGCACTGTCACCGATCAACTTGCGCGACAGATCTTTGACCAGCACGCGCTGGGCTGAATCACGTTCGAAATCACACAAGGATTCTTTCAGTGCCTGACGCGTCTGCTCTTCACGTTCCATATCGTGCAGCAAAGACCATTGCTGGGAGAAGACATCAATGAATTTTAAAAACGCGGCATCGCTGAAAATCTTACCCACTACATTACTGTCACCCATCAGCACCAAAATCGATTGCACGTGACGGTGCCCCATCGGCAGCGGCTGGATCCAGACTGAATCAAACATGCCGACCTTAGCCACCAACTGGCTGAAGGTGCGGTTTGATTGCCAGAAAACCAGCTCTTCCGCCGTCAGATGCATGGCTTTGGAAGACTGCAATACATGCGAAAATGGATTTTCAAAATCCGTTACCGACCAGGAACAGCTGAGACGGTCATCATGAGGCACCAGCAGACGTCCATTGGCATTTGGCAACAGCAGCAGAGCGTTGGATAAACCCAGTTCGCGGCTGATAATGCTGACAAACTGAGTAGCCAGTTGCTGCGGCTTTCTCAGCCCGACTAAGTCTGCAGTGAAAGTAAGCCAGTTACTCATGCTCAATCCACCTCACCGATAAATTCACCCTCCACCGCATCCAGGTGAATGCGATGTACCGGCTGCTGCTCAGCCAGCTTGCTCAGTAGCGCCAGCGATACCGGCGGCAGCAGCTGGCCTTCGATAATGGCTTCGAGCATACGGGCACCGTTTTCACTGCGTGTCGCACGATTAAGGATTTCGTCAATCAGGCGCTCTTCAATCACCACTTCAGCGTTGTAACGGTCACGGAACAAGGTTTCCAGGCGATTGAGTTTGCCTTTAACAATTTCCGCCAGCACCTCTTTGCTAAGCGGTTTGTAAGGAATCACTTCCATTCGGGCCAGCAAAGCCGGTTTAAAGAAAGCCGCCAGTTCAGGATACAAGGCTTCATCAAGTTGTTTAGGCTGTTCGGCGTAATCCACAATGGTTTGATAACCAAGGTTTGAGGTCAGGAAGAACACGATATTCTGACAATCAATCAGACGACCTTCGCCGTCAGCCAGCTCACCTTTATCAAATGCCTGATAAAAGATGTTCAGCACTTCCGGATGCGCTTTTTCCACTTCATCCAGCAGTACGACAGAATAGGGCATCTTACGAATCGCTTCGGTCAGCACGCCGCCTTCACCGTAACCGACATAACCCGGAGGCGAGCCAATCAGACGTGATACGGTATGCTTCTCCTGGTACTCGGACATGTTGATGGTGGTCAGGAACTGTTTGCCGCCATACAACTGCTCTGCGAGCTGGACCACGGTTTCGGTTTTACCAACCCCACTCGGACCAACCAGCAGGAACGCCCCTTTCGGACGCCCCGGACGGCGCAGGTCTGCACGGGCGGTGAGCAGATTACGGTGCACACGTTCAATAGCGATATCCTGACCTTTAATGGAGCGGCCCAGGATCTCAGTTAAATGGGTGATTTTATGCAGTTCATCGCTGTTCATTTGATCAACCGGTACGCCGGTCCAGTCCGCAATGACTTCGGCTATCTGCTCGGCGTCGACTTGCGCATGCATCAATACTTCCTGATGCGGAATCGCTTGCAGGGCCAGATAATGTGACTGCAGATCAGCATGCAGACTGTCACGAGTCTCTTCATCCGCATCCTGCTGTTTGGCCAGATCCAGCAGTTGCGCACGCAGGTCAATAATGGTCTCAACCCGCTGTTTTTGCTGTTGCCAGCTCTCAGTCAGAGTCTGCTTCTCAGCTTCGTCCGCCAGCTCTTGCGAGCGCAGTTCATCCAGACGGCCCAAGTCCGCACTCTGGCCGAGGTAATGGGCACGTTGCAGCATGTCGATTTCCAGCTGACGCTGGTGACACGCAGTTTCTAACTGCGCCAGACGTTTTGGCGGCGTGGTCATGTTAATCGCAATCCGCGCGCACGCGGTATCCAGCACATCAATGGCTTTATCCGGCAGTTGACGACCCGAAATATAACGCGCCGACAGCTCAGCAGCGGCTTTGAGCGCTTCATCAGTGATCAGCACGTTGTGCGCTTTCTCATACACACTATTCAGGCCACGTAAAATGTCGACCGCCTGCTCAATGCTTGGCTCTTCCAGCTTAACCAGTTGAAAACGACGGGTCAGGGCCGGGTCTTTTTCAAAGTACTTCTTGTATTCTTTCCAGGTAGTTGCCGCGATGGTGCTCAGTTCACCACGTGCCAGTGCCGGCTTCAGCAGGTTAGCGGCATCACTGCCGCCTTCCTGATTGCCAGAGCCAATCAGGGTATGCGCTTCGTCGATAAACAGAATCACCGGATTTGGCGCATTCTTGATAGCGTCAATCACGCCTTTCAGGCGTTTCTCAAATTCACCTTTGACCGAAGCCCCCGCTTGCAGCAGGCCAAGATCAAGCGACAGCAACTCAACTTTCTGCAGTTGAGTCGGCACCGTACCCGCCACCACGCGCAGTGCCAGGCCCTCTATCATCGCACTTTTACCCACACCGGCATCACCCACCACGATCGGGTTGTTTTTGCGACGGCGACACAGGATATCGATCATCAGATTCAGCTCATTTTCACGGCACAGGACCGGATCGAGTTCCTGCTTACGTGCCTGTTCGGTCACGTTGGTGCAGTATTTGTCCAGCGGCGATGTGGCACCGGACAGCGCTTGTGCCGCCGCCCCTTTAGCCGGTTTCTCCACCTCAGTTTCCGCCGAGTCTGCGACGATGGCATCAAAATGTTTCTTCAGACTTTCACGGTTAATATCGGCCAGCAGAGACGCCAGTTTCGGGGACAGATAACGGTCAGCCTGAGTCAGGGCCGCGACCAGCATGGCACCGGAGCGCAGTTCTGTCTGATTCAGTTCGGTAGTCGAAAGCAGCCACGCTTCTTGCAGCAGTTCCACCAACAACGGGGAGAATGCCGGGTAAGTATCCAGCGCCTGCTCCCGGGCATAGCCGGATGTTATCGCCTGCTTGACCGCTTCAACATCCAGATCAGCCTGTTTGATGACCAGTCGCACATCAGAAAGCGGGTTATCTGTCACTACATCTAAAAAATGGGCGAACGTCACTTCCGGATGCTGACGTTCAATACACAAAGACGCCGCTTGTTCTAATGCCAGTTTACTTTGGGCATTTAATTTCGAAATCAACGTTGGGAGTTCAATACGGATCACGGCGATCACCTAGCCTTATAATTTTTAAAGTATTTGATTTAATTGAGTTATTACGTCGCTTGATTTGCTATGCAGCAGATAGCTGTAACCAAGAAAGATGCCGACCCACAACACCAGGAATCCGGCAAACACGGACCAGAGCGGTACTTCACGGCTTAATTTATATTTCGCTTTCACCACATGATCCGTCGCACGGGTCAAATCCTGCGGCTCTTCATCATCGAGCGTGGCCAGTACATCATGCAACCGGCTGATCACACGCTCGCGCTCTACCTGTCCGCCATCCATCACGCGGTATTTGCCTTCAAACCCCAGCACCAGACACTGATAGATAAATTCCAGCAGGGCTTCATAACGCTTAGGTTCCCCTTCCAGACGACCAAGAATGGTAAACACCTTTTCGCCACCCCAGGTTTCGTTGTGAAAACGCGATAACATGGAATGCTCCGCCCAGACGCTGGAAGCGCCCCATTCGGTGCCCATGACCGCTTCGTCGAGAAAAGCACACAGGATGTAGCGGTAAGCCATTAAGATCGCGTGCTCAAAACCCTGCTCCGAAAGCTCAATTTCGATCGCTTTAATCTCTTCCACGGTTTGGTTGTAGATCTGTTCGATGTTGTGACATTCCGACAATGAACGAACTCGCAGAGACAAACCAAACAACGGGGTTGCTGCGTCAATCAGTACATTCGGGTTATCACCGCGCAGCTGGAACCAGTAGTCCTGGTCATGGTTGATCTGCTCGACATCGTCAAACAGCAGGCTGGCGTATTGGCCCTCTTTTTTATTCTGTGCCATGGTTAGCTCCTTATCGCCCAGAACTGCAGGTCAAGATCATCAAATGCCGCGGCAACGTGGAACGCAAAGCCACTGGAATGATCCAGCATCGCCCAGGCAGGGCTGCTCTTATCCAGCTGGTAATAGGTATAGCCGGCGTGGTACGGCAGCTGACGCGGTGCAACAGGCAATGAAATCAGTGGAATTCCCGGTAACTGCAGTGAAATCAGTTCGCGAATCTTCTCAACCGATGACACTTTAGTTTGCTGGGTAAACAGGCGACGCAACTCGTCGAGTGGCATACGGGCTTTCACTGCGATAATGAATTCGGCGCTGTCCATCAGCTGCGGATCATGCACCGGTGCGACCATCAGGCCGTACTTACGCTTATCAAGCTGGATTGAGACCGCACGAGGTTCAAGAACCACACTCAGGCTCTGACGCAGGCTGCGGATCAGCGGACCAAACGACAGGCTCGGCATATCGTGGTTGTAACTTGGTAATGAAGGCGGAAGACGACCTTCATCAGTGAAGGTGGCCAGCTCACCGCAAACAGAAGCCAGACACTCAAACAGACGCTCCGGATGCAGGCTGCGCAGTTCCGCCAGATGCTGCATCTGAGGCTGCAAACGGTTCAGAGCCTGCAGTAACATAAAATCTGATACATCAGCCACGCCACCCTGAGAAGGTGCGCTGATACGTTGGGCGATGTTTTTCGCGCGCTCACGCATCAGGCCGGACATCTCATTAATAAAGCGGTGCAGGGCAGCATTACCAACGACGTTGAGATGACAAGGGATAAAGTCCGGGTCCATCACCACACTGCCATCCGGGCGTTTTTCCAGAATGCGGGCGATGGCAATCGAGGCAAACGAACTGCGATCTTCTTTTTCCAGCATTAACTGCATGCGGATTGGCGAGACATCAATGGTGGTGTTGTCACCCTGCACCGTATGCACATCGCGCACTTCAAGGCGGCGACTGACGTAACGTCCCGTCCCCTGCTCTTCCGGCCAGTTGATTTCCATCAGGGATTCGCTGCGCAGCGGTACGGCCAAATACACCAGTTGATTGGCCAGCGATGCGTCGTCAATTTCCAGCGCATCCGGCATCGCGTCTTCCTGCGGAATACGAAACGCAGTGCCGTCAGGCATGATGCCTACCGCACGCTCTATCGCGATACGACCAAAAGACAAATATTCAGGATTCAGTGACAACTCTGAAACACCATACAGGTAACGGCTGACCGCACTCATGCGCTCATCGATGTGGTATTCCGTATAACGTTGCTGCTGCTGGAAATGCTGGGGTTTAATGAACAGCCCCTCATTCCAGATCACGCGGTTTCGAGCAAACATCTTGTGTTATTCCACCCTATCCAGTTTGACGTTGTAATCTTTAAAAAACATCAGCAGGTGGTATTCCCTGCCTCTATTGAGCACTTTGACTGCTTTTTTCCATTCACTGATTTCCGGATCAGAAAAATGCGCCATCACACCGATGTAATGGGTGTTCTCATCCAGTTCAAATGCATTGACGAATTTGAACTGTCCCGGCATCAGCACGTAGTCGTAGTTTTTAACAAAGTTACTGCGCAGTGCTTTTTTATAATCATCTTTGAGTTGGTCATAGTCGGCCGACATGAACATCGAGTCGTCCTGCAATTCAAAAACTTGGATTTCAACCGGTGACGCTTCTCCCCAGATACTCGGGTTCACCCCTTCATCGGTCAGCAGACTGAATGTCACCTTGGTCGGCTCTTTCGCGGGCTCGTAAGGCTCTGTCGAACTACAGGCCGACAACAGCAGCAGCGAAAGCAGCATAAACAGCAGCTTGTTCACGATTACAACTCCAGTTGCTTCTCACGGATTTTCTTGTCGTACGCCTGCTCGAAGATTTCCCAGAACAGCTTGTCAAAACCACGCTGGCGGTTAGAAGTCAGTTCCTGGTAGTAATTGCAGTACATGTTCCAGGCCCAGGCTTCATCAGAGCCGGTCTGGTTATCGCTATTACGCTTGTAGTGATTAAAACGACGCAGCAGGACCTGAGGCGAAAAGGCATTCAGGATCTGACTCAGCGCTTCGGTGGTAGCGTGTTGCATCGCTTCATTATGGTCGCGCACATTTTTCAGGCTTTCCGAGATAGCCGCCGGTGCAGACAGGTGGACCAGGCTTTTATCCGCGTCATACATGGTACGGATGGTGTCAGGGTAATTCAGGCCAAGACGCAGCGGGTTATCTTCAATCGGCTGCAGGTTACGGTTCATGGTGCCAAAACGGCCTTCACTCACCTGTTCATGCAGTTGCAGTAAGCCTTTGACACACGCCTGCAGCGATTCTCCGAGTTCGTGGGACAACATGTGCATGCGTTCCATATCATTATTCTGACTCAGATCAATACCCAGGCCCTGCAAAATAGGTCCGGTCAGCAGATGCTGGCCGCCAGCGGCCGTTGTGGTGGTGTGGTCGGTCGCAGGTTGCATACTTTTGGCAACTTCTTCTTCGAGAAGATCCAGTACGTTTTCATCCATGGTTAAGCCCTCTGATTCGTTGTTGGTGTTTATATCTGTTGGTGCTGTATTATTTTTAAATAGCGTGTTATTTCTAAACTGATCGTTTCCAGACTGTTCGTTCGTTTTAAACGGATCATTTGCTTGATTGTGCTGAGCATCCTGCTGATGCATGGCAGGCTGCTGTGACGATTCATTTGCTAAAACTGAACGTCCGAAGCCAAGAATTTTTTTCAGACGGATTGAGGAGGTCATCTCATACTCGCTGTCCGCCTGCGGGGTGAAAGAGGGATCATTGAGTACCAGGTTATCCTGCGGAACCAGACTGGCTGGCTGCTCGCTGTCCGGTGCTTTTTCGACTTCCTTTAGCAAAGATTCGCCGTCATCTTCGCTGCTGACCAACGCGTCCAGCGCGGCCAGCGGATCGTGATTGGCTTCTTCTTCGTCCGCCGCGATGAGCTCACTGTCATCGAAAACGTCATCCGCAAGTAAATCAACTTGCTGCGACTTAAACATCGCATCCAGCGGACCATCACTGTCTTCACTATCCCGGGATTTATCCAGCAACACGCGCAGTTGGTAAGGGCCGATGGTGACTTCGTCTTTATCTTCCAGACGCGCCAGTTGGTTACGGCCCAGTGGCATGTGCGAACCGTTGACATAAGTGTCACCGCACAGGTCTTTAACGCAAAAAGCACCATCAACCGACATCACTTCACAGTGCAGAGGTTTCACCTTTCCCTGGGTATCTTTCAGACGCCAGGTGGCGTAAGCATCACTGCCGATCGTGCCGCCATCGACCGTGATTGTCGATTGAGCCGCCAGTCCGGATTCGAGAATCTGGACATTGGTTACCAGAAGAGTCACCGAGGGCTGTGTCATGGCATTCATGTTATTGTCTCACTTGAATCAAAACGTATTTGTCCTCGGTGTGCTTACCGAGGAATGAAGTCCAGCCTAGCGCGACACCGCTTTCAGCCCGCAGGGTGAGCGGTGGCGCTTCTTCAGCGTCCATCGACAACTCAAGGTCATAGGCCATCTGCTCACGCAAAATGAATTCGACCAGTTTGCACAGCGGCTGATACTCTTTTCCTGAGGGCAGAAAATCGGCAAAACGCGCACGTGACAACTTGCCGATACAAATCGCGAACTTGCCGTTACAGTCCATGACCGATTCACCCAGCATGGTATTCATCCCGAGCTCGCCATTCTGGCGCCCCAGAGACAGTTGCTGAGAGGGGTCAATGCTGACTTTGCGACGGACCCATTGTCGAATCTGCACATCCTCAAGATCAAAACAGTGCGCGATAATGCCCGCCACCACCTGCGGAGAACGGCTACGGCCAGCCAGCGTGCCGGCATAGGCCAACATCTTGCACCAGTTAATCGGTGTTTCACCGCGCAAATCCGGGTCGCCCAATCCGACCAAAGCAAACAGCTGCGCCGAAAAGGTATCCTGTGCATCCGGTTGAAAACGCACGTAATAACGGTATTTGCGCCAGATGCGATAAACTAGGTTGATCAGGCGGTTATTAAAAAAATCCATAAACGGCTGTTTAATACCGCCGGGTTCTTCATTCACCAGCTGTTCGATAATGAAACCGGGCAGTGGTGACTGCGCACCGGACAGACCAAAAAAGTTGGTCAGCATCACCAGCCGGTCATCCGGCCTTTCCAGCAGTGCATTGACATCGCTGGGCGAAAAGCCGAGGCTCGGATTCGCACTGAACACCAGCTGACACTGGCGTTCCCACTCTTCCGACTCCGGGTTCAGTTGATGAAGTTTTTGCAACAACTCCACCAACTGGTAAAAATTGTAAGAGCGTACATCCCCGGGTAAGTGCGACTGAGGCACAACCGGACTATCGGCCGTTATATCAACGGCTGCATTCCTGTCTGTGTTCCCCATGTGTACTTCTCTTGATTGGTTAAGTTGACCACCACCAACTCATGAAATGAGTTGATACTGGCGTAAAGTGCGAAGAAATGACTTAGAACTGTACCGAACAGGTAAAGATCGCCTTCAGACCCGAAACCAGCCTGATCGATGTACAGCGTCGACTGCAATCCACGTACCGGCAAACCGCGCAAAATTTTATCGACCGGTTTCGATTCGATTTTGCTGATCCCGTCCAGGCGCAGACGCGCCACGCGCTCAGCCTGACGATCCACCAGAGCGCGGAAATCGTAAGCACGTAACACGCTGCTTAAAGCATCTTTGGAAAGCAGCGACAGATAGTTCAGTGACAGATTGGAAATCAGGGTCCACAGCAGGCTGCCGTCCAGCACCGGACGCAGTGACTGCGACGGAATGGTGATGTTATGAAAGTCCGCATAAGGCGGTGACGTATCCGTCGGCTCACAGATATCGCCGATGCCCAGTTCCAGTGGGAGCAGGCGATTGGTACAGGTCAGTTTGAGAGAAACGGCTTCGTCCACGTCGACAGACAAGGTTTCATCACCACGCACAAACGACATAAAAGAGTCAAAGCCATCACCACGGATACTTTCTTTGACACGGGTACGGTAATACAAAGCCTGCCGGTCACGTGCCCGCTCAACTTCATGCTGGAAGGTTTCAAACGCCGAGTAATGGCGTTTTTCGCCGCGCATACGCTGACCATTCTGGCTGCTGTCCTGCCAGCCGGTCACACTGTCCACACTGAACACTTCGTAATGCGCCGGATAACGACTCGATGGCACAATGCGGTACTCGGCTTTTCGGCCATTGAGATCAATAGGATCAGCATCGTGCTCAAACAGGTTGATCACAGGCGTACAGTAAAGCTGGAAATTATCCTTACGCACCCGTACATCAGCTGGCAAGGTTTTCGAGAAATGAATATTCAGCGTAAAGTCACCCTGCACCGATTTCGGCACAGTGCGTCCAAGCGCTTTAATGTCGAAAAAGTGGAAAGCTTCCGGAAAAGAGAGATATTCCTGCAGAATACGGTAACCTTCATAGACATTGCTCGGATAAGGCAGCAAAGATTCGTCGCTGCCAAAGCCAACCGTGCAAAACGCACTGGCCGGAAGAATAAATTCGGTACCGTTGACTTCAACGCTGATTTTTTGCAAATAGTGGTTGAGCCATAAATAGAGCATTTGTGAACTGTATTTATCGCCCCCCAAATAAAAACGCAGATCCTCAATGCCGGCGTCACCAAAGGCGATGTCACCGTTCATTTTCATATCCAATTTAATGGTGGTTGCTTCGCGGGTGTGTTGCGCGTGCGCATCCAGACATTGCAACGGATAAAGCTCGATATCACGGCAGGTACGAAAATGACACTTAGTGCCAAATACCGGTTTACTGTCGAGCTGGGTACCGCGCGAGACGGTCTGCTTTTCACTGACACTTTTATCTGGAGTGAAAGTGACAATACTCATGCTGGGGACCGGACGCAGATAGTTCGGCCACAGCATGTTAATGATCGAGTGAGTAAGTTCAGGGAATTCATCTTCCACTTTCTCACGCAGGCGCGCAGTCAGAAACGCAAACCCCTCCAGCAGACGTTCTACGTCCGGATCAGTGGTTTTAGCCTGCAAAAAGCGTGAAAGCTGGGGATGAATTTCGGTAAAGGCTTGGCCCTGCTCTTTAAGAAAAGCGAGCTCTTCCCTGAAATACTTATCTTGAGTCATAAACTTAATACACTCGATACTTTCTATTTTGATCCAGTAACAGACTGAACTGAACTTTCTTGTGTAATGCATCGCTGTTGATGCTGGCGGCAATATGGAAACGCAACGTAAGCGGATTGTGATGTTCGTTATCTGAACGAACCAAGACATTCTTTAAGCGCGGCTCATAACGCTCCAGGCATTGCTGGATCGCCAGCTTGATACGTAACGATAAATCCATGGTTTCCAACGTGGCGTCATTAAAATCGACCAATCCCAAATGAGGTGCGCTTTGCGCACCACCAATTCGGGTGTTGAGAATGTTGGATACGTTACGTTTAACGGAGTCGAGTACATCCCATGCATCCGGACCTTGAGTCAGAGACACAGGTTTAGCGTTGGCTTCTAAACGCTCGAAGAAGCCAACCCCAAAAACACTCTCTTCAGGTGCTATATATGTCATGATTAAGCTTGATCCAGACGGCCTACCAATGACAACTCAAAATTTGCACCCATGTATTTGAAGTGCGGACGTACCGCCAGAGAAACCTGGTACCAACCCGGGTTACCTTCAACATCCATAACCTCAATCTTCGCGGCGCGTAGCGGTCGGCGGCTGCGAACGTCTGCTGGTGGATTTTCCTGATCAGCTACAAACTGTTTGATCCACGCGTTCAGTTCACGCTCAAGATCCTGACGCTCTTTCCATGAACCGATCTGCTCACGCTGCAAGACTTTCACGTAATGTGCCAGACGGTTGATGATCATCATGTAAGGCAACTGGGTTCCCAGCTTGTAGTTGGTCTCGGCTTCTTTGCCTTCTTTGGTATTCGGGAATACTTTTGGCTTCTGAATCGAGTTTGCTGAGAAGAACGCGGCGTTATCGCTGCCTTTACGCATCGTCAGAGCGATAAAGCCCTCTTCAGCCAGTTCGAATTCTTTACGGTCAGTGATGAGAACTTCAGTCGGGATCTTGCTCTGCAGTGCACCCATAGACTCAAAAACGTGCACAGGAAGATCTTCAACCGCACCGCCACTTTGCGGGCCGATGATGTTCGGACACCAACGATACTTAGCAAAGCTGTCAGTCAAGCGGGTTGCAAATGCAAACGCCGTGTTACCCCACAGGTAATGTTCATGCGACTGGCTGACATTCTCTGCATAGTTAAATGATTTAACTGGATTTTCGGTTGGATCGTAAGGAACACGCAGCAGGAAACGTGGCGCAGTCAGACCGATATAACGTGCATCTTCTGAATCACGCAGAGCACGCCACTTGGTGTACTTCGGACTTTCAAAGATAGACTTCACGTCTTTGACGTTTGGCAGCTCTTCAAATGAGTCAATGCCAAAGAACTGAGGTCCGACACTGGAAATAAAAGGCGCATGAGCCATAGCGCCCAAAGAGCCCATGTACTGCAGCAGTTTCATGTCCGGTGTTGACGGTGTGAATGCAAAGTTACCAATGATGGCGCCGGTTGGTTCACCACCAAACTGACCATAACCTGATGAGTAAACGTGTTTATACAGGCCAGACTGGCTTGTTTCAGGAGCAAACTCAAAGTCTTCCAGCAGCTCTTCTTTGGTGACATGAAGTAACTCGACTTTGTTGTTTTCGCGGAAATCAGTCCGGTCGACGAAGAGTTTCAGACCACGCCAGGCCGATTCCATCTGCTGATACTGCTCATCATGCAGAATTTCGTCCATCTGGGCACTGATTTTTTTATCCAGTTCAACCAGCATTTGATCAACCAGAGATTTGTTGACCATTTCTGAATGGTCACTACCAATCAGGTTTTCGATAAAGGCTGCCACGCCTTTCTTTGCTACATCGTACCCTTCTTCGCTTGGCGCGATGCGGGTTTGAGCCATGATTTCATCCAGCAGGCTGCCTTCAGCCAGCTGCGGTCTTTCCAATACCGATTCAGTAGTAGACATCTGTTAGTTCCCAATTCCGAATTAATGTCAAAAGTATCAAGTCAAGTTATGCCTGAGTCTGCTCTTCTGCGTCGCTGACCAGATTAAGTTCCGCCAGCAATTTCTCGCGCGACTCTTCTGAGTTCAGCAGCTCTTGCAAACGATCGCGGAACGCAGGGATGTTACCCAGTGGACCTTTCAACGCCACCAGCGCTTCACGTAGCTCGATTAACTTTTTCAATTCAGGAACCTGAGATGCCACAGCATCGGGTGAAAAGTCAGCCAGAGACTTAAAGCTCAGCTCGACAGGCAGTTCTGCACCTTCATCTTCACCCAGTTTGTTCTGCACTGTCGTGCTCAACTTAAGGTCACTTTCACGCATCACGGCTTCGAAGTTGTTCTTGTCGACTGAAACCGTCGAGCGCTCTTCGACAGGCGTCTCTTCAGCGTGACCTTTGAAGTCACCGACCACCAAGGTCTTGAGCGGTAACTCAACTTCTCCCTGTGCATCCCCAGTTGCAGGAATATATTTGATATTAATGCGCTCTTTAGGAGCGACACTTCCTTCTTTAGACATATAACGTCTCCAAATACCTATGCCAATCGTTGTGATAAATTAACTGTGCAGATGCCTTGCGGACTCTGCACAATTAACAATAATAAAAATGTTGTTATTTATAATATACTAAACACTGCCGATTGATATTTAACTAGTCGTTGTGTCAGAGGTTCAATAGTTGCGGCTACAACTTACAGAAATCCCTGCCCCGGCTGTCTTTGAATTATTTTCCTGAAGAATTAATTCAATCTTAAAGGCTTATCGGCTCGTGCCAGTTTTATTTATATTTTTCTTAATTAAGAAAAAGTGTGTCTGACGATGTTTCAATATTTATTTTTTGGGACATTCTATTCATTTGCGATGTATTTGTTGTACAAAAAAACACAAAAACATGACCTTGCTCCAAAAAAACTCTTGCTATCGCCATTCTTATAATTAATTACTAATATTAAAATCGATTAAATATCCCAAAAGCGATCATGGTTATAGTAATCCACATTATTCCTAAGCTTTTGTTCGATATTTTCAGCACGTTTTTCCTGGGTCACATTCATGCGCTGAATAATGTTTTTATTACTCTCTTCAACGGAAAGATAGAGATTTTTCAGTCGGTTGGTGCCCGCTGTTTCAATGTAAATATCCATATAGGCCCGTGCTTTCGCCAGGTCCGTTGGCACGAACTGATAGTTTTCGCTTTGGCCGGCATAAACAAAGCCGAGCGCAGCCAGAGAAGTCAAATCACCGGCCTGAAGCGCCTCTTCACGCCAATGCAGCGCTTCCTCATAACGTCCTTTGTCTTCCAGCAAACCGATATAAGCGCGCATTGCCGGGATATAACCAGTTTGTGCAGCTGCGAGATACATTTTTCTCACTTGCGTATCACGCTCACCCGGTAAAACAAAATAGCCAGCACCAGCCTGGTAGCGTTTGGCCTTTTCCATCAAGGCCTGAGGCTGCTTAAAATCGACGGCCATGTTTAAGTACTGCTCTGACAGCGTCGGGTCAATCGGTTGATAATACTGAGCCAGTTCGTACAACGCTTGCGGCGCATCTTTCTGCCCCAAAGTCACCAAAGCATCATGATATTGCTGTTGCCAATATGCCTGCTCATGATCTGTCAGCCAATCGCCATGAGTATAGAGATGGTGCATAGCATGACGGTTACCGCCATTAGCAGACTGCAACAAATAATCTCTCGCTCTGGGTGGCGTACGTATCGTGGTATTGTAGTTCGACAGTTCCATCGCATACAGATACGCAGCGTCAGCATTGCCCATATCGGCCGCGTGTTTGAGGTAGTTACGCGCTTCAATATTCTTAAACTGCGCCCTCAATAAACGTCCGCTTTCCAGCGCCTGCTGAGCGGAGAGAGTGTCGACATCGTAACTGTCTGCACTTGCTCCGAAACTCGCTACAGACAGACCAAAGACGACGGAAAAAAGTAATTTTTTAGCCGATGTTAACACTGCTGCCACCTTGTAATACGCCGCCACAATCAATAGCATCACCCGCTCGGGCTGCTGGTTTTCCGTCAATCATTACGGTTGCAGAGCCCGCCGCAATGGCCCGCGGATGCGGGGGATGCAAAGGTTTACTGTGCATTTCCAGTGGATCTCCCATTCTTGCCGCAGGTTTGCCGTCAATTTTGACCGACCCGGACCCCGCAGTAACTGGGGTCGGCGCAAAGCCCTCATGGTCGGTCCCCACGTGGCCTACAATTATTCCATTTCCCATAATAAGGTTTCTCTGATTTATCGATAAAAAATAGCTGAGAAGCCTAAAAGCAATTTGTATACCTGAATCTGATACAAGCGGTAGCGGAATTCACCATCACGCGAGCAACTCCTTACCTGATCCAGGCAAGAACATGCCCAGGCCAATACAATAACTTGCCCAGGTTGAATTAAATGTCAGAAAAAAGAAAACAATTAAAGTATTTACTCTAAAAAATTCACCTAATAACAATTAAATCACTTACCACTCAATTTTAATGGCTGAATATCACCAAATTAAGTTAAGGACATATTTTCATCATCTCAATGTTGAGAATATATTATTCTAATTACATTAACGTTAACTGAAATATCCGATTCATTATCATTTGCTAATTAAATTAATACTTATTTTAGTATGCTTTGATATATTGATTTATTATTACTCACGCTCATCTTTTGGCGAATCCATGACCACCATGGTTGTAATCGATTGCACTTGTAAACACTCTCCTAACACATCGGCGTGAAAACGTTTATAAGCACTTAAGTCTTTGGTTTCGACCCGCAGTAAATATTCGTTCATACCGGTAATGTTATGGCATTCCACCACTTCTCTGGCCTCACTAACGTGCTCTTCAAAACTAAGCTGCGATTGTTTGGTATGGCTGTTCAAGCCAATCGACACATAAGCGATAAAGCCGACCTCAAGCTGGGTCTTATCCAGCACAGCGCGATAACCTTTAATGATTTTCTTGCGCTCCAGCTCCTGGACCCGCCTCAGAGTCGCTGAGGGTGACAAACCGACCCGCTCGGAGAGCTCAACATTGGAGATCCTGCCGTCTCGCTGTAGTTCACGCAATATTCTGTCATCAAACCTATCCATAACACACCTTTGTTGCTTACATTCATCATTCAACACAAATATAAACACAAAATTGCGCCCATTAGCCATTACTATTTATCCCATGTTCAATCGCTGAGAAGTAGCACAATGGATTACAGTCAATGGGGCCCTTTAGTGGCATTTGCGTTTGTTTCAACTTTTACTCCGGGTCCGAACAACATTATGTTGATGACCTCCGGAGCCAACGTCGGCTTCCTGCGAACGATTCCGCACATGTTAGGAATTACGGTCGGATTTAGCCTGATGGTACTGCTGGTCGGCGTCGGATTAACCGGTCTGTTTCAGGCTTATCCGCTGCTGCAACAGATCCTGCACGTGGTATGTCTGGCGTATCTGGTCTATCTGGCGATTAAGATTGCGCGCAGTCGCCCATCCAGCAGCTCACAGCAGTACCGGCCGATGTCGTTTATCTCGGCGATATTATTTCAGTGGGTTAATCCGAAAGGCTGGTCAATGGCACTGACCGCGGTCAGCGTCTATAACGAGAGTGCCAGTTGGCTGCAACTGCTGTTGATCTCTCTGGTGTTTGCTATGGTCAATATTCCGAGCGTCAGTGTGTGGACAGCAGCCGGTAAACAGCTCAGCAGCTGGATGACACACCCCAAATATGTGCGCTGGTTTAATGGGGCGATGGGAGGGTTACTGCTGGCATCGACCCTTCCGATGTTGTAATCAGATAGCCGAAGGTGATGGCTGGTTGGTAGAACAACACATCCAAATGCTCAAAATTCGTGGTTCATACTGGCCAGCATGCTGGCCAGTTGCTCGCGCTGCTCTTGGGTAAAATGACGGGTCAGATCCTGGGTCAGCGTTAAATGCAACGCATTATGCTGACGATACACATCCTGGCCCTGTTCAGTCAGATCAACCAACACTGAACGACGGTCTCCTTCAATCGTACGACGCTCGATCAATCCGGCCTGAACCAGCTTTTCAACCTGCACCGTCAGAGTGCCAGTGGTGATGCCCAGACGGTTAGCCAGCTCTTTCATGCGCATAGCACCATGACTGCCCAGCACTTCCAGCGTGTGGATCTGTGCCAGAGAATAGCCGGTCTCTTTCACCACCGACATTTCCCAGGAGGACATTTTGTCATAGAACTCGGTGATCAGATTATTCAGTTCAGTCAGGTGTGGCATATCGGGACCTTGTCGCTTTACTTGGCATTGACCTCTAAGGTGAGGTGGTGCAGTTTATCAAAGTCTTTCAGTTGCTGTCTAAAGTACTCCGCATCTTTATCACTGTCAGTTTTAAGGCGAATCGTGGCCGCATAGTGGTTGGCGCTCACTTTCCACATATGCATATCCATGACATTGACTCCATCATCATCCAGGCGCTCCAATATCCGCTGCTCATAATCCGCACCAATATGGGCATCAAGCAAAATAGGCGCGGTCTGTTTCATCAGTCCCAGCGCCCACTTGGTGATCACCAGCGCGCCGACCATGCCCATAATCGGGTCCAGCCATACCCAGCCGAGATATTTACCAACGATCAATGCCGCTATCGCCAGCAGCGAAGTCAACGCGTCCGCCAGCACATGCATGTAGGCAGCCGTCAGGTTGTGATCATGCTGGTGCTCATGCCCATGAGCATGGTCGTGGTCGTGGTCGTGGTCGTGGTCGTGGTCGTGGTCGTGGTCGTGGTCGTGGTCGTGAGCATGATGATGACCATGGTGATCTTGCAACAGAAACATGCTGGCCACATTAACTAACAGCCCGATAACTGCCACCAGAATCGCTTCATTGAACTGGATCGAGAGCGGATTAAACAAACGGTGCACCGATTCACCGAGCATGATGATTGCGACCAGTCCCAATCCAATCGCACTGGTATAGCCGCCCAGCACACCGACTTTACCGGTACCGAAAGTAAATTGGCGTGTGCCCTGATGCTTACGCGCGTAACGCAAAGTAAACAAGGTGATACAAAAAGCGGCGGCATGCGTGCCCATATGCCAGCCATCCGCCAGCAGTGCCATCGAGCCATAAATGGTCCCGGCGACAATCTCGGCCACCATAGTCACCAGGGTAAGTAACAACACATAAATGGTGTTCTTCTCACCTTGCCGGTTAGCGTATGAAAAGGTTTGTACCTGTGGGCAGTTCGGTGATTGCATAAGAATTACTTTGATTATCAAATTTTCTAAATGGTAGTTTGTTTGATAATCAAAGTAAAATAAATTGGCCATGTTATGCATTTTCGCATTAAATATTGAACAATTAATAATCCAACGACATAAGGAAACTGACCGTGCCAGTGAGCCTTGTCACCACCATCACCATGCTGGCATTTGCTGCCAATTCCATCTTATGCCGCCTGGCACTGCAGGACGGTGCGATTGATGCCGGATCATTTACTGCATTACGATTGGTGTCCGGCGGCGTGACTCTCATCGCTCTGCATGCATTGGTCGTTCCCAAAAGCCGGCGCGTCTATCAATGGCGCTTCTCACTCAAAGCCGGACTGGCTCTGTTTGGCTATGCACTGTGCTTCTCGATTGCCTATCTGCAACTGTCTGCGGGAACCGGCGCTCTGTTGCTGTTCGGCACCGTACAATTGGCCTTGCTTATCGCGCACTGCTGGCAGGGCAATGCCGTCAATCGTCTCGAATGGCTGGGCCTGGCGATTTCCGTCGCCGGCTTTATTTACCTGATGCTACCGAGTGCGCAGCAGCCGGATCTCTGGTCTGCCGCGCTGATGATCCTATCCGGATTATGCTGGGCAGGGTTTACCTTACTTGGACGGCAAAGTGACAATCCGACCAGCGCGATTGCGCAGGGGTTCTGGTGTGCCAGCCTGCTGTGCGTGTTGCTGGCTCCGTGGTTAATTAACCTCAATGCCCTCACCACGACTGGCATTCTTCTGGCGCTCGCTTCCGGATGCATCGCCTCTGCCGCCGGTTATATCCTTTGGTATCAGGTGGTGCGCCGCCTGACGATTTTACAAGCCTCCGTGGCGCAATTGTCCGTCCCGGCGATCGCCCTCATCGCCGGCAGTGTGCTACTCGACGAAACCCTCACATGGCGCCTGACCATGATCAGCCTGCTAATTCTGGGCGGGATTGGCCTGGTGTTTATTGCCCGCCAGCGTGCCGGCACCTAGTTTCTGTCCGGAGAAACCCAGGCTGGATTTTCCCTCGCAGCCAAGTACAATTCGCAGCGTCGATCACCAGCAAGAACCTCATTATGTCATCTACTGCGCCCAAGACCGCTGCCTGCTTTACTCCGTTCCAGCGCGATATTTCCGCCCTTGCCCTGCCAGAGCGGTTTACCTATCCGTTCTGTTATGAACCGCATCCGCTCAGTATCATCGCCGCCGAAGAGTTGCAGCAGCACATCATGACTCAGCAGGACTGGTCCCATCCATTCGGCCTCAACGACGAGCAGCAAAGCGGTGCCAGCGGAAAAATGTTTGGTGTGCTGGTGGTCAGAAAGCCCGATGGAGAGCTGGGCTATCTGAGCGCCTTTTCCGGTCAGCTGGCCGAGCAGAGCCATTGGCCGGCTTTTGTGCCGCCAGTATTTGACCGCTTTGCTGACCCGGATTTTTTCCGCGCTGAAGCAGATCAAATCAACTTGATTAATCAGCGGGTTAAAGCACTGAAAGGCGATCCACGCAGGGCCGGACTGGACGCTGAAATCAAGCAGTGCCAGCAGGATGCTCAGCAGGCGATCGAAGCCTTCCGCCAGCAGATGATCGCCGCCCGCGCAGAGCGTAAAGCACAGCGCGCCGCGGGGGAGAAAACGTTACAGCCGACTGCCTTGCAAGCCTTGCTTGATCAACTTGGCAGGCAGAGTGTGGCGGAAAAGAATCAGTTGAAAAAGCTCAAACAGCAGTGGGAAACTCAGCTCAATGAGCTACGCAACCAGTCAGACAACCTCAATCAGGAGCTGGAACAGCTCAAGGAACAACGCAAACAGTTGTCCGCTGCCTTGCAGAGTAAACTGTTTGGTCAGTATCGCTTTCTTAACCGTGCGGGGGACGAGCAATCATTGAATGCGATCTTTGCTGATAGCAGTAATCCGCTCCCGCCTGCCGGTTCCGGTGAGTGCGCTGCGCCAAAACTGCTGCAATACGCGTTTCGCCATCAGCTACAACCGCTTGCACTGGCTGAATTCTGGTGGGGCTGCTCACCAAAATCAGAAATCCGCCAGCATAAGAAATTCTATCCGGCTTGCCAGAACAAGTGTCATCCGATCCTCGGCCATATGCTGGCAGGGATGGATCTGGATCCCAATCCGCTGCTCGACAATCCGGCCCAAGGCAAAGAGATCGACATCGTGTATCAGGATGAAGCGATTGTGGTGGTCAACAAACCGGCCGAATTTTTATCCGTGCCCGGTGTGAACGTGAAAGATTCCGTTCTGACCCGGCTCGAACAGCGCTTTCCTGATGTGGAAGGCCCGTTTGTCCTGCACCGACTAGACATGTCGACCTCCGGCCTACTGGTGTTTGCTCTTACTCGCCGCGCGAATAAAAGCCTTCAGAAACAATTTATTACCCGTGGAGTTGAGAAACGTTATGTCGCCCTACTGAGTGGGGAAATAGCCCAGGGAGAAGGCTACATTTACCTGCCGCTGCGGCCTGATCTGGATGACCGTCCGCGCCAGATGGTGTGTGAGCAGCACGGTAAACCAGCAGAGACGTTCTGGCAAACCATCCGTACTGCGCAAGGCCAGACCCGGGTCTATCTCTATCCGAAAACCGGTCGCACCCACCAATTACGGGTACACTGTGCCCATGCGCGAGGCTTTAACACCCCAATTGTCGGTGACGACCTGTACGGTGAAAAAGCCGACCGCCTGCATCTGCATGCCGAGACTCTCAGCTTTGATCACCCCTATACCAAACAACGGATGACATTTCAGATTGATGCCGATTTTTAAGCTCCGGCCACAAACAAAACCGTATCCGACATCAGCTGAGACAAAAGATCGCCGCGTGCGATCTTTTGTCTTACTGCTGCTAATTTTTTCTGACTGCTACTCATTTTTTCTGACTGTTACTCATATAGTTACCTGAACAGGAAAAATCCGTCCCAAACGATAACTAGACGACCGGTCTAATTTCAATTACAGTGCCTGTCATGAACACGAAAACCCAAGATACGCGTCAGCATATTCTCGAAGTCGGTTACGAACTGGTGGTCAATAAAGGCTTTACCGGGGTCGGGCTGTCCGAGTTGCTACGCAGTGCAGACGTGCCCAAAGGCTCGTTTTATCACTACTTCAAATCCAAAGAGCAGTTTGGCGAAGCCCTGATCATTGCCTATTTCGACCATTATCAGTCCCGGCTTGATACCTTGTTTATCGACAACGAGGAATCCCGCTATGAGCAATTAATGCGCTACTGGTACTACTGGACCGAATACAACAGCCAGCGCTGCAACGCATCCCGCTGCCTGGTGGTAAAACTGGCCGGTGAAGTGTCGGACCTCTCCGAACCCATGCGCCAGGCGCTGCTCAAAGGGACACGTCAACTGATCGACCGGCTGGCGCGGTGCATTGAGCAAGGTATCGCGCGTGGTGAACTTCAGGTCAATAACAGCCAGAGCACTGCCGACCTGCTGTACAATTTGTGGATTGGCGCCAGCTTACTCAACAAAATTCGCCAGGATGATGTCAGCCTGCAACAGGCACTGCGCAGTACAGAGCAGATCCTGCAAGGCCATGCGCCTGACTGATATATCGATTCGACCCGCTATTTCGATAGCGGTCTTTTTGCAACCTTTACTAGACGACTGGTCTAATTGAAAAAGGAAACCAGAGATGACTCAAGCAACAAACCAACGCATCGTACTCGCTTCACGCCCGGTCGGCGCACCAACGGCCGACAATTTCCGTACTGAGAGCCTGCCGGTCGCAATGCCTGGCGAAGGTGAAGTGCTGCTGCGCACCATTTACCTGTCTCTTGACCCGTACATGCGTGGCCGCATGAGTGACGCCAAGTCCTACGCCGATCCGGTTGCAGTGGATGAGGTAATGGTAGGTGGTACCGTGTGCCAGGTTGAAGTCTCTAATCATGCAGACTATGAAGTCGGTGAATGGGTACTGGCTTACACGGGCTGGCAGCAATACGCCATCTCCAATGGTGAAGGCCTGCTGAAACTTGGCAAACACCCCTCCCATCCGTCTTATGCACTGGGCATCATGGGCATGCCGGGTTTCACCGCCTACATGGGTCTGCTGGACATCGGTCAGCCAAAAGCAGGTGAAACCATCGTAGTAGCGGCTGCTACCGGCCCGGTCGGCGCAACCGTGGGCCAGATTGGCAAACTAAAAGGTTGTCGTGTGGTGGGTGTCGCTGGCGGCGCAGAAAAATGTCGTCATGCGGTGGAAGTGCTGGGGTTTGATGCCTGTATCGACCACAAAGCCGACGATTTTGCCGCGCAGCTGAGCGCTGCGGTGCCACAAGGCATTGATGTCTACTTTGAAAACGTCGGCGGTAAGGTATTTGACGCCGTATTACCCCTGCTGAATTCTAAAGCTCGTGTACCGCTTTGTGGCATGGTATCGATGTATAACAACACTTCACTGCCGGATGGTCCGGATCGCATGTCAAGCCTGATGGTGCAACTGCTCGTCAAACGTATCAAGATGCAAGGCTTTATTATTTTTGATGATTACGGACACCGCTACAATGAGTTTGCGGCCGACATGACCCAATGGCTGGCACAAGGCAAAATGCAGTACACCGAGCAAATGGTGCTAGGACTAGAGAATGCCGCAGATGCTTTCATCGGCCTGCTGGAAGGTAAAAACTTTGGCAAACTGGTGATTGAAGTGAACTCTCCGTTATAAATTCAAACCGTTATAAGTCCAAACCGGCATTCGCTGCGTACAAGGCAGCGAGTGCCGGTACATTGGCACATACATACACAAAGACAAGGACATAGCATGATAACCCTGCACCACCTCAATCAGTCACGTTCCAAGCGCATTATCTGGCTACTGGAAGAACTCGGCGTAGAGTACCGCGTCGTCCCTTATCTGCGTGACAAAGCGACTTTCCTCGCCCCGCCGGAACTGAAAAGCATTCATCCGCTGGGTAAATCACCAGTGATTGAAATCGACGGACGAGTGATGGCAGAGTCCGGTGCCATTACCGAGTATCTGATCGAACGTTATGCACCGCAGCAACTGGCTCCGGCTAAAGACAGTGACGAGTACATTGATTATCTGCAGTGGCTGCACTTTGCCGAAAGCTCAGGCATGCTGCCTTTACTGCTCAAGCTGTTCATTGGCATGGAGAGTGCGCAAACCGAATTTCTGGAAAAATACGCCAATGGCGAAGCGGCCAAAGTACTAGGCTATGTGGATGCCCAACTGGCAGGAAAACAGTATCTGGTGGCCGGCAAACTGACCGGCGCTGATATCATGATGTCCTTTATCGCCGAAGCGGTGTACATGAGCGGTATGCAGGAACACTTCCCCAATATCAAAGCGTATCTGGCTCATCTGTCGACCCTGCCGGGCTACCAGAAAGCCAATCAGACTGAAGCCGAGCTAAGCGCCTGAGCTTACATTCTGAACAACAAAGCCTGCCACGCGGCAGGCTTTGTTATTTTTAATTGAATCGGGCTCATCACTGAACCCGCGTTGTGACTGCACAAGATAACTCCGGCCGCCATCAGGCCACCTCCGGCACCGCCTTGGGCGGCGCATCGACCGGCGCTTCTTTTTGCACTTCAGGAATTTGTCCTTCCTCAACCGCCTGGATATAACAGCCACTGAGTTTAATCGCCAGATACATATCAGCGCGCAGCACCATACCACCATCGCCAACCGGCACCCCGCTCAATTCACACCATTGGCGCATACTGCGCTTGCGTCCGGCCAGGATCAGCCGGATACCGCGTTTTTTTAGCATGGTCTGCACATCACTGAGCATCGCCATCACACTCAGGTCCAGATGGGTAAAGCTCGCCACTGCATCTATAACCACACAGGTTACTTCCGTGTCGTTACCTTCAACAACCTCCAGCACCCGGCGTTTGAAATACGGCGCATTAAAATAGGTCAGCGGCGAATTAAACCGATACAGCACCAGGCCCGGGATCGCGGTCGCTTTGCCGCTGCCGTCGATGGTACGAATGATGCCGTCTTTATCCAGCCCGAGCCGCTGATCACTCGGGCGCATCACCACACGTAAGAACTGAAACAGCCCCAGCAGTACCGCAAGGGTAATGCCGGGAATCACGCCGACCACCAGCACCGCGATAAAGGTGATACCGGCCAGATAGAATGCATCTTTGTCGCGTTTACGTAACGTCCATAATCCTTTCAGATCGATGAGCGACATCGAAGCGATGATCAGCACCACACCGAGCGCCGCAGTAGGAATATATTGCAGCGGCCGATAGACAAACAGCGCAATGATGCCGATCAGCACTGCCGCGATCACCGACACCAGCTGCGATTTACCGCCGTTGGCATCGTTCACAGCGGTGCGTGAATCGGCCCCGCTGATGGCGAAGCCCTGCGAAAAGGCACACGCAATATTGGCAATGCCCAGCGCTCGGAATTCTTTATCGGCATCAATATCGTAGCCGTTTTTGGCGGCGAAACTGCGCGCTGTCAGCATCATACTGACAAAGCTGACCATAGCCAGGTTGAGCGCCGGCACCACCAGCTCACGGCTGATCCCAATATCGAATGCCGGAGCCTGAAACACCGGTAAACCACCTTCAATCGCGCCGACAACGCTGACGCCGCTGGAGTCAAGCTGGGTCACCCACACCAAACCGCCCGCGGCTATGATCGCCAGCATTGCTGCCGGCCAGGCCGGACGCAGCCGTTTCGAAACAAAATAGACCACTACCGTTAACACGCTGACCAGCACCGTTTGCCAATGCACATCGAGCGCCCGTTGCGGCGCTTCAAGCAACCGCTCCAGCAGATAGCGCGCCTGATAATTGACCCCGGCCACTTTACTCAGTTGACCGACAATAATCGTCAGGGCCACACCATTAATCAGGCCAAGCAGAATCGGCCGCGACAGGAAGTCCGCCAGAATACCGAGCTTGAATTTGCTCGCCACAATGCACCAGATACCGGTCATGGCAGTCATGGTCATCACCAGTTGCCAGTGCTTGGTCGCATCGCCGCCTGCCAGCGGTGTCACTACCGCGGCAATCACCGCACACGTTGCGGCATCCGGCCCGACAATCAGCTGACGTGACGTACCAAACAGAGCATATACCAGCATCGGCACTACGCAGGAGTACAAACCGACAATCGCTGACACGCCGGTCAACTGGGCATACGCAATGGCCACCGGCAGAGCAACCGCGACCACCGACAAGGCAGCGCGCACGTCGTCCTTTAACCAGACACGTTGATACTGTTTTAACTGATAAAACCCCGGCATCGTCTGCCGCAACCACGCTGTTCTCAAGGCTTGGTTACCTCTATGTTATGGACCGCCCCTGCGGCACTTATATCATTAAGCATAAACCAAGATTGACTAATCACGTATCTAATTTGCTGATTTGTATAACAATGATCAAAGGCATTTTCGGCATCAAGCCGCGTACTGGATAAATTGAAACAGAGCCGCGGCTAAATCTCAGTCGCTGCAACTGTCGATGGTGATGACCACCGAATCTGGCCGCCAGTATTCAAACTCACAATCCATGATCTGGCCATGCTGATTGTAGTTCACCCGGCAGATTTTCAGCACCGGCTGACCGGCGGCCAGATTGAGCGCCCTTGCCACATGCAGCGGCGCGGCGGTCGGCACCACATCAAAGCGCGAGCGTTGAGTGCAATAGCCGTATTTACGTGCGTACAATCCGGTCAGCGAACCGGCCAGATTTTCAGCTAAAATATCCGCAAACAGACCGGCAATCAGACAGTTTTCGACAAATAACACAGCGCGCCCATCAATAAAGCGCAGCCGTTCAATGATATGTACCGGTGTCATCCGGGTGATCTGCAGCGCACGCGCATACTCCTGAGTCGCCAGCACACTGCGTACATTCAGCACCCGGGTTTCCGCAATCCGGTTCTGCTCAGCAATCATCTGATGAAAGTGGCAACGTGACAGTGGGTTGTAACGCACCCGCTCCGGCGACACAAACCAGCCGCGCCGCTCTTCGCGGTAAATCAGCCCTTCGGTTTCCAGTGACACCAACGCATCTTTAATTGTAATGCGGGTGGTTTCAAACAGCTCACTCAGCTCGCGCTCTGACGGCAGCTTCTGACGCTGGTTCATCACTCCCGAGCAAATCTGATCACGCAACGTCGATTTAATCGACCCCAACTGCGTGCTCGTCTGTCGCTTCATCCTGATCTAGTCCAGTCCTTGTTCATCCGCCCAGCATAGTCAGCGCAGATAACAATTTCATGACAGACAATTGCGGCACAATCACCGCTCATTACTGCTTTTCGCAATATAACTGCCATAAAAGCGCCGTAAAAGCGTCATCTGACTGGCGCTAAATCGTCATATTCGCTGCCTAGGATAAAAAACGTACTTACTGACCTAGTCCAGAAGGATAGAGACAATGAAAACGTTACTGCACCGCTCGGCCATGATCACCGGCGCCACTTTACTTGCCACCACACTTGCCATGCCTGCTTTCGCTGAACAGGCCAACATCCAATCGTTAATCGATGCCGCCAAGAAAGAAGGCGCGGTCTACAGCGTCGGCATGCCCGACAGCTGGGCAAACTGGAAAGGCACCTGGCAGGATCTGAGCCAGCATTACGGTCTCAAACATCAGGATACCGACATGAGCTCGGCACAGGAAATCGCTAAGTTTGCCGCGGAGAAAAGTAACGCCACCGCAGATATCGGCGATGTCGGTTTTGCTTTTGCGCGCGTGGCCGTGCAAAAAGGCGTGACCCAGGCGTACAAACCGACCACCTGGAGCGACATTCCGAACTGGGCCAAAGATAAAGACGGTCACTGGGCGCTGGCCTATACCGGCACTATTGCGTTTATCAGCAACAATAATCTGGTCAAAGACGCTCCAAAATCATGGAACGACCTGCTAACTGGCAACTACAAAGTGACCGTCGGTGATGTTGGTGTGGCTGCTCAGGCCAATAACGCGGTGCTGGCGGCGGCTTTTGCCAACGGCGGAAACGAAAGTAACCTCGAACCGGCACTGAACTTCTTTGCCAAGCTGGCCAAGCAAGGCCGCCTGTCCTTTACCGACCCAAGCCTGGCCAACCTGGAAAAAGGCGAAGTGGAAGTGGCCATCATGTGGGATTTCAACGCCCTCAACTATCGCGACCAGATAGACCGCAGCCGCTTTACTGTCACGATTCCGCAAGACGGCTCGGTGATTTCCGGTTACACCACCATCATCAATAAATACGCGGCCAATCCAAACGCCGCGAAACTGGCACGCGAATACATTTTCAGCGACCAGGGTCAAATCAATCTGGCCGAAGGCTATGCCCGCCCGATCCGCAGCAACATTACCCTGCCGCAATCAGTGCAGGATAAACTGTTGCCTAACTCGGCCTATCAGAATGTTCATCCGGTCACGGACTTCAACGCATGGGAAAAATCCGCACGTAAACTGCCACGTCAATGGCAGGAAAATGTGCTTATCCACCAGCAGTAAGAGGTCATGATGCGCAATAAGGTTATCCTTGTTGTTCTTGATGGACTCAATCTTCAGGTAGCCCGTCAGTGCATGGGCTACCTGCACGGTTTGATTGAGCAGCAAAGAGCAACACTTTATCCGCTGCAGTGCGAACTGCCTTCTCTGTCCCGTCCGCTGTATGAGTGCCTGCTGACCGGCGTTGCGCCGGTTGAAAGCGGTATTGTCAGCAACCAGACAGTACGCCGCTCTCAGTTTGAATCGGTATTCAGCCTCGCCACGCAACAGGGTAAAACCACCGCCGCCGCGGCCTATCACTGGTTCAGCGAACTGTACAACCGCGCTCCTTACGATGCGGTGCGTGACCGCTTTACCCATGACGAGTCGCTTAACATTCAGCACGGCTGTTTTTATCACTGGGATCACTATCCGGATGAAGCGCTGTTTCTTGACGGCGAATCGCTGCGCCGTCAGCATCAGCCGGACTTTCTGCTGATTCATCCGATGAACATTGATGACTGTGGCCACCGCTACGGACTCAACTCCCCCCAGTACCGCAACAGTGCCCGCCATGCTGATGTGCTGCTGTCGCATTTTGTTCCGGTCTGGCTCGCCGATGGCTATCAGATTTTGATCACCAGTGATCACGGCATGAATGACGACTGCACGCATGGCGGGACGCTACAAGAAGAGCGCGCGGTGCCGTTGTTTGTGCTTGGCGATCGCTTTTCGCACCAACCGGAAGTGGCACTGCGTCAGACTGACGTCTGCGGCACCGTGTGTGAGCTGCTGCGCCTTAATCACGACAAACCGTGCGCGCAAGAGGTACTGGCGCTATGAGCAGTTCCACTTTGAGCCAAACGACCACTCAACCTGCCGCAAGCAACCCACCCCGCAGCTGGCAGCGCTTTATGCCACTGGCCTGGCTGTCGCCGTTTGCGCTGTTTTTCTATCTGTTTCAGCTCGCTCCTATGCTGTGGGTCATGGTCAACAGCTTTCAGGTGGATGAACAGTGGTCACTGGATAACTATCGCGAAATATTCAGCTCCGGTTTTATCCTGCAAGGCTTTAGCAACAGCCTGTGGCTGGCGTTGTGGTCGGGCCTGGCCGGGCTTGCCATTGCGGCTCTGCTGGTCAGTTCGCTGCGCCGTGTTCCAGGGCGACTGCGCGATGCGGTGATTGCCTTTACCAACATGAGCAGTAACTTCGCCGGTGTGCCGCTGGCGTTTGCCTTCATCATCATCCTCGGCACCAATGGCGCGCTGACTCTGCTGCTCAAACAATACGGCCTGATTGATGACTTTAATCTGTATGGTCAGTGGGGCCTGCTGGCGATCTACATCTATTTCCAGATCCCGCTCGCGGTACTGCTGCTCTATCCCGCCTTCGATGCGCTGAACGATGACTGGCAAGCCGCAGCAGCGCTGCTTGGCGCGCGTAGCTGGCGCTATTGGGCGCACATTGCCCTGCCGGTGCTGTCACCAGCTCTGCTCGGCACCCTGATCATTCTGATTGCTAATGCCATGGGCGCGTATGCCAGTGTGTATGCCCTCACCTCCGGTAACTACAACCTGATCACCATCCGCATCGCCAGCCTGGTATCCGGCGATCTGTTTCTCGAACCGAATCTGGCGGCAGCCATTTCAGTACTGCTGATGGCACTGCTGGCTGCTATTACCCTGATTAACCAATGGCTGATTGCCCGGAGCTATCATGCAACACGCTAATTCCGTTTATCACAAAAGCGTGGTGTACGGCATTGTCGCCCTGATGCTGGTGCCGATCATCGCCACGCTGGCTTACTCACTGTCGTCACGCTGGGGGGCGACCATTCTGCCGGACGGCTTTACCCTCGACTGGTACCGCCAATTGCTCAGTGATGTACGCTTTGTCGAAGCGTTCGGCCGATCACTGCTGGTGTGCGTGGCTGCGCTGGCACTGAGCACTGTGTTGATTCTGCCGGCGATCTTTGTGGTGTTTTACTATTTCCCCCAACTCGACAAGCTGATGAATCTGCTGATCCTGCTGCCGTTTGCCGTGCCGCCGGTGGTCTCTTCAGTCGGCCTGCTGCAGCTGTACGCTGACAGCAGAGTCCCCATGGTCGGCACGCCGTGGATTCTGATCGGCACCTATTTCACCATCGCGCTGCCGTTCATGTACCGCGCGATAGCGAACAGCTTTACGGCCATTAACCTGCGCGATCTGATGGACGCCGCGCACCTGCTCGGCGCGAGCACGCTGCAAGCCTTCTGGCATATTGTACTGCCCAACCTACGCAAAGGATTAATGGCCGCGCTGTTTCTGTCGTTTTCGTTCCTGCTCGGGGAGTTTGTGTTTGCCAACATTCTGGTCGGCACCCGCTATGAAACCTTGCAGATTTATCTCTATAACATGCGCCAGACCAGCGGTCATTTCACCTCGGCGTTAGTAATGACTTACTTTCTGTTTATCTTTATCTGTACCTGGCTGGCAAGCCGGATTGGAGCAAAATCATGAGTGACGTTTCTGTCTCCCGGCTCACCAAGCGTTTTGGTGACAACACTGTATTTGAGGCGATCGATTTTGATATCCGTCAGGGCGAGTTTATCACCCTGCTCGGTCCGAGCGGCTGTGGTAAATCCACTCTGCTGCGCAGCCTGGCCGGGCTCAACCCGGTCGACAGCGGCCGCATTTTGGTCGCTGGTGAGGATATTACCCACAGTGCGCCCCAGCAGCGCGGCATTGGTATGGTATTTCAGTCTTATGCCCTGTTTCCCAACATGACCGTGGCCGGCAACATCGGTTTTGGTTTAAAGATGCAAGGCGCGAATAAAGCGCATATTGAACAGCAAGTCGGCCGGATTATCGAACTGGTCGCGCTGCAGGGTAAAGAGCAGTGTTATCCGCATCAGTTGTCAGGTGGCCAGCGCCAACGCGTTGCTCTGGCGCGCGCTCTGGTGGTCAAACCGCGTATTTTGCTGCTCGATGAACCACTGTCGGCACTGGATGCCAAAATCCGTAAGCACCTGCGCCAGCAAATCCGCGACATTCAGCAGGCGCTCAACCTGACCACCATCTTCGTCACCCACGATCAGGAAGAAGCGATGACAATGTCAGATCGCATTTTCCTTATGCATCAGGGTAAGATAGTGCAGCAAGGCTCGCCAGAGGCAATTTATACCCAGCCGGCCAATGAATTTGTTGCCGGTTTTATGGGGCATTACAATCTGCTCAGTGCTGCGCAGGCAAAAAAACTGTTTGCCCTCGATAGCGAGCATAAAGTGGCAGTACGTCCGGAGTCGATTTATGTGGCCGAAGCAGGCCGCCAAGAATCGGGGTCCCACTATAGCGGTGGCGCGCATATTTCTGCGCCGATGCGCGGCGTTCTCAAAAGTCAGCAACTGCTGGGCAACGTGATCCGTTATCAGGTCGCGCTGGATGACTGCGAGCTGACCGTCGATCAGCTCAACCGCTCTTCCGAGCGCTTACTGCCTGCAGGCAGTGTGCTGGAGCTGCATTTTAATCTCAATGAACTACAACCTGTGAGTGCCTGATATGTCTCAACCCCTGTACGTGTTCGATATGGACGACACCTTAATCGACGGCGACTGCGCCATGATCTGGAACGAGTTTCTGGTCGACAAAGGCATCGCCACCGACCCGGAATTTCTTAATCAGGATCGCTATCTGATGTCACTGTACGCGCGCGGTGAAATGGATATGGAAGACTATCTCGACTACGTAATGCAGCCCCTCGCCGCCCTGCCGGTTGAGCAGGTGCATGCACTGGTGGATGAATGTGTCGACCGCCGTATCATGCCGCGTCTGTTTGATGAAGCGCGTAACCTGATAGCGACGCTCAAAGCACACAATACCACCATGCTGATCATCTCGGCCTCTGTCAGTTTTCTGGTCGAAGCCGTGGCCAAACAGGTCGGTATTCCTCATGCTCTCGGTATTGATATGGCGGTCAGCAACGGTCATTACAGCAGCGAGATTGTCGGCGTACCGAGTTATCGCGAGGGTAAAGTGGCCCGGTTAGAGGAGTGGTTACTTACTCACCCGCAACACCTTGATGAAGTGCATTTTTTCACCGACTCGATTAACGATTTACCGCTGTGCCAGCACGCCGATTTCGCTTATCTGGTGAATCCGTGCCAGCGTCTGGCGGCTCATGCTGGTCAGCCGCACTGGCAGGTACTGCGCTGGGGTCAGGCTTAAGCTGCTGTCGCTATCACTGTTCCTGAGACAGCGCGACCCTTATCACAAGTAAAAGCCCCGGCCATCAATACAACGGCCGGGGCTTTTCATCTTGATCAGCGTGGTTATCTTATCAACTCCGTGCCGCAGTCACGCGACGGGATCAGTCCCACTGCGGAGCAAAGTCCGGATTAGCCAGACGATGGTTGCGATCCAGAGTCGCAATGCGCGCCATATCCTGCTCACTGAGAGAGACATTGACGTAGCCCAGGTTGCTGTCGATATTGGCACGTTTGGTTGACGACGGAATGGTGACAAAGTGATTGGCTGCCATCCAGGCCAGAACCACCTGAGCCGGTGTCGCCTGATGCTGCTCGGCAATCTCAACGATCACATCATCTTTCAGCACATCGCCGTAAGCAAACGGCATATAACCGGTCACTATGATGTCGTGCGCGCGGCAGAACTCAACCACAGCCTTGTTTTGCAGGTAAGGATGGACCTCCACCTGGTTGGTGTACAAAACGCCCTCGCCCAGGCTCTCAATCGCCTGTCTCATCTGTGCCACGGTAAAGTTCGACACGCCGATGTGGCGGGTCAGGCCCTGATCCTGCGCCTGTTTCAGGCTGCGCAGGTAATCACCCATCGCGACACTGTCATCCGCCAGCGGCCAGTGAATCAGCAGCAGATCAACATAGTCGGTGTTTAAGTCCTGCAGGCTCTGTTTCACGCTTGGCAAAAACTGCTGGTCTGAGAGTTTATCCATCCACACTTTAGTGGTGATGAACAGCGCTTCACGCGCGATACCACTTGCACTCACCGCCTGGCCAACTTCTTGTTCGTTGCCATAAATCTGCGCGGTATCAATGTGGCGATAACCCGCCTCAAGTGCCATCGCAACCGACTGAACCGCTTCATCGCCTTTCAGACGGAATGTACCTGCGCCAAGCTGAGGAATTTGCATGGAGTTCGCTCCTTATCGTGGTTGTTCAATGTCATTAATCCATTGATATAACATGGATTAATGAAGAGTAAGTCAATAAACTGTCATCCGTTAATGGTAAAGCGTTACCCGAACATGGCCGGGCACGCTTTACCTCTTAATCAGTGGCCGTGTTACACCGCATCATAGGCCGGATAATCAGTCAGCATGCTAACAACCGAAGCGAAAGAGATTAACTGGTGCAAAGACAAAACTTTTTTGTCAAATTTGCAAAAACTAATATCACCTGCCGCTGTCAGGCTCGCGGCCAGACATAAGCCAAACTCACGCTATCCGCTCTACAGGGTGAATTTTGGCTGAATAAAATCGATAAACGCAGAGATACGACGCGCGACGTTAGAGGACTTGTAATACACTGCATTCACCAGCTCACGCTCTGAATTGAGTTGGCGGTATGAAGCAAGCAGGGTCACCAACCGGCCGGCGGCCAAGTCTTCATGAATCATAAAGCCGGACAGGCAACCGATGCCATTGCCGGCCAGCACTAACTGGCGCACGGTTTCACCACTGCTGCAGGCAATGGTCGGCTCAACGTAATCACTGCCCTGCAGCGGCCAGACATTCAGCGCACGCGGGCTGGTGAAGCCGACAATTTCATGCTGTTGCAGCTCAGATGGTGTCGCCGGGAAGCCGTGTCGGGCAAGGTAGTCCGGCGCAGCGACTACAAACAGCGGACTTTTTCCCAAAGGCCGGGCATGCAAAGTGGAATCATTGAGCTTGCCAATCCGGATCGCCACATCGGTGCGCTTTTCCAGTAAGTCAACGTAGCCTTCATTCGAGGTCAGTTCCAGCTCAATATCCGGATAGGCCTGGTGAAATTCACGCACCAGCGGCACCAGTTGATGAAGCATCAACGGGCTGGCCGCATCGACGCGCAGCTTGCCTTTCGGCAGTTCACCGCGCGACACCACCTCTTCTTCCGCCTGGCGCAGTTGCTGTAGCCCCGCTCGGATGGTTTCACTAAAACGACGGCCTTCTTCAGTCAAATCCAGGCGCCGCGTGGTGCGGTTTAAGATGGTCATCCCGAGCTGCTGCTCAATCCGGCTCACCGCACGTGATACCTTGGCCACCTGCACATCCAGCACTTCGGCCGCCTGGGAGAAACTGCCGCTGTCGATCACTGCCAGTAAGATTTCCAGATCATCAGAACGGGTCAGCATAGGCGTTCCATTTTTACATAAATGACAAAATTATTTTGCCAATACTAGCGTTTTTAGCAAATAAAAGCTCATCAATAATGCGCCTATCTAAACACAGTCAGCCCGTTGCCGGACACATCTCCACTCATTAAACGGCAGCGGAACTTCAACAGGAAAATTGCTATGCCTATTGCTTTATTTGCCTTAACCCTCAGTGCGTTTGCCATCGGCACCACTGAATTTGTCATCGTCGGCCTGCTGCCGACCATGGCCGCAGACCTCAACGTTTCTCTGCCCTCGGCCGGTTTGCTGGTCAGCCTGTATGCGCTCGGCGTCGCCATCGGCGCGCCGGTACTCACCGCCTTAACCGGCAACTGGAACCGAAAACACGTGTTGCTTTCCGTCATGGCGCTGTTTGTCGCTGGTAACCTGCTCGCCTGGCAATCTCCGGGCTACAGCACGCTCATCCTGGCGCGTATTCTGACTGGCCTGGCGCACGGTGTGTTCTTCTCCATCGGCTCAACCATCGCGACCGGCCTGGTAGCAAGGGAGAAAGCCGCCAGCGCGATCGCCATCATGTTTACCGGCCTGACCGTTGCACTAGTGACCGGCGTACCGCTTGGCACTTACATCGGCCAGCATTTCGGCTGGCAGACCACCTTTTTAACGGTCGCGCTCTTGGGGCTTATCGCCCTGATCGGCAGCGCCCTGCTGGTACCGTCAACCCTGCCGCAAGCGGCTAAAACCTCGCTGACCGAGCAAGCCAAAGTACTAATGCAGCCGCGTCTGCTGCTGGTGTTTGCCATTACTGCACTCGGCTATGGTGGCACCTTCACTGCCTTTACCTTTATCGCCCCCATCCTGCATGAAGTGTCCGGTTTTGCCACATCCACCATCAGTATTCTGATGCTGGTGTACGGCGTATCGGTGGCGTTCGGTAATATCTGGGGCGGCAAACTGGCCGACAAACACGGTCCGACTCAGGCGCTGAGTGTGATTTTCACCGGCCTGAGCCTGGTGCTGCTATTACTGACCTTCGCCGCGCCCAACCCGGTGACGGCGGTGATCATCATGCTTATCTGGGGTATGTTCGCCTTTGGTAATGTGCCCGGACTGCAGGTCTACGTGGTGAAGCTGGCCGAACACTACACTCCCAATGCGGTCGATGTCGCTTCAGGGCTCAATATCGCCGCCTTTAATATCGGCATTGCCCTTGGCGCCTGGGGCGGTGGCCTGGTAGTGGAGCAATCCGGCCTGATGACTACACCCTGGGTGGGCGCGATTGTGGTCGCGGTTGCCCTGCTGCTGACCCGTCTCAGCCAACGTTTTGATAAGCGCCAGCCCGAACTGGCCCGCTCACTGTAACGGCACCAAACTCAGGGGAAGGGAGCTAAACTCACAGGAATTGCACCAAGCCCTCCGACGAGGGCTGGTATGCGCTGAGGCATCAATTTGATGATTTACTGAACCGATATCATATTCTCCTGCCATCATGCGAGATTACCGTTATACTGAATATCAACAGTCACTAACATAATTACCCGCAATACATGCCAAGTGATATTGAACACCTTTATCTGGGACAAACCGAAGCTCTGCTACGCAATGATTCATTGCGTATGCGCTGTCTGCTGGCCGTGCAAGCGCTCAATTTACCTGACTGGTATTTGGGAGCCGGCTTTGTGCGCAACGCGATTTGGGATCACCTGCACCACAAGCCCGAAATGACGCCACTCAATGATGTGGATGTGGTCTATTTCGATCCCAGTGATGTTTCACCGCAAACAGAAGAAGCACTGCAAGCCCGTCTCTGCGCAGTCATGCCGGACATTAACTGGGAAGTGCGTAATCAGGCACGCATGCACGAAAAGCACGGTCATGCCCCTTATCGCAGCACCGCGCACGGCATTGCGCAATGGGTGGAAGTGCCGACCTGCGTCGGTGTGCGGCTCGAAACCGATGGCCGCCTGACCTTCTGCGCGCCGTACGGCCTGCGTCAGAACTGGTCACTGACCATCGCGATTAACCCCTGCAACCGTCAGCCGGAAGTGGTACAGCGTCGCATTCTGGAAAAGAAATGGCTTACACTGTGGCCGCATTTGCATTTGATTTAATCGTTTCAGACTGGTTATGTCTTTGAGTTACACACAAACCGGCGGCCGAATCCGATCCGCCGCCGTATTTTATTCCGCTTTCAGGCTGGGCTTGAGCGCTGCACGCCGCTTGGTCAGCAACTGCTTGATCCAGCCATGACCGCTGACCAGTACAATGCCGCCAATCACCATCGCCGAACCATACAAAAACCCGGCTTCAATCCGCTCCCCCAGGAGCAAAGCCCCGAGCACCACACCGTACAGCGGCGTCATAAACGACAACACACCAAGACGCGAGGCAATATAGGTATTGAGCATCCAGAACCAGAGCAGAAAACCACCGAACGAGATAATCAAAGTCTGGAACGTCACACTGGCCAGCGCCAGCGGCGTCGGATTAATCGCGAGCTGATCACTCCACGCTGCCGCGCCAAGCAAAATCAGCGCGCCCATCACCAGTTGGTACAACAGCGTTTGCTCGGAAGAGACATTGGCCAGTTTCGAGCTGCGGATCAATACCGTGGTCAGGCCCCAGGCCACACCGCCGAGCAGAGCGAGAAAATCGCCCCACAGCATATTGGGCTGCATCTCTGCTGCTTCTTCACCGTGCCACAGAAATGCCACCGCGATGCCGGAAAAGGCAAGCAGAATACCTACCCACTGCACAATTTTCAGCCGCTCACTCTCAACGAGAAAATGCAGGATCAGGGCGCTAAAAATAGGCGAAGTGTAGAGAAAAATAACCGAATGGGCCGCTGAGGTATAATGCAGCGCTGCGCCCAGAAACAGATATTCCAACGCAAACAGAGTACCGACCAGGATACCGGCTTTCCAGTTTCCGTCCGCAAACTGGAGTTTTTTGCCGCGTATCACCACGTACGCCAGCACCAATACCGCCGCGATGGCGGAGCGCAGGCCGATTTGCAGGATCGGCGCAATATCCTCTCCGGTCGCTTTAAGTGCAATTTGTTGTAAGCCCATGGCAAAGCAAAACACCACCATGATGCCGAGCGCTGTGGCGTCGATTGGTTTGCGTGTCATCATTCTCGTTATCCAACTGTTATTTTGTTATCGCTATGTTTACATTATGCGTTGTCGTCATTAAGACATATAGCTAAAATCAGACAACCCATAGCGATGATATGACAGAGTCAGCATGAGCATTCCAGGCCAACAGATTCATTTCCCGCCATTCAGTACCGAACTGCCGGCTCCGCTGGTGTTTCGCTCCGCCTGTATGCCCGCCGACGCCGCCTATCCGCGCCACAGTCATCGCTGGGGCGAGTTCGTTTATTCGTTCAGTGGCGTGATGGAAGTGAAAGTCGGCAGCCGCCAGTATCTGACTCCGTCACAATACGGTTTATGGCTGCCGCCCAATGTCGAGCATCAGGGGCTCAACCGCTACGAAACTTGCCATGGCTCACTGTATGTCGATGAAAGTTTGTGCCACGCCATGCCGCAGCACACCTGCGCGCTGGAAATCAGCCCGCTGGTGATTGCCCTGCTGGAGCACCTGCGCCAGAGTTTAATTACCCCGCCCTACAGCGAAGCCGAATACCGCCTGCTGCAAGTGTTAGCCGAACAACTGACCCACGCCACACCGATTGGCAGCTACCTGCCCACCTCCGGCGATCCTTTGCTGAGCAAAGTGCTCAGTTGGCTGGAGCAAAACCCGGGCAGCAACGAATCCCTGCGAATGTTGGCCCAGCGCGCGCACACCACCGAACGCACTCTGACACGCCACGCCCAGCGTGAACTGGGTATTTCGGTCTCAGAATGGCGCCAGCGTCTGCGCGTCGTGAAAGCGATGCCGATGCTGGAAGCCGGCGCGAAAGTAGAAAATGTTGCCCACGATCTCGGCTACGCCAGCGCGTCTGCGTTTATTGCGATGTTCCGACGTTTAACCGGGGTAACGCCGGATGAGTACCGGAGGAATTTAGGGGGGTGATGTTTTTCTCCGCAGCCAAAGGTGCTGCAGTTAGTCTGTATGATGGCTTCCGCAAATAAATGAAGTTGCAGCATGCAAGCTCTGATCGTTTGCATATTGATTAAAGCGAGAGCCATATCCGCCATAGCCAATTTCTTCTTTGGTAAAACTATGCTGAACTCCCCCTAGCATCAGCATTTGCCAGCAACAATTGGCAAAGTCCATTTCATGCATAAACTCGCTTACCGCGTTCAGTGGAATATGAGGATCACGACTTCCTTGTACCAATAAAAATCGAGTATTGACCGTCTTTTCAAGCGGTAGGAATGAGGTTGGTGTGCCATGAATCGAAACAGCCGCATCCACGCCAATATCAGCCCGGCCAGCTTCAAATACAATCGAGCCACCAAAGCAAACGCCAACAAACGATATTTTTTTACCCTCAGCACCCAAGGCATCCCTGAAAACAGGGAATAAACCAGCAAGTAGCCTCCTAAGCTCTTGGGGTTCTGTGAGTGTTTTTCGTATAAACGCTTCAGCCTTTCCAACGTAAGTTTTGGGCTGATGACCTGAACCATAAATATCGGTAAGAAGTACTTTTCCGTTGACATTTTTTGCAAGTTGTTTCGCTTTACGATGAGCATATTCGGTGTGGCACCCTTCCCAATCAGGGAAAAAAACGACATGTGCCTCATCGCCAAAATCATATATGAACGAATCAAAATGCTGATCTTTATGAACTAATGTTTGCTTCATCCTATCTCCTTGCAGAAGCTCCCTTTCGAGAGCCCCCGATTGTTTTTAATAATATGTTTCTAGGCGGTAACGAGCTCTGGTGTCTCTCGTTTTGTTCGTACTGACAACGTGAGTAGTAGCCCAAAAGCGGTAACTGCAGCAGCTATGATTGGCAAGATTTGTAACGACAATCCGGCATCGATAACCTCCCCGCCAACCCAGGCTCCGCCGGCGTTACCAAGGTTGAATGCCGCGATGTTAAATGCAGAAGCAAGAATCGGCGCTTTGCCTGCTTCGGAAAGTACATAGGTTTGAAGAGATGGAATGGTGGCAAACATAGCCACTCCAAACAGGAAGGTGACCACGACCATGGCAACGGTTGAGCCCATAGCAAAGTAAAGCGCGACCAGTACGACCATTAAAAGAAGCAACGTACTGCGCATACCGAACACCACGCTTTTGTTAGTCAGGCGTGCACCAATTGGGTTTCCGACAGCCATGCCAGCACCGAACAGCAACAACATAGCGGGCACGTAATCTAAAGACATACCGGTAATGTCGGTCAAAATCGGAGAAATATAGGTAAAAGCAGTGAAAGTGCCGCCAAAGCCAAATATGGTAATTAATAAAGCGCGAATCTTGCCTGGCTGAATGAGTGCTGCGAATTCTTGTTTTAGATTGGTTGGGGCTTCACTTTCAATGTGAGGTAATAATTTAGCAATAGAGAGTGCTGAGATAACACCTAGTGCCGCAATAATATAGTAGGTATTTCTCCACCCAATTATCTGGCCAATATATGTACCAAACGGTGCCCCAAAAATATTGGCTAATGTAGCGCCCAAGAACATGGCAGCGATTGCACTGGCTTGTTTCTCTGGCTGGAACCAGAAAGTGCCTTTGTTTTTTTGGCGCTGGTTGCTGTGATGAATTGTTTCGTGGCTTTGTATGTCACGCTTTGAATTCAATAATTTCTTTTGGCTTGGTGTAAGCGTGCCAGTCACTCTTTGTCTTGCCAAAGAGTAACCAGAAAGGCGCTTGGGTTCTTTGGCGCTGTCCGGGCCGGTTTTAGGCGTTCCCTACGCCAAAAACCTAAAAAATCGTCCTGATTTTTTTCCCCTGGTTTTCGAGTTTCTAAAGCACGCCACTTGAAAGATTTGAAAAAGCCTCACTTCTGTTTGCCCCATTACATAATTTGTTACTACACATGTTCTAGAGCATTCACACTTGTTCAACCATACTTATTTGAGTTTCAATTCTGAGGGGGAATTATGTTTGGAGTTAACTGGAAAGCGGCGGGGCTGGCGTTCATGCTGGCTTTGCCTGTGGGTCAGGTGTTGGCGAGCGAGCGGGCTGAGCAGGCTTGGCGGATGATAGATAATGGCGCATTGGTGATTGATGTGCGCACGACGCAGGAATACGCTGACGGCCACTTACCCGAAGCGCGTAATATTCCTCTCAGTGACGTTGGCACTGGCTTTCATGATATCGATAAGCAGCAACCGATTGTGGTGTATTGCCGCAGCGGTGGTCGTGCTGCGATGGCAATGGAAGCGTTGCAAAAACAGGGCTTCACTCACGTGCACAATGGTGGCGGACTGAACGAAATGCAGGAAACTCAGATGAACACCGGGCCGCTGAATTAGCCCTGTTTAGCACAATGATTTGATTTGAACGGGCCAAACCGCCCCGTTTTGGCTTTATCACTCTCCGCTTATCCCGTTACTGCTTTGTGACGTGAGCAATCAGCGTTGGCTTTGCTGGCTGCTCCAGGCTTGACCCAGGCGTGCCAGAGCTTTCAGTACTTTAATCAACCAGCTATCACTCCTGATATAACAAAGTAGGTTGTGAACAGCGGTCGCGAGCAGTAGACTTGCACGGGCTAGAACGCCTGACAGTGTCTATCGCACGTTGATATGTCCGGCGTTGAGCAAATCAGAAACGTCCGGTTTAGCGATATCAAAGAGTAAAAGTAAACATTATCCTTTCATTATGCTGCCGTAAAATCGATATTAAATTTGATGGAGATAAACAATGAACAGCGGTTGGGCTAACTTCTTTCCGTACTTTGCCGGAGCTCTCAAAATTATCGTAACAGCGATTGGTGCCTACTTTGCGATTAAATGGCATTTTGATGAAGATCGCAGAGTAAAGGAAGCGGCAGGTGTGGTATTTGAACCACAAAGCTCTTTGAAAAAATTGTTAAAGATGCTGGCTATCCCTGTCATTCTGACCGTTCTGGTCGTTGCCGTGATTTACGCGACGAACTGGTATCTCGACTGACCACCTGTGTGAATACCATCGCTGCTTAGCGATGGTAAGTCGTCTTTTTCAGGCCTATTGATATGCAGATCTTTAGCTTATATTCCTCTCAGTGACGTTAGCAATGGCTTTAATAACATCGATAAGCAACAACCGATTGTGGACGACTGCAGCAGTCGCTCGGCCATGGCGATGGACGCACTAAAAAACAAGGCTTTAGAAATGTGCACAACGGAGGCGGTTTGAATGAGATGCAGGAAACACAGATGGAGATGGGAGCACTGAATTAGGAGATTGAAGTGTAACATAGGAACTATACATTCAATTTACCTAAATGAATATCTTCCCCAGATATTCCCTAATTCTGATTTCAAATATTATGATTTTAAAATCTTAAAATACCGGAATATAAAAATTTAATTATAAATTAAGATGACACCTCTAATTAATAGTAACTTTAAAATTTATTTATCACATAACACATAGCAATCAATAATGATTAATTCACTCTCGCTTAAAATAAGTTCACCTTTGTAAGTGATATATAAAGATCATAATTTATGTCGAATCCGATGTTACTAGATTCGACATCGTATTAAATAATTAAAGTTATTATTTATCTACATTGTTAAGCTATTATGATAAATTTCTTCTAGCAAGTTCTCGTAAAGCCTCACACAACTTTATACGACTTTCTTCAGGGTATCTATCTAGATCACGCCTAACAAAATTCAAAGCTCCATCCTCATCGCCTGAAAATGCCGCATCAAGGGCTAAGTAACGGTTTAATGTTCTTGATGAAAGTTGACTATCATTCAAATTTTGTATTTTCTCTATAGCAGTTTTAAATTCAATTTTATCAGAGAAAATTAATGCAATGTCGCAATAACCTAATAGGGGATAGTGATTGTCTGGATAACGAGCAACACAATCTTTAATTAGATCCAAACTACGAGTCTTATTTTGCTTAATTTTTGCATGGAATAATGCGTCTGCTATATCTGCCATTTCAATAGACTGCTCTGAATTAATAGAGCGTAAGTTATCAATAAGTTCCTTCAGTTTACGCTCATGATGAATAGCATCATCCGAATTAATTAGACTATTAAAGTAGGCTTGTGTATGAAACTGATTACCTCTTTCTTTTTCATAGTTTTCTTTAGCATATTTCAATGCTTTTTCATATTCTCCTAGTTGTACATAAACCTGAACGATTTCTCGTTTTGCTCTTGCGTTAACATAACGTTTATCTTTTATCAAATTGAAACGAGTTAGAGCTTCGTCAAATCGACCTTGTAAACGATAGAAAAATCCTAAAAGAAAAGAATGCTCATCTCCTTTGATAAGTTGAACTTCAGTCATAAACCGATCATTTTTTGTTTTAGCTAGAGCTAAACATAAATAATATCGTATATCTTGCAAAGATGATGAATCGATATTATCTTTTTTAGCTAATATGATATCAGCTAATTCGATAATACGTTTTAGGCTTCCACGATTGTGATAGAGGTCTTTCATACAGCGAAGATAGTGTGTAGGAATCATAAAGCGCTCATCTACTACGATACCATTTTTTAAAGATTCTTTGATAGAAAAAATAGTTTCTGATGAATCTAGCTCAAATAAATTATCGTCTCTTACTGTTTCTGCAACTTTTTCAGATACTAACCTCTGAAGCTCGGGATCAAGCTTTATCCTATTTCTTGCAATATAGTCTCTTACTATATCATTGACTCTCACTATCTCATTATCTAATCCAATTAACTCCACAATGTGTTGAGCTGCAAGATCCTCTAGAATTGGGTAATAAGTTTCTTCATCGACAATAGAAAAAATGAACTCTGTTGAAATAACTTCAAACCTAGATAACATTCTGATAAAATTTGAAGTTTTCTCACAATTCTCATGTTTAGCCAGTAAAACAGACGCTTTATCCGAGTTGTATTGAGCTAGTGTAACAATTTTATCCTCAAAATTAATTTGAGAGTCATTTAATAACATGTCTGCCGCATACTTAACTTGGTCAGGATAACCTGATAGTACATTGCAAACATCTGTAAATTGCTGTTCCGTAATATCTAGGTTATAAAAACCGCAAAGCTTACTAAAAAAATTCTTTCTATCTGAAACACTAAGCTCCGATAATTCAAGAAAAAAGAATAAATCGCTTTTTGGCTGGTTTTTAAAAATAACCTTGTACTTCGATGCTATACAAAATACTGGATATTTTTTACCTTCGTACTCAAGTATAGCTTTTTTAAACCAATCACTAACTTCTTTTTGATAATTTGCAATTGCGCCTGAATCTACAATATAGAATATTTCACGAGCTTCATGAGCTGCATCCATAAATTTATGAATGATCGAAACTTTCTCATCTAATGATTTATCATTCATATTTAGAAGAGATTCACCAAAATCGATAAGTCCAAAGTCGTTCAGTTTTAAAATAAACTCTTCAATAGACGCATCTCTATCTATCGCAATTGAAGCTGGCTTAAAAGGATCTTGTGTGACATCAGTTTTCCTCAGGCTATAGTGCAATAATGTTCTTCTACCTACCCCTGGGAATCCCGAGCAGAATATAGCTAGAGGCTTATTTAGGAAAAAATCATGGATTCGGCCTTCAAATTTATCCGTCTCAGAGTTTCTACCAGCAAAGAAATTATCCCTCAATTCCAATTTTGGATATTTCTTCCAACAGATCTCTCTTAATTTAGTATGAATTCTACGAGCAGCAACAGAAGATCTTGAAATTGGCTTCATATTATAAGTACGCAGCCAATCTGGAATTCTGGGATCGTCAAACTTTATTGAACCATCGATAATAATAGGATAAACTTTTGATAAAGTTTTTTCATCTAACCGTTGTTTTGCACCGGATACTTCAGTTTTAACCCATTCCGAGTTTAGAGAATTTTCAGAGATGAAGAAAACAAATAGTTCCGCTTTATCTAAACCTAATAGAATTTCATCTAAAGATCGTTCACCTTCTTCAAAAGTAAATTCATCATAAACGATATTGTCTTTTTCCAACCAATTAGCGACATTCCTCACATAGCCGGCTTTATCTTTACTCGAATGAGATAGAAATGCTTTTATCATTTTTTCACCTAGCTTAAGCTGTTATAATATCGCTTAAATCTTCCACATCTGCTAAATCTGCCAACATTTTACTATAAGTGACTAGTTCTAGCTGAAGAACTTTAAGATCTTGTCGAAAAAGGTTTTTTTGCTGTTCCGTAATATTATCACTGGCTAAGATTAAGTGCCATTTTGATGTGAACGGCCTCACTATTTGATTTAACACAATCACGGCAATTTTTGTAAATTCTATACAGTTTCGACCATTAGATTTTATTACATCTCTAGTAATAGGGAATAATTGATAAACACTATCTAGTGCTGTTTTTTCACTCCCCGAACTATCACTAAGATTTTGTGTTGTAACGCGAGTTATTAACTCAATATAAAGCTCCCATGCTGCCGCCTTATCTTCATCTTTCGGTTGCCACTCCATTTCCAAAAAGGGAGCTTTAATCTTCAGTGACATCATGCCCCAATTTTCTAGCCATTTCGATAATTTCATATTAATAACCAACTTTAATTTACATCGTGTACAGAATACTACAGGGGAAATAAAAAATAATAGAACATTTAAACAAAAATTAAGATAAATCCAATACAATTGACAGAATTTTAAACGAAACACTCCCACCCTCAAAGCGCAGTTTCATCCACGCCATGAAGCCCTGCCACAATACTGGCGAAGATATCCCGCCCGACTGGCGTCAGGACATCGGGAAAATCGTAATCCGGATTATGCAGTTGCGGGCTTTGCTGGCCGGAGCCGAGCACAAACATCGCCCCTTCTTTCGCGACCGCAGTGAACTGGCCGAAATCTTCTGACCAGCGCATCGGTTTTTCTAAAATCGTATATGGCGTGCCGGTTTCCTGGCAGGCTTGCACTACCCGTTCGCAGCCCTGTTGTGAGTTTACGCTGGCCTGGAATACATCCTGCCATTCGAGTTGGCAGCCTAAACCATATTTATCGGCATTGGTTTGCGCCAGTTTGCTGGCAGCTTCCACCAGGCTTTGCATGGTTTGGTTACTTTCGCTGCGCAGGGTTGCCATCACCACCGCTTCACCCGGGGCGGTGCCGAAAGCCACTTCGCCTAGTTTGGCATGGATCACCGTCACCCAGCAGCGCTCGCTGAGGTACTGCGGCAGCGCGGTGAGCTTAGTGACGATCTCGCACATCGCCATGGCCGGGCTGACACCGTTTTCCGGGTGCGCCGCGTGGGACGTTTTACCCTGCAGACGGATGATCATGCCGCGCGAGGCGCAGTTAAACGGGCCGGCTTTGACCGCCACATGGCCCAGCGCCAGGCCGGGGTAGTTGTGCAGCGCAAAGGCGTAATCCGGCATCAGGCTGGCAAAGTTAGGATCATTGACCATATTAATCGCCCCTTCACCGGTCTCTTCGGCGGGCTGGAAGGCGAGTATAACTCTGCCCCTCGCCGGGCGGCGGGTACTGAGCTGCTCGCCCAGCGCGCTGACAATCGCCATATGGCCGTCGTGGCCGCACTGGTGTGACACGCCGCTGTGAGTGGAGCGGTGAGCAAAGGTGTTAGTCTCTTCGATGGGCAGCGCATCGAGTTCACAGCGAATCAAGGTTGTCAGCCCAGGCTGCCGGCCCTGATACACAAAAGCGAGCCCACTGCCGCCAAGGCCGGTGAGGACTTGATCAGGCTTAAAATGTTCAAACTGCGCCACAATGCGCTGCGCGGTCTCCTTCTCCTGATTGGACAATTCAGGAAACTGATGCAGGGTATGACGAAATTCGGTCCAGCAAATCTCTGCCATAAATAATGTCCTCCGTGACCATGGCATAAGTGCATTGAGCCAGAGTGCCGTAAGTGTGTCGACAATAGATTGAGCGAGTTCACACTTTATGCTTGATAACGGCTCAGCTTGACACTCGATTTGCCCGCCGCCAGCAGGCATACTGGGGTAAAATTATAGCTTCAGTCACACGCAAGGGATGCTCATGCAGGTCAGTTATCAGGAATACCACGCACTCGGTGAAGCGATCAGCGCGCTGCACAGCCCGCAGTTCAGCTCGCGTCTTATTGACGTACTAAAAAGTGTACTCAGCTTCGATTGCGCGGTGATTCTCGGCCATCGTCTGGATAAACATCCGATCTATTTGTATGACTCACTGCCGGCCAGACGTGAGCTGTTGTTCCAGCACTACCTGACCCACGCCTATCAGCATGACCCGTTTTATCTCAAAGTGGCGCGCGAGCACAGCGAAGGTGTGTTTCACTGGCGCGAGGTGGCGGGCAGCGAGTCGGCGCAGCGCGAATATCAGCATCAGTTTTACTCCGCAACCGGCTGGCAGGATGAAGTCACCCTGGCGGTCAATCTTGCAGGCCAACGCAGTATAGTGATTCATCTCGGGTTCCTGTCACAGCACAATCCTGTCACCAAAGACGAGATACATGCGCTGCAACAACGCTTTGTCGCGCTGGCCGCATTATGCCGTCAGCACTGGAATCCGCAGCCGTTGCTACTGGCTGAAAGTGGTCAGGCGCCGCAGGATCTGCGCCACTGGGTAGAAGCGGCAATTGCCAGTTTCGGACACGCCCGGCTCAGCCCGCGCGAGCAGCAGATCACGGCGCTGTTGATTCAGGGCCTCGACTCACAGGACATCGCCGAGCAGCTCGGCATCCGTCATGGTACGGTGAAAAACCATCGTAAACGCATTTACGCCCAGCTCAATGTCGCCTCGCTGAGCGAACTGTTTCAGCTGTTTTTAAATCACCTGATCGCAGCCGGCTACCCATCAACGCCCAAAGCAGACTAAAACAGCGTGATTGTCCCTTTAGGGACATCGCCCCGCGCGCATCGTTTGCTTATGCTGCCAACATCAATGATTGGAGGCAGTATGAATTCAGATATTTTGTTTAATGACCTGAGCGCGCGCGGGCTGATCGCACAGAGCACCGATTTGGCAGAGCTGCGCCAGCTGTTTACTACACCGCAAACCTTATACTGCGGGTTTGACCCCACGGCGGGCAGTTTACACATCGGCCATCTGGTGCCCTTGCTGATGTTAAAGCGCTTTCAGGATGCCGGACATCAGGCAATAGCCCTGGTAGGCGGTGCCACCGGGATGATTGGCGATCCGAGTTTTAAAGCCACTGAGCGCAGCCTGAACGATGCAGGGACTGTCGGGCAATGGGTTGCGGATTTAAGCGGTCAGATTACGCGGCTAATGACCCCGCATCTCAATCAGCCTATCCAGTGCGTCAACAACGCCGACTGGATGAAAGATATGGATGTGATTCGCTTTTTTCGCGATATCGGCAAGCATTTCTCAGTGAACAGCATGGTTAACCGTGAATCGGTGAAGCAGCGGCTTGAGCGCCCGGATCAGGGCATCTCGTTTACCGAATTCAGCTACTCGCTGCTGCAGGCGTATGATTTTGCCCATCTCAACCACAGCCGGCAGTGTCAGTTACAAATCGGCGGTAACGACCAATGGGGTAATATTGTCAGCGGTATCGACCTGACCCGCCGCCTCCATCAAAGCAAAGTTCATGGCCTGACTCTGCCTTTGATTACCAAATCCGACGGTACTAAGTTCGGCAAAACCGAAAGCGGCGCGGTGTGGCTGGATGCAAGCAAGACCTCGCCGTATTCGTTCTACCAATTCTGGCTCAATTGTGATGACAGCGATGTGTACCGCTTCCTCGCCTACTACACCTTCTTATCCATGGAGCAGATTGCCAAGATTGAACAGCAAGACTCACAGCGTCAGGGCAAGCCGCAGGCGCAGCAGATCCTAGCCAGTGAAGTGACCCGCTTTGTGCATGGCGATGAAGGGCTAGCCAGTGCGCAACGTATCAGCGCTGCGCTATTCCGCGGTGAATTGAATCAGCTCAGCGAAGCCGAGTTAGGTCAGTTAGAGCAGGACGGATTGCCGTGCCTCAATATGACACGCAGCGACATGACACCCGGAGAGGAAGTGGTTGCCATGCTGCTTTCCAGCGGACTAGCCGCTTCCAAACGTCAGGCACGCGAATGGCTGACACAAGGGGCGATTCGGATCAACGGAGAACGCTGCGAAAGCGCGCAGATTACCGATCACTTCGCCCTGTTCGACCGTTACTATGTGCTGCAACGTGGCAAAAAGCAGTTTGTACTGGTCAAGCTGGGCTAAGTTTACACTGTAAACAGCCGCCGCTTAGTGCAACAAAAAAGCCCCTCGCGGGGCTTTACACTTTGTGTATCGGATAAGCTTTATTACACAAGCTTTAGTTCTACAAAGATTATTGCTGGCTGAGCACGTTTTGCAGTGCGTCCGCCACCAGCTGATGGTCTTCTTCCTGCGGCAGGCCGGAAACGGTCAGCGCGCCGACCAGGCCGGAGCCTTGGATGCGGATCGGGAACGAACCGCCGTGGCCGCAATACTCGTTGGCATCGACATGCAGCTGCGCTTCAAATTCACGCTGTTTCTGCGCGTTGTACAGCGACAGGTAATAGGTACTGTGGTTGTACTTGAGCACCGAGTTGCGCTTGCGGCGTACCCAATCAAACTTGTCAGCCGCCGTGCCCGGCATCGCATACTGGAACAGTACCTGACCAAAACCAAACACTTCAATCGCTACCGCCGCGCCGCGTTGCTCTGCCGCCTGCTTGAGTGCACAGCCCAGTTGCCAGGCTGTCTCGTGATTGAAGTGCTTGAGCTGAATTGTCGCTTCCTGCGCCAGCACATCATCCAGAGTCAGGCTCATAGATTCACCTGAATCGTCTGGCCGGTTTTGCTGCTTTGCAGCGCCATTTCAATCAGCGCAATATTATGCAGCGCTTCTTGTGGCGGTACCGGGTTGGCGGTGCCTAAGCGAATCGCATCGGCCACCGCTTTGAAGTACAGCTGGTAGCCGCCCAGCTCGGTTTTCACCGGCTCAGAACCTTCTTCGCTGTACAGCACGCCGCACAGGGATGCCTCTTCAGCAGCCCACTCAGGCGCTTCCGGCAGGAGCCCTTGTTTCAGGTAACCTTCCTGCGGATCCAGGCCGTATTTTTCAAATTTGGCCTTTGAACCCAGCACTTTGTAGCGCAGGTTGGGCTCCGGGCTGTACAGGTTAGAGTGCAGGTGCACAATGTGCTCCGGGTAGTGCAGGATCAGGTTGTAGTAATCGATGGTGGTAGAGCCCGGGCGCATCAGGCGGCACTGAGCGTTGATCGCCTGTGGCAGGCCAAACAGTATCAGCGCCTGATCCAGCAGGTGCGGTGCCAGATCAAACAAAATGCCGCCGCCGTCTTGGGCCTGTTCGCGCCAGCGCTGACGGATTTCCGGACGGTAACGGTCGAAGTGCGATTCAAACAGTTTAACTTCACCCAGCGTACCTTGTTCAATCAGCTTTTTCACGGTCAGGAAGTCACCATCCCAGCGGCGGTTGTGGAATACGCTCAGGGTCAGACCTTTTTCATCGGCCAGCGCAATCAGCTTTTCGCCGTCTTCGATGCGGGTCACGAACGGCTTTTCGACAATGACGTTTTTGCCGTTTTCCAGCGCGCGTTGAGCGAGCGAGAAGTGAACATCATTCGGAGCCGTGATGATCACCAGCTCGGCATCGCTGTTATCGAGAAGCGAATTGGCATCAGCAAACCACTCAACTTCCGGCCAGTCAGCTTTGACGGCATCCTGCTGACTGGAGCTGATCGCGCTCAGCTCCAGCTCCGGCAGGGTTTTAATAAACGGCAGATGGAAGGTTTTCGCTGAGAAGCCGTAACCAATCACGGCTGTTTTTACCGGGGCGTAAGTCATATTAAAGCTGTCCTTCTTGTGGGGTTGCCACGATGCATTGAATATCGTGACGTTCAAACAGTTGTTGTAGTGCGGCTGTTGGCGCTGCGTCGGTGATCACCATGTCAATGGCGGCGATATCACATACATGATGGAAGTTTTCGACGTCCATTTTCTGATGTTCACACACCAAAATCACCTGCTCGGCCTGCGCCATCATGGCCTTTTTCATCGCTGCTTCCTGCTCATCGTTGGTGGTCAGGCCGCGCTCAGATAAAGCGCACACACCGATAAAGGCTTTGTTGACATGATAGCCGGCCATCTGTTGCTGCGCCTGAGCGCCAAGTACCGCGCGGCTGTAAGGGTCAAAATGGCCACCGAGCAAATGAACGGTCAGGTCACTGCTCAGCTCTGTATTGGCGACAATATTAACGGAATTGGTCACTATGGTGGCCGGCACGGCAAGGTAGCCCGCCATCAGCGACAAGGTAGTGCTGGTGTCGAGCACCAGATAATCCTGCTCATCCACCAACTCGGCGGCGCACAACGCCATGGCATGTTTGGCCGCACTGATGGTTTTACCGGCGTAAGGCTCACTTTTGGCGGAGACCGGCGCCGTCATCGCACCACCACGGATACGCTGAATACCGGGCTGCTGGGTAAGCTTGACCAGATCGCGCCGCGCCGAGTCACGCGATACACCAAACTGCTGGCAAATTTCGTTCAGGGTAATTTTACCCTGCTGCTCAAGCAGCGTGGTTAAGTGGATCAGGCGTTCGTCTTGGGTCATTTACTTATAATCACGTAAGTGGTTTTAATGCATTATGCCCAGTTTCGCGATTTGATGCACGAAAAATATACCGTACACAGCTTTGACGTTACGTACACTGCTTTAACGTTAAGTGAGGAACCCGCTTAATGAGCAGATTTCGCGCATAAAAAAGCGGCGTTAAACGCCGCTTGATTGCTGGATGTGGATGTGGATGTGTGATTGTGATTCAATCGCAGTGTTGGCCGCACTCGATTAGCGCGAAGTCAGCGCATTTATCTTGTCTAATTTATCTTGTCTATCTAAGCCGCGACGAAAGTCGGATCAGGCGGCTGCGATATACTGCCGCTTAACCTGCTTTTGCCGACGCAGCTCCTCAACCAGTGCATCGACATCCAACTCAATATTGAAACGACGCTTGAGGTTAGCGAGGAAGATTGGGTCTTCACACATCGCTTTTTCCGGTTCATCGCTGATTTTCGCCACCGGACGACCATTACATTCAGTCAGCTTAATCACAATCGACAGGGGTTGATACGCCTTGCCTGCCTGATTTTTCCAACCTGCCAGATCGTTGGTCAGGAAGGTGCCGATACCAAATGAAATCCGCACCCGGCCGGCAAAGTATTCACACAGCTCCAGCGCTTCATCAAAGTTGAGGCCGTCGGAGAAGATAAACACTTTCGAGCTTGGATCAATTCCCATGCTGGCATAATGCTCCAGCATGCGATCACCCCATTTAAACGGGCAACCGGAATCATGGCGGATCCCGTCAAAGGCTTTCGCCAGGTGCATGTTGAAATCCTGCTGGAACGCATCGATGGTCAGGGTATCGGTCGGCGCAATCGACAGCTGGCCGTCAAAGGCCGTCAGCCACTGCTCCAGCGCGACGCGCTGAGAATCACGCACGTTGACCAGTGCCTGATGCCCCATAAACCACTCATGGGCGATGGTGCCAATCGGTTTGAGGTCAAACTCACGGGAAAAATGATAGTTACTGGTGCCCAGCAGCAGCTCCGGGATCTCCTGCTTGAGGTACGCCATCACGTCGCGCTGTACCTGGCCGGAAAAACGGCGTCGGGTGCCCATTTCAGTCAGTGAGAAGTTGCTGATGCCGCGCTTGGCGATTTCCGCTTTGAGTTTCTCTACTTTGCCGGCCAGCACCTCGATTGGCAGTTCGGCCGGAACGTCAGCCCAGCGGCGGCGGTTACGCACCTCCGATACAATCGACATAATGATGGTTTCGTACAAAATGGTGTCGCGCCAAGTGCCTTGGATCCCAATCCGCAACTGATGTTTACCCTCTTGCTTGACCACGCCCATTTCAATCTGACGCTCAGGCTGGAAATGGAAATAACGCAGAGACTGCAAAAACGAGCTTTTCAGATGCGGTGAACTCTGTTTGAGGTAGACAATATCGGCATCGGAGAAACGCAACGACGCCAGATGCGCGATCTCATCGCGCACTTCATCCAGCAGGTCACTGACGTCTTCATCACTGCGCACAATCAGTTCGTAACGCACCTGAGCATCAGGATAGAGCGAGTGAATCGCCTGCATCATGTTGATTTTATAGGCGTCGAGGTCCAACAAACTGCGGATAATGCGGGGAGAAAACAGGCCAGCGTTCATAGTGCTTTCCTTTGGTTCACGGCAAGGATAACTCATGTTAGTAACATTGTGTTCTTAACTCATGCCGGAACAATAAATGAGCACATCCTGTTTGTCAACTTTTGTGACAAACCCTGCAGCCATTCATATCCATAAACTTAGATGGTTAAGCAGAGGAACCCGCCTATTTACAGCCCTTTAACCAGTAAAAAGCGCCCTGAGCATTTGGACAAAATCAGTTTGTCACAATTGGTTATTTACATTTGACCACGCCGTCGCGCTTGCCTAGAATGTGACTCGTTGTTTGCCAGGAAAGCTAATATGATCGTCACCATAGATATGATTTGTCTCCGTCTTGCGCCACAAGGGATCCAAACCCTGCTGGTCAAGCGCCGCAACCCCAATCGCCCGGATTGCGGCAAATGGGCGGTACCGGGCGGCCTGGTGTACGATGAAGACATGACGGCATCCGGCGGCGAACCGGCCGATGAGGATTTTGAATCCGCCCGGCGCCGGATCTGCCGCCAGAAAGTGCACACCTTTCCCAACTTCATCAGTGACCCTCTGGTAGACGGTAACCCGAAACGCGACCCGGACGGCTGGAGTGTGAGCATCTCCCATTACGCCCTGCTCAACCCGTCCAATGTGCGTCAGATTGAAGACTTTGGTATCGACAGTGAGCGCGCGGGCTGGTTTGATTTAGCCCCGCTGCTGCGCGGCGAGAAAGAGCTGGCCTTTGACCATGTGGCGCAAATTCAGCATGCGTGGAAAAAACTGCGGGCCGCCGTGGAGTACACCTCGGTGGTGCTGTTTTCGCTGGAAAAAGAGTTTCTGGTCGCCGACATCATCGAAGCCTACGCTAAATTCGGAGTGGAAATGAACCGCATGACGGTCAAACGCCGCCTGATCGATACCGGAGTGATTGTCAGCGCCAATAAAATCGCCGCGTCCTGCAAAGGCAAAGGGGGCAAACCGGCCACCATTTACCGACTGGCGAGCAATGAAGTGATTTACTTTCAGACCTGCCTACGCGGCTGACGGAGCGCTGACTTTCCCACGGGCATTTCGCCTATCCGCTCTGATGCTGCTAAACTTTTGCGCAATACCTTGCTTAAAATTCAGCCCTTGACTATTGCGTAACTTAAAAAGCTTTGATAATGATCACATTCGTTGTTGAAGTTTTGATCACCATCCTAATTTAAGCTTCAACGACTGCAAACACGAAGCCGGATTCAGACACCAGGTCTCTTATTCTCCCGACTTTCCGCACTCAATCACATTAAGAACGCTATGACGCCTTTTATCGCCGCTTCCGGCGGCTGGCTGCTGATGATCAGCCTGGTAATCTCTCTTTGTGCCCAGATGACCGGGCTTATCAGCGGCTATTGGGCCGGCGTACCTATCTGGATCGCCGCCGCTCTGTTTATTCCTTATATTAAGCCCGCGCAAAAAAAACAGATTGTCCTGCTGCTGGTGATTGGTCTGGCCGGCCTGATTTACGGCATGAGCCACGGTGCCGATATGCTGTATGTCCGCAAAGCGCTGGAAGCAAACCAGAACGTGGTCACCATGCTGATCGGGGTCGGCTTTCTGCGCATTTTTGCGGTGCAAAGTGTACGCAGCGGCGAAACGCTGCCGCAAGGTAAATCCGCCCTGCTGCGTACTTTGTTTGGAACCCATCTGTTTGGCTCCGTCCTTAATATGTCTTCAGTGATCATTGTCGGCGATAAGATCGCCGCTCAGGGTAGGCTTTCCACCACCCAGGGGCTGGTGCTGCTGCGGGCATTTGCCGCCTGTGCATTCTGGTCACCGTTTTTCGCTTCCATGGGTCTGGCGCTGATCAGTGCGCCCGGTGCCCAGCTCAGTACTCTGGTCGCCTACGGTATTCCGGTAGCCTTAGTTGCCCTTGGCCTGAGTGCCTGGCACATCTGGCGTCAGCCTGACAGCGATTCACTGGCCGGTTATCCGGTCACCCTGTATTCACTATGGATGCCGGCCCTGCTGGCGGTGATCGTGATAAGCGCCCATGAGCTGTTTCCGCACGTCAGCGTGCTGTCATTAGTCACCCTGACCGCGATTACCTTTACCGCTGGCTGGCTGCTGTTGAAAAAGGGCAAACCTGGTGTGCGCATCGCGCGCAATCACATTAATGTCGGTATCGCCAGTTCGTGTGGCGAAGTGGTGCTGTTTGCCGCCGCAGCGATGCTGGCCTCCGGTGTCGCGGCGACGCTGATGGCGCTGGATATTCAGCTCGCACCAGCCCATTTCGGCGCCTTTGAAGCCTGTATTACGGTACTCGTACTGATTGTTCTGGCGATGACCGGCATGCATCCGGTCACCAGTGTGGTACTGGCCGGCAGTATCCTTGCCCCTTCGGTCACCGACCCGAATCTGCTCGGCATGACGCTGCTGATGGGCTGGTCGCTGGGTATTACTCTGTCGCCGTTTTCCGGTATTCAGCTCAGTATCCAGTCACGCTATGCAGTGGGCACCAAAGCGCTGCTGAACGCAAACTGGCGCTATATCGGGATGATGTATCTGGTGTGCAGTGCGATGATCGGCTGGTACAGCCTGTAACCTGTGTTGCTCTCATAGATACCATTTGACCCGAGCGCCCTGCGTGGCAGCCGCCACTGACAATCCACCGTCCACCACCCCGGCATCGGAAACGGCGCTCGCCTTGTCGCCTGTTGCCGTGATCAGCGCACCACACACATCGGTGTGCCAGCGATCGGGTCCTGATGGATTTCCGCATCCAGCTCAAACACACTGGCCAACAATTGCGGGGTCATTACCTGCGCCGGACGGCCTTCACTGACTATGTGTCCGTCCTGCATTACGATCAGATGATCGCAGTAACGACAGGCCTGATTAATATCATGCAACACAGTGACAATGGTTTTGCCCTGCTGATTTAAGCTGCGCATCAGCTTCATCAGTTCAACCTGATGGTTGATATCGAGGTACGTGGTCGGCTCATCCAGCAGAATAAAATCGGTGTCCTGCGCCAGGGTGAGTGCCAGCCAGACCCGCTGGCGCTGACCACCGGACAGATCTGACACCGCTTTATCCGCAAAAGAAGCAACACCGGTCGCCTGCATCGCCTGCTCGACTATCTGCTTGTCTTGGGCCGAGAGCTGGCCCCAGAAACCGGTGTAAGGACTGCGCCCGTAAGCCACCGCCTCACGCACTGTCACGCCTTCCGGCGGCTCCTGTGACTGCGGCAGCAGCGCCAGATGCTGCGCCAACGTACGCGATGCCACCTGTTCAATCGGTTCACCCTGCCACAATACCTGCCCGCTCTGCGCTTTGAGAATGCGTGACAACGTCTTGAGCAAGGTCGATTTTCCGCAACCATTCGGGCCGAGCAGTGCGGTAATTTTACCCGATGGAATATCGACATCGACGCCTTTCACGATCGGGCCTTTGCCGTAGCCGACAGTCAGATTTTCAGTACTTAAACGCATCGGTTATCTCATCTTAGTTAGCAGGTATAAAAAGTAGGGCGCGCCAATAATAGCCGTCATAATGCCGGCCGGCAGCTCAAGGGGCGGAGCAATGATGCGCGCCGCCAGGTCAGCGACCAGCAGCAGCAAAGCCCCCACCAGCATCGCGGTCGGCAGTAAGTTCTGATGCCGACCGCCGACCAGTTGCCGTGCCAGATGCGGTGCCACCAGTCCAAGGAAACTGATCGGTCCGCACACGGCAACCGCCGCCGAAGTCCAGATCACTGCCACCAGCAGCGCCGCAGCGCGTACCCGGTTGACCGAAATACCGAGGCTGAGCGCACGTTCATCGCCCAGAGTGAGCAGATTCAGGGCGTGACTGAGCCACAGCATGACAGGCAACGCGGCCCACCATGGCCACAACAAAGTGAGCTGATCCCAGCCGCGTCCCCATAAACTGCCGGTCAGCCACAGCAGAGCATTGTTGATTTCCAGTGGCTGGGTCAGGATAAGAAAGTCTATTCCGCTGCCGTACAAAGCAGCCAGTGCGACACCTGTGATGGCCAGTTTGACCGGAGCGGTCTTGCCGCCGCACACCAAAGCCAGCACCAGTGCCGAGGCCATACCGCCACACAAAGCGGCCAGCGGCAGCCAGTAGACTGACACCGTCGGCCATAAGGTCATCAGGGCCACCGCCGCCAAACCAGCGCCATGGCTGACACCGAGAATATCCGGCGATGCCAGCGGGTTACGAATCACGCCCTGGATCAGTACCCCGGCGCTGGCCAGCATAGCACCAACCAGAATCGCGATGACAATCCGTGGCAGGCGATAATCATGAATGGTGAAATAGTGCTCACTGCCGGGAAACAGACCGTCCCACACCTGCGGTAACGGAATATGTACCGCGCCAAGACTCAGGCTGGCCACGGACAGCACAACAATCCCGCCCAGCAGCAGGCATTGCGTTTTGATTAAGGAATTCATGCGCGATTTCTCACCAGATACAGAAAGCAAGGTGCACCGATCAGTGCCAGAACAGCACCGGCCGGTGTTTCGGTCGGAAACACCACCACCCGGCTGATGATATCGGCCAGCAGGGTCAGCATCGCACCAATCAGCATTACCACCGGCAACAGACGCCGGTGATCATAGCCCACCAGTAAACGCGCCATATGCGGCACAATCAGGCCGACAAAAGCGATCGCTCCGACCGTGCTGACACACAAGCCAACCAGCACCAGCACTGCCAGGCCAATCAGCACCCGCAGCAGAGTCAGATTAACGCCTAAGCTTTTGACCCGCTCATCGCCCATCGCCAGCACGTTAACCTTGGGAGCCAGCAGCATACTGAGTACCAACGCTGCGCTCAGGCCCGGCCAGCTCATCTGCCAGGTGTCCCAGCTGACATGAGCAAACGAGCCCGCCAGCCAGGCCATCACACTGGCGGCCTGATCTTCCTCCAGAATGACGCTGGCTTTGGTCAGCGCGCCACACAGGGCTGAAATTGCAATCCCGGCCAAAACCAGCTGACCGCGCTCTGAGCCCATTTTCCAGGCGCCACCAAGCAGCATCACTAACCCCCAAGCCGTGAATCCGCCGATCATAGCCGCCACCGGAGTCGTCAGAGCTGAAGACGCTGCAAATACGGTGCTGACCAGCGCCATACCCAGTGCCGCGCCGGCATTGACGCCAAACAGGCTCGGTGACGCCAGCGGATTGCGGGTCAGCCCCTGCATTAATGTACCGGCGCAGGCCAGACTCGCACCAACCAGTGCTGCCTCCAGCACCCTTGGCAGACGAATTTCGCGCACAATCATGTGCGCCATCACCTGCTCATCCGGCGCCCACAAGGCCGTCAGCGCTGCAGCGCCCGAGACCGGCACCGCCGAAAAGGCAAACAGCGCCCACCAGGCAACCAGCAATAAAAACACAACGAGCGTGGCAACCACGCTCGTCTGTTTTAGCTTGTCAGCCCGGCTCATCAGGAGTTAACCAGTTTAACCAGATCGGCCGCCATATATTCCGCCGCCAGGATACCGCGGCAACGCGCCCACAGGTTGCCGTCAACGTGCAGCAGATGCTTGGCGCGCACTGCATACAACAGTTTCCACAACGGTTGCTTTTCCCAACGGGTAATGATGCTGTTTTGGGTGTAATCTCCTACCACCAGATAACCGGGGTTGAGTGCCAGCAGTTGTTCCAGACTGATCTGACGCGACGCATTTTCGTTTTTCAGTCCGGCCGGAGAATCGAGGCCCAGGGCGTGAATCACACCGCCAGCGTAAGAGTCCGCTGAGTGAGCGTAAAAACCGTTTTCACGCGCGACACCAAACTGCACCACAGGCTGTTTAAGTGTCGACAACTGCCTGGCGTAACCTTGCATGGTCTGCTGGTGCTCAGCCAGACGTTGCTGCATCTGCTTATCTTTACCCAGCACTTGACCAATAATCGCTGCTGATTTGAGGTTATCCTGATAGGTTTCGCGGCGTGAAGGCAGCAGCAGCGTAGGCGCAATTTTCTGCAAATCACGGTACACCGATGAATGACGATCGACATCAGCAATAATCAGATCCGGTTTAAGCGACGCAATCACTTCCAGGCTTGGCTGGGAGCGGGTACCAACCGATGTCCACTGCGCTAGCTTATCGCGTACCGCAGGCAGCAGGCGATTGGGGTCATTATCATCGGCAATCCCGACCGGGCTGACATCCACCGCCGCCAGAGCATCAACAAAAGAAAACTCCAGCGTGACAACGCGCTGCGGTACATAATCTAAGGTGAATTCACCGTGACTGTCCGTCACGGTCACGGCAGAGGCCATAAAGCTCACCCAACATCCCATTAGCACCAGACTACGTGCTATCCAACAAGACCATTTCATATCTATTTCCTAATTTTCGTGATCATCAGCACCTTAATGCCGCTCTCGATTGTACTGATTTCGATTTCAGATGAAACGAAAATTGCAGTGAGAATTATTTTTAGTTACTCACTTAACTTACTCTTAATGAGCCACAAAAAAGTCCGGCTAATGCCGGACTTAGGTTAAAAATCGTAGCTTGCGGTCAGATAAACCCGACGCTGCTCGCCCGGGAAATGTCCGGTACGATCGATAAAGCCACTGACGGCATACTTCTTATCAAACAAGTTCTTTACGTTGAGCTGGAACAGCCAATCCTGCCAGCGTGTCTGCCAGGAAGCATCAAACACAGTATACGCTTTGACTATCTGGCCGCTCTGGTTGTACTGCTCGCTGACATGGTCGGCGCCGAAACCCACCGACGAATCGATCGCCGTCAGATCGTAACGGGTCCATAGCCCCAACTGATGGTGCGGCGCGTTCGCAAAGCGGGTTCCCACTGTGCCGCTGATACCATCGTAAGCCTCTTTGACCCGGGTATCGTTGTAGGCATAGCTCAGATTCGCAGTCCAGTTATCAGTGACATCGGCCAGCATATCCACTTCCACACCCTGGCTGCGCACCTTGCCAAACGCCACTGAGCGTGTATCGTCATCCGGGTCTGCCTGGAGAATGTTCTCTTTAGTAATATGGTACAGCGCCAGATTGACGTTTAGGGCATTATCGAACCAGTAACTGCGGACCCCGGTTTCAAACATCAGGCTTTCTTCCGGATCAAACGGACCACCGTTAGACGACGCCTGATCCGCGGCATCCTGCGGGACAAATCCGGTCGCGACCACGGCATACGGGTGCCATTGCGGGTTGATTTTGTAAGTCGACCCCAGACGGTAGGACATGCCAGAACCGGTATAGTGCTCTTCGGTCGAGTTCTTGATATCGTTCACTTCATCCTTAAAGCCGTCAATGCGCAGTCCGGCCAACACATTCCACTGCTCGCTAATCTGCCATTGATCTTGCGCATAGGCGCCATAACGTTCAGAGCGTGAATCGGTCTGTTTAGACAAACTTAAGGTATAAGCGGAAGTGTCAGCACCATACACCGGATTAGTCAGACTCAGGCCACCCACACTTTTGGCGCGGTAATAGACATAGTCTTCATCAATGCGGTAGTAGTCTCCGCCAAACAGCAGCGTGTGATCACCCAGTAGCGCAACGAGATTCGCCGATACCGAACCTGCTTTATTATCGCGAACCTGATCGCGGAACTGACGCTCGCTCCAGTCAGCCACGCCATCACCATCAGTATCTTCCAACCCGTTCGGCTCATGGTATTTCTGATCTTCACTGTTTTCATAGTAACGCAACGTTACATCACCGCTCAGCCAGTCGTTGAAGCTGTGGTCAAGACGCAACTGATATACCTGCGCTTCCAGATCCTGAAAATCGGACGCTTCGTTAGCGTTCCAGTCGATGTCAGCCAGAAAGTTACCCGCATCATCGGTCGGGATACCACGCAGACGGGCACCGCCGTAATGCTGGATAATATCGGTGAACTGAGCCGTGACCGTGCTGTCTTCGCTCATGTCCCAGCTGTAACCAAGATCAATGATGCGGTTGCGTACATCAGTATTAGTGCGGGACGGATTTTCATGATCCTGGTAAATCGCCACACGATAGCGCTGGCTGGCATCATCGTTAACCGGCCCCGACAGCTCAACGCCGCCACTGACAAAATCCTGGTTGCCCGCCGTCACAGAAACACGGCGCTGGGTAGTATAAGCCGGTTTCTTGGTGACATAGTTCATCACCCCGCCCGGTTCGCCACTGCCCATCACAGCAGAGGACGGACCTTTCAGCACTTCCACCCGTTCGATATTAAACAGTTGTGGAATGGCAAAGCCGTTAAACGGGTCTCCGCGCACACCATCATAAAGAATTTCATCCTGACGAAAACCGCGGAACGTCACCCCGGAATAGGAATACTGGCTGACACCACTAACAGAGCGATACAGATCCGTTATCTGACGCGCGCCCTGATCTTCGATCAGTTGTTGCGGCAATACCTGAATAGATTGCGGCGTGTCGTCAATCGCGGTCGGCGTTTTGGTCGCCAGGCTGGTTTCATTCGCCCGGTATAAAGAGAGCGCACGACCATAAACCGTCATAGTGTCTTGATCGGCAGAGCTGGTTTCAGCATCGGCAGAAGAAGTCACAGGCTGTGTGGCAAGCTCGATTGAAGTTGCATTATCTGCGGCAAACGCTGCGGTGCCCAATCCTGGCGCACCTAACCCGGCAACAATAGCCAGGCAAAAAGGATGAAGTTTTGTTGGGGCTTTCATTAAATTTATTATGATGTGGTTCGCAAAAACAGGGCAGGAATGTAACTAATTTTCATTTGCATTACAAATGGTACATGCATTCATCATGGGCATTATTTCGCCGTGCAAAATAGAAATGCTGATTATTTGTTCGATATTTTTGAAGAAGTCGGACAACTTTATCTTATCGATAAAAGTGTGACGTAGATCTAATATTTCTTCCAAGCACTACGGTGCTCAACAAACTTAAATCAAGAGGAAATGAACCATGACTAAAGTCACTTCAATCATCACAGCTACTCTTCTTTCAACCACTTTTGCCGCTGGTGCAATGGCTGCCGATCTGAGCATGGATGTCGCTACTCAAGATAACCTGGCAAAGGTATCTCTGACTCAAAATGGTCAGGCTGTGGCAAACTACCCGGTTCAAATTCAAGGTCAGACTTACCTGACTTCTGAAGATGGTACGCTGACTTACAAAAACTACGCACCAACTGCACGCACGCTGAAAATCGTCGCGGAAGACAGCGCAGGCAATCTGATTGTGAAACAGGGTTTCGTTGCTCGCGATGACGGCTAAGCCGATATTTATGAGAAAAATGGAAGGAATATTCAATGGATTTGAATAAGACTATTTATCTTCGGCAGCGGAGGACTTCCCGGTCCGGCTGCCGATTTTCTCCCCCAAGCCGAAATTTCACCCCGGCTTTCATGTCATTATTTGGCATCCCATCAATAAAATCATTTCCCTTTCACCCAAGACTTCAATCTGATTCAATGCGTTAATGCTGCTGGTTAGCGGCAACCTGCTCACGTTCCTCCACTCGGTTGGTGCTTTCCTTTTGTGCTGGCAGTGGTTAAATTGGTTGTCTGATCCTTGGCATTGAATTCGCGATGAAAATTATCATATTGCACGGTTTGTATATGCATGGCCTGGTTATGCAGCCACTGAGCCAGCGTCTCACCAAACTCGGCTATACCACTCAAGTGCTCAGTTACAACAGTGTGGCCATCGATGCAGGTAAAGTGTTTCGCGCTATTGATGCGGCACTCGATTGCAAGCAGACAAATATTCTGGTTGGCCATAGTCTGGGTGGCTTGATGATTAAACATTATCTCGCTTCACGTCAGCCTTCAGCACAACAGATTAGCCATGTGCTGGCGATTGGCTCCCCCCTGCAAGGCGCGTCGATCGTCGCTAAGATTCAGCAACTCGGTTTGGGTGCTTTGCTTGGCAACTCAGCCCGTTATGGTCTGCAAGCTCATGAGGATAAGTGGCGATTTCCGCAGAAGCTGGGCAGCATTGCGGGAACTGTGCCTATCGGGATGCGCCGTTTGCTGATGGGCAATGAGCCGCTGTCGGATGGGACGGTCACGGTGGAAGAGACTAAAATCGATGGCATGACCGACCATATTGAAACCCGCACTACCCACACCAGTATGATCTATAACGACTATATCGCGCGCCAGATCGATCACTTTATACGCAGCGATACATTCAACCCAGACCTCTAGCACTTTCCTAAACACCAAAAAAAACCGGATAAGCGAGCATGGAGTGAATCGCTTATCCGGCAACCAGGTGATTGGCTTGCGCCTTATCGTCTAAAAAAGCTAAAGCGCCAATATCTGTGGCGCAAAAAGCCTGCTGTCACCGCTAATCAAGCTCGGACGACGATATTCATCCAAGGAAAAATAGTCACTTCCGAGCAACAACCACGGGCATAGGGCAGTGCGAACCATGTGTCCGGCAAAGAGCAAACGGCTATCAGTGTTTCGCTGTCAGCACTTTGCGGACTGGAACAGCGGCAGTTATGACCTCTGCTGCTGTTATCAATGGACCCCGCCACTATAACCCTCTTCAAGCGGTCAGGCAGGCTGCTTTTGGCTATTACTCTGATAGAGAAAAACGATAACGCCGCGGGTGAATACACGGGTGCTTATCGATAAGGAGACACATAGGTACGGTGGTATAAACGACCTTAGTGCCGTACAGCACGTTTAACTTAACGTCGCGTGATAACCGTCCACCAGCCAGTTCTGGAGCAGATCGAGCATGGGATTATCACTCTGCTTGGGAAACAGAATCGAGTAGTTGTAGCCGGACGGCACCGCATCACTAAAAGGTGAGACCAAGCGGTGCATCGCCAAATCCTGCGCGGCCAGTGTTACATCCCCCACGGCAATACCGAAGCCTTGCTGCGCGGCATTCATCGCTTGGTCCAAGGTAGAAAAATGCTGGTTACTGCGGCTTGATAAGCCGCGCTGACCATGATGGGCCAGCCACAACTTCCAGTCACTTTGCTCACTGTTAGCATGCAGCCAGGTCATTTTGGTCAGCTGTTCTAACGACAAGGTCTCCTGCCCTTCGGCAAGCAGTTCCGGCCGGCAAATTGGCGTCAGCCGCTCTTCAAACAGTAACTGGCTGACCAAATTTGGCATCTTAGTCGCTTTGCCATACAAGATTACCGCGTCATACCGATCAAAGTCAGGCTCAGGATGATGCTTAATGGTTGAGGTCAATGCCACATCAATTTCAGGATGCGCTTCCTGAAACGCCATCAGCCGCGGCAGCAACCACGAAGTCACACAGCTCGGCGCATTGAGTTTAATACTCGACGGCGTGCTGGAGACATCATCAATCGCCATACGCAAGCGGCGCAAAATATCTTCAGCGTGCGGGACAAACTTCAACCCCTGCTGAGTGAGGCTCAACCCGCGCGCATGACGATAAAACAGTTTTACTCCCAGCAACTCTTCCAACGACTGGATCTGCCGGCTGATCGCCCCCTGGGTCAGATTCAGGGCGTCCGCAGCTCGGGTAAAATTCAGGTACTCAGCCGTGGCCAGAAAGGCCTGCAGGGTTTTGGTAGAAGGAAGATGCATAGTTCGCCTTTAGCCATGATTTTTTATCATGGCTAGTATGTGTTTATTTCGATTCCTTTTACAAATACTTTTTGTTTGAATGAATCATCTGTTGATTAATTTGCAAATAAAATCACTTTAAATGCAATTAACAGCATAAAAAATCATTTAATGCGACTAAATAATAGCAGCCAGAGGGCATTCATGTCATCCATCGCATCTACACTGGCACCAGAGGCCATAAAAAAATTAATACCTTACCAGTCTGCTCGCCGGATTGGTGGCGCGGGTCGGGTCTGGCTGAATGCCAACGAACTGGAGCACGCAGTGCACTACGGTGAATCGTCACAGAATTTCAACCGTTACCCGGATTTCCTGCCGCACGACATTGCCAGGGCTTATCAGGATTACTGCCAGGTCACTTCACCTGTGGTTGCCGTGCGTGGTGCCGATGAAGCGATTGATCTGCTGATCCGTACTTTCTGTCAGCCAGGCAAAGACAAAATCGTCGTCTGCTCGCCGACTTATGCCATGTATGAATTCTGTGCCGATGCACTGGCGATTGAAACCTTGCATGTACCGCTGGTTGGCGATGCATTTGAGTTGGATACCCAGGGCGTTATCGCTGCGGCTAAGCAGGCCAACCTGGTTTTCCTGTGCTCACCAAACAACCCGACCGGTAATCCGCTGTCGCAACAAGCGATCATCGAGATTCTGGAAGGCACGCAGCAAGATGCCCTGGTAGTGGTTGATGAAGCCTATATTGAGTTCGAAATTGACCAGAGCGTGGCAGCACTGATTGCGCGTTACCCGAACCTGGTTGTGATCCGTACGCTGTCAAAAGCATTTGGCCTGGCGGCGGTACGCTGCGGTTTTATCATCGCCGATGAGAGCGTCATGGAATACGTTGCCAAACTGATTCCACCGTATCCAATGCCGGATTCAAGTGCCACTATCGTACTGGACGCCCTGTCCGAGCAAGGCCTGCATAAAATGCGTACCGTAACCAATCAACTGATTGAAACCCGCGATTGGTTTATCAGCCAACTGGGTCAGTACGATTTTATTGAAAAAATTTACCCGTCCGCGACCAACTTTGTCCTGCTGCGCACTCGCGCCGGAGAAACTCTGTTTGCGTATCTGCTCAAGCAAGGTATCGTGACCCGTAATCAAAGTCATGATCCAGCGCTGAGAGACTGTGTGCGTATCACTATAGGTAGTCAGCACAGCATGCAGGAAGTTGTTGCCGCACTGAACGAATATTCGTCACAATCATAGATGTACAGAAAAGGAATTTACTCATGAAAAAATTTGCTGTTGGCCTGGCTTGTATTGCCACCCTGTTCTGCTCTGCGAGCTTTGCTAAAGAAGTTCGCCTGGCATCCGACTTCACCTATCCGCCGTTTAACTACAAAAACAGTGAAGGTCAGCCGGTCGGTTTTGATATCGAAATCGCCGATGCGCTGTGTAAACAAGCTCAACTGGAGTGTACCTGGGTATCACAAGGCTGGGATTCCCTGATCCCTAGCCTGCTGGCACGTAAGGTTGACGTGATTATGGCGTCGATGCGTATTACCGAAGAGCGCAAGAAGAAAGTCCTGTTTACCAACAAGTATTACCAGACTCCGGCCCGCTTTGCCGCCAGCAAAGACGCGACCTTCACCATTGATAAAGAAGGTCTGAAAGGTAAGGTGATCGGTGTACAACGTGGTACCACCGTTGACCGTTACGTCACGGACAAATTTGCCGATGTGGCAGAGATCAAACGTTACGGCGGCCAGGATGAAGTTTACATTGACCTGCAAAACGGTCGCCTGGATGTGACTATGGCAAACGCCGATCAACTTGGCCTGGCGTTCCTGGACAAACCAGAAGGTCAGAGATTTGAGTTCAAAGGCGAAGCAGTGACTGATCCGGCCTACATTGGCTTCGGTACCGCCCTGGCGCTGAGAAAACAGGACCAAGCGCTGGCAGAGAAGTTTAACAAAGCGATCGCGGAGATTCGCGCCAACGGCACTTACGACAAGATTGCGGCCAAGTACTTTAACTTCGATATCTATGGCGCAGACCTGTAACCGCTGCGGCGCCAAAGAACCGCTTATAAGCACAAGTTCACTGCATAACTAAGCGTATATTGACCTGATCGATGATGATTAAGCCACGCACTGCGTGGCTTTTTTTATTTCCCTTCAGCAATGCTTATTCATCACCCCGGCCAGATTTCAGCCCAAACCACTTATTCTGCATGCCAATTGGTCTTACTTTTTATTGTGATTTTACTCACAAAATATTTACTTAGCAGGCTAACTAAATTATATTACTTAGCCTGCTAAGTATTTAAGGCCCATTATGATCCAAGACATCAACAATCTGTATGAATTGACTCTGGCCGAAAAGCTCGCCCGCGTCTCCCGCCTGTGGAAGATGGTGGCAGATCGCGAACTGTCTCCTTTGGGGTTAACTCACCCGCGCTGGACCGCTTTATGGAAGCTACAGCGTCTGGGGGACAACATCAGCCAGAAACAATTGGCGGATTCCCTCGAGATTGAACTTGCTTCATTAATGCGTACTTTGAAACAGCTCGAAGAGCAATCACTGATAACCAGACATCACTGCATAAGCGACAAACGGGCACGCATCATCTCGCTCACCGATGAAGGCCGTTTATTGATTCAGCAAATGGAGACGCGCATTCTTCAGGTCCGCCGCCAACTGCTGAGCGAAATCAATGACGATGAGCTGATGAAGTTGAGCCAGATCCTGGAACAGATCTCTGAAAACGCTCTCGAAGCCCTTAGCACTCTGTCAGACCAACCTTCAATTTAAGAGACATTTAATTCTATGACACCCGATCAAAAATTCGCTCGCTGGATCAAATACTCCTGCATTGGATTTGTTTTCGTCTTCGCGTATTTTCTTATTGCCGACCTCACCATGCCGTTGACGCCACAAGCCTTAGCGACCCGAGTGGTGACTAAAGTGGCTCCGCGTATCAGCGGTCAAATTACGGCGATTCACGTGGAAAACAACCAAGTGGTGCACAAAGGTGACATCTTGTTCGAGATCGATCCGCAGCAGTATCAACTGGCCGTTGACCAGGCTCAGCTCAACCTGGAACGCGTCATGCAGGATAACGATCAGCTGGATGCTTCTATTATCGCCGCCAAAGCCGATGTGGATGCCGCTAAAATCGTGCTTGAACAACGCGAACGTGAATACCGTCGTTTAAACACGCTGTTATTGCGTAACGGGACATCGCGTCAATTACGTGATGACGCTCTGAGTGCCGCGACCGCGGCTAAAGCCAACCTGGCGGCAAGTCGTGCGCGTCTTAAAGAACTGGAAGTCAGCCGTGGTGACATTGACGATGACAAAAACGTCAATATCCGCGTCGCGCAAAACCAACTGGCTCAGGCAGAGCTCAATCTGTCTTATACCAAAATAATCGCAGACAATGATGGCATCGTAACCAACCTGCAACTGGATACTGGTACCTACGCGGCGGCCGGTAACCCGCTGCTGGCACTGGTGGATAACCAAGTGGATGTGATTGCGGACTTTCGCGAAAAGAGCCTGCGTCATTTCGGTCACAACAGCCAGGCAATGGTGGCGTTCGACAGTAAACCGGGTCAGGTTTTCACTGCTGAAGTTGGTACGATTGACGCTGGTGTAAGCTCAGGCCAGTTTGATGCCGACGGCCGTCTGGCAACCCCGACCACATCAAACCGCTGGGTACGCGATGCGCAGCGTATGCGCCTGCACCTGATCATGCACGATGAAGAGCTGCAGAAACTGCCCGCTGGTGCACGTGCGACGGTACAGTTGCTGCCAGAATCTCCGGTTCTGAACTTACTGGCGAAAGCGCAGATCCACTTTCTCAGCACCCTGCACTACATCTATTAATCGGGAGATGGTATGAGACTTTGGGATCATCCATTATCAGGAAATGATTTGCGCCAGTGTCTGCGTATCGCGACCGGCGCCACGCTCGGGTTTACTTTTAATAAAGTCATGGGCTGGGATAACGGGGTGTTTTTTACCGTTACCCCAATGCTGCTGCTCGGTATGATTCCAGTCATCAGTGCCCATGCCGCACGGCAGGTGATGGCTTCTGCCGTGGTGTGTGGCCTGGAGGTCGGTATCCTGGGCGGCCTCTTTGGCGGTCACCCGGGCATGATGACCATCATTGCGTTCTTCCTGTTCCTGAGTAAATTTGCCTGCATGTCCAAGGGGCCGCTGTTCCTGTTTGGTGCCAACAGTGTGATTAACCTGAGTATCATGCTGCATTTTGCCAGTTACCCGACGACCGATCTAAATGTTCTGATCACGGATAACATCGTAGCCTGTTTCCTGTCAGTACTGATTGCCTATCTGGTGACCTTTTTAATTCCGGATCTAGAACCGCGTCAGCCACCCCCACGCCCAGCCGAACCGAAAAAGTCGCACCGTCTGCGCCATGAAGCACTGATGGGCTCGGTAATGGCAACACTCTCATTTGTGGTGTTTCAGATTGCCGATCTGCAGGACTCACTGTCTGCTCAGGCCACCACGGTTCTGATGCTGTTTCCGATGCACTGGAACGGCGCTATGGGTTACGCACGTAAACGAGCAATGGGTACCATCATGGGTGTGACCTTTGGTCTGATAAGCCAAATCTTACTGTATGACTGGTCAGATACCCTGCTGTTCGTGATCCCGCTGCTGTGGATTGGCCTGATGATTTTTGGTTATATGCACTGTAAAGAGTCGAGTGGATCCGGTGCCGGTTTCGGCGGTATGACCACGTTAGGCATTCTGTTCGGGCAGTACCTGGCTCCGGATGGCGATTTGGTCTTCAGTGCCCTGTACCGGGTCAGCAGTATTTTTGGGGCGATCGTGATCACCCTGACGGTTGCCTACGCTGTACACCGTATTCTGAACCGTTTTGAAGCGACCCGCTTTGGTCCGGTAGAAAGTTAGACTGAAAGCAACGTAGCGCCAAACATCCCCATGATGCTCTGCAGCCTGTGTTCAGAGCATCATTTTTTTGCGCCCGTTCAGCCTTCTTTATCCGCCATTGGCATCTTAAAACCGTGCTCAGCTATACTAGGTCTTCTATTCCGATGACCAACAAGGATCCCGGTTCGTCATGATGCATCCGACCCAAAGCTTCGTGGAAGCTGGCGTGCGCTATACGCCTCACACCTTTTCTGTCCCTCTGGACTACCAGCAACCGAAAGCGGCTCAAATCCAAATCTTCGCCCGTGCGGTGACCGCCGCCAATGGCAGTGATGAGAATAAACCCTGGCTGGTTTACTTTCAGGGCGGGCCAGGCTTTCCTTCGCCTCGCGCCAGTGCCAGCAGCGGCTGGATGAAACGTGCTCTGCAGCAGTTTCGCGTCTTGCTGCTCGACCAACGCGGTACCGGGCTGAGCAGTATGGTCAATCATCAAACCCTGACTGGCCTCAAACCACGCCAGCAAGCTGACTACCTAAGTCACTTCCGCGCCGACAATATCGTGCGTGATGCCGAATTCATTCGTCAGCAATGGAAGATTGAGCGCTGGGCAATATTAGGCCAAAGCTTTGGCGGCTTCTGCTCCCTAACGTATCTGTCGCTGTTTCCGGACAGTCTGCTACGCAGCTATATCACCGGTGGCGTACCTTCATTGTCACGCCATTCCGACTGCGTTTACCGCGCTACTTTTCAGCGTACCAAAGAAAAGAACGCCGCCTTCTTCACCCAGTTTCCCGAGGCGCAGAAGTTATGTCAACGCATCGCCGATCACCTGCACGATCACGAAGTACTGCTGCCAAATGGTCAGCGTTTTACCGTCGAGCAATTCCAGCAACTCGGTATTCGTTTCGGGATGAGTGACGCGTTTATGCCCACTTACTTCAGTCTGGAAAATGCATTAATTGAGGTTGATGGTAAACCCACCCTGCGCTACGAGTTTCTACAACAGATGATGATGGAGCAAGGGTTTCACACCAATCCTATCTACGCCATCCTGCATGAAGCGATTTACTGCCAGGGCTTTGCATCAAGCTGGTCCGCCCATCGTATGCGCGATGCTTTTGCTGAATTTCACTATCAGCCGGGCAAGCCTTTTCTTTTCACCGGAGAAATGGTGTTTCCGTGGATGTTTGAGCAGTACGTCAATCTTAAGCCACTGCGTAAAGCCGCTAATCTGCTGGCAGAAAAAACTGACTGGGGCCATCTATATAAAGAGGAGGTACTGGCGCATAACCGGGTTCCGGTCAGTTGCGCGGTCTATGCGGATGATATGTTTGTCGACATGGATCTCAGTCGGGAAACATTACGCCAAATCGCAAATTCGCGCGCCTGGATCACTAACCAGTATGAACACAATGGGTTACGCGCCGATGGCGAACATATTCTGGATCGACTGATTGAAATGGGCGAACAGACGGCCGCGAATCTCAATCTCGATTTGCTGTAATTGGTAAACAGAGAAACTATCCTCTGCCGGTCACTATACAACTTAGAGTGCAGCCAGCACCACTGCCGCTTCAAGTAGGAAGGGGATAATATGGGAATAGCTATTTAGCGGTATCAACTTCGCGCCAGAGGATCACATAAATATTTTTTCGTCCTGCAGAAATCTGGTTAACACTTATATAAGGCGGCTCCCTATCCGGGAGCCGCGCCGGGAACCAGAGGAGGAAACCATGGAACAGGTATCACTGACCCAGCAGCTCTACTTATCGCTGATGCAACTGGATGATTTATTGGCGATAATGGATATCAACAGCCCGCAATACCAACAACTTTGCCAACAGCAGGCGGTGTTACGCAGCCAGTATTCGGAGTTGGTGGTCAGTGCCGTCAACGATACCAGCCGTATTGAGGAGCTGTTGCAGACCATGGAATGTCTGTGTGACGAAAGCCATCGGCTATGTGGTCAGCTGCATCACCGAAATATACAATGCCCGAATATCAATACTATTATCCAGTACGCCGATCAGGTCAGCGAAAGCCTCGATAGTATTACGGTATAGCCCACTCCCTTGCGGCTCGACTTCTCCCCGCCAACCGACCTGATTAAGCACCTCAAATACATCGATCTCATCAATAGATGAGGTCTTTTTATACGCTAAATAGCCGAAATCAGTGATGCCAATCGATTTCAATCGCAGATTGCTGTTTTTATCAGCACTCCAATCCACTGATAAACCAGCTAAAAATAACTCATCGGCGACAAAAAACTCCGCTTTCCCGCAGTGAAAATTGTTGCATTACTAAACTTATATGTTAACAGAAGGCGATTAGTTGCATTTTTTAACTGCTTATTTGTTATATCCCAGTAAAAAACACTGCACCAAAGGTGATACAGATCACGCAAAGGGGGCATTATTGTGAAATTGCTTTTTTATTTTCACTTCTGGCTGCTACTCTCCCGCTCGCTTTGAAATGATGTCGAAGTGGATAACTATAAGGAGTGTTCTTAATGAATACCAAGAAACCTATGTCGCTGACTGCCAGAGTCATTCTGGGTATGGTCGCGGGTATCTTGACCGGGTTTGCGATTCGCGCCCTATTTGCTGACAACGGATTTGTCGACGCATATATTGTTAACGGACTATTTGACGTTGGCGGCAAGATCTTTATTGCCAGCCTGAAAATGCTTGTCGTGCCACTGGTGTTTGTGTCACTGGTGTGCGGAACAAGTTCACTAAAAGATCTGTCAACGCTGGGCCGCATGGGCGGCAAAACACTGGCGTTTTATATCACCACCACTGCCGTGGCAATCACGCTGGCTCTGACTATGGGTGCCATTTTCCAGCCTGGTTCCGGTGCAGACCTGACCGCAGCAAGCAGCTTTAAATCTGCCGATGCGCCGTCACTGGGTCAGGTGATCATCGATATGTTCCCGACAAACCCTATCAATGCGATGGCAGAAGGTAAAACTCTGCAGGTCATCGTGTTTGCGGTTCTGTTCGGTATCGCTATCAGTGCTGCCGGTAAGCCGGGTGAGCGCATCGCGGCTCTGTTTGAAGACCTGAATGCGGTCATCATGAAGCTGGTTGCTCTGCTGATGAACATCGCGCCTTACGGTGTGTTCTTCCTGATGGCAAAACTGTTCACAGGTTTAGGCCTGGGCGCGATCATGAACCTGGCGGAGTACTTCGTGGTTCTGACGGCGACACTGCTTATCCACGGTTTCGTGACTTACGGCGTGATGCTGAAGAGCTTCTCTGGCCTGAGCCCGATCACTTTCTTCCGTAAAATGGAAGATGCGATCATGTTCGCGTTCTCAACCGCATCATCTAATGCCACCATTCCGGTGACGATGGAGACAGCGAAAAACCGTTTTGGTGTCGATAACAAAGTGGCCTCGTTCACTATCCCGCTGGGTGCAACCGTCAACATGGACGGCACCGCAATCATGCAGGGTGTGGCGACCGCATTCATTGCTCAGGCATTCAACATTGACCTGTCGATGGGTGACTACCTGACCGTCATTCTGACTGCGACGCTGGCTTCTATCGGTACAGCCGGTGTTCCGGGTGTGGGTCTGGTCATGCTGGCCATGGTTCTGAACCAGGTTGGCCTGCCGCTGGAAGGTATCGCCCTGATCATGGGTGTTGACCGTCTGCTGGATATGATTCGTACCGCCGTTAACATTACCGGCGACAGTTGTGTGACCTGTATTGTGGCGAAATCAGAAAACGCGCTGGATGAAGCCCGTTTCAACGACCCACAAGCTGGCGTCAAAGAGGAGCAGGTTCACCTTAAAGGTGCCTGATCGCTCAACGCAAGTTGATCTCTCAAACCCCGCATGCGCGGGGTTTTTTATTGCTTTACATCAGACAGATAGAGCTATCTCACACTCACGCTGAAAATTTGCTTCTAAAATTTGGTTACTTTCTATCAGTCGGAGAGCTGCCATGTCCCTTTTCAGACCGGTATTGATTCTGTTGACACTCCTGTTCTCTGCGCAAAGCCTTGCCTCCACCGAACCCGGCGCTTCCCTCGCCCTCACTCAATCCGGGATTGGTTATACCGCTCTGGCGCTGTTTACCGTCGCGTATATTCTGGTGATGCTGGAAGAGTACCTGCAGCTGCGCAAATCCAAACCTGTGCTGCTGGCCGCAGGAATTATCTGGGCCATGATTGGCTATGTATACCAACAGCATGGCGCGACAGAAGTCGCCCAAAAAGCACTGGAATACAACCTGCTCGAATATGCCGAGCTGCTGCTGTTCCTGCTGGTCGCTATGACCTACATCAGCGCAATGGAAGAGCGACGCCTGTTTGATGCGCTGCAAGCCTGGATGACCAGCAAAGGATTTAACTTTCGCGCCCTGTTCTGGCTCACCGGTTGGCTCGCCTTCTTCATTTCACCGATCGCCGATAACCTGACCACCGCCCTGCTGATGTGCGCTGTGGTGATGAAAGTGGGCGGACAAAACACTCAGTTTATCAACCTCGCCTGTATCAACATCGTGATCGCGGCCAATGCCGGTGGCGCATTCAGCCCGTTTGGTGACATCACGACCCTGATGGTATGGCAGGCCGGTCACGTGGCGTTTATGCAGTTTATGGATCTGTTTCTGCCTTCGGTCATCAACTATCTGCTGCCGGCGCTGGTGATGTCCTGGTTTCTGCCAACCGGCATGCCAGATGTTATCCATGAGCATGTCGAACTGAAACGCGGCGCACGTCGCATTGTCGGGTTATTTATTCTGACCATCATCACCGCTGTCAGTTTTCATGCCCTGTTCCACTTCCCGCCGGTGATGGGCATGATGATGGGCCTGGCCTATCTGCAATTTTTTGGTTACTTCCTGCGTCAAACGCTGGCCGGTTCATTGGCTAAAAAAGCCAAACGGGCCATTGCCAACGGCGATGAAGCTGCGTTGCGGAGGCTGGGCTCAGTGGTGCCGTTCGATGTATTCCGGCGTATCTCCCATGCCGAATGGGACACCCTGCTGTTTTTCTATGGTGTGGTGATGTGTGTTGGCGGCCTGAGCCTGCTCGGTTATCTGGGGCTGATCTCGGAGCTGATGTACAGCCAGTGGGATCCGATGTGGGCCAATATCAGTGTCGGGGTACTTTCCTCGATTGTCGATAACATTCCGGTCATGTTTGCCGTCCTGACGATGGAACCGACCATGTCGATCGGAAACTGGCTGCTGGTAACGCTCACGGCCGGTGTGGGCGGCAGCCTGCTGTCTATCGGTTCCGCGGCCGGAGTGGCCTTAATGGGCGCTTCGCACGGCAAATACACCTTTATCAGCCACTTAAAATGGTCGCCGGTTATTGCGCTGGGCTATGTAATGAGCATACTCGTGCATTTATGGCTTAATCAGGCGCTGTTTGCCTGAACATTGCCAGCTTGCAGTTGGGTGATCAATGCCCTCTAACTCGAGCAGATACGCTTTGCGCTCCACACCCCCGGCATAACCGGTCAGTTTGCCGTTTTTACCAATCACACGATGACACGGTACAATAATCGAAATCGGATTTTTGCCATTGGCCAGCCCGACCGCCCGTACGGCTTTCGGGTTATCGATCGCATCAGCCAGTTGCTGATAACTCCGGGTCTCGCCAAAAGGAATGGTGCCCAGTGCCTGCCAGACCGCGCGCTGGAACGGCGTTCCGGTCGCCGCCAGCGGTAAATCAAACTCACGGCGCTGGCCGGCAAAGTATTGATCGAGCTGACGCATGGTTTCCACCAGAAGAGGAAATGCCGGATTACACTCGCCCAGCTCATCCGGCTGAGTGGTCTGGGTACTAAACCAGGCACCGAGCAGTCCCTGCTTAGAGGCTTGCAATGTCATCGTCCCAAGCGGACTTTGATAATGGGTATATTGATGCATATTACGGCTCCTGCCATCAGATAAAATGAAACAATCACTGGTTCCAGCATTGGAAAGTGGCGTAGCTGCCCCAGGGGGCAACCCGCTCCGCGGTCAATCCGGGGTGCAATGCCAGCGCTTTTTTGACAATCAGGTCCCCGCTCAGAAAGCAGTTAGTGTCGGACTGGCCACGTAATCGCGCATAATCCACCGTCCAGGGACCAATGCCTTTCAGGGCCAGCCATTCATCGACGGCTGCGTGCGGATTTTGCTGCACAAAGCCAGCTAAACGGGAAAGCGTCTCTTTGCGACTTTGCGGCATACGCAGGAAACTTAAATCTGCACTGGCCACTTGCTGTGGGTCTGGAAAATACCACGGACGCGGCTGACGGTAATTGAGCGTTCTCACTAGCAGGTTGAGTTGACCGATCGCCGCTTTAATAGATACCTGCTGCCCCAGAACGGCACGCACACCGGCTTCCCAGGGACTCCACACGCCGGGTATCCGCAGTCCAGGGTGAATCACTAACTCAGGGGCTGCCTTAGCAAGCTGGGCTTCAATCGCCACCATATCCGCATTGAGATCAAACACCCGCCGCCAGATACTGACCAAATAACGCAAATCCCGCAGCGATTCGAGTTCAAATTCAATCTCCATATGGGTATCGGATGCACAACGCGCGGCGAACCAGGCGCGGCTGCCATTGAGCATGACATGGCGCTGATAACGATCAGCCTGCACTTGTTCGATGCCGTCTATCGCCCGTAGCTGATAAAACGCCAGCATATGCTGCCAGTCAAACGGACCACGGTAAGCCAGTGACACCGTATTGGTGGCACTGGCGCTGCCCGGTTCACGCCGCACCTGACTCGGCGTCAGGCGCAGACACTTCTGAAACGCATCATTAAAGCGCCGCGTGCTGTTAAAGCCACAGGCAAACCCGATATCTGTTACCGACAAATGGCTGTGATGGAGCAACTGCTTGGCAAACATCAGTTGCTGATACTGGGCATACTGTTTCGGTGACATTCCCAAATAGGTTTTAAACAACTGGCGCAAATAGCGTTCACTGATGCCGAGCCGTTCCGCTAAATCTGCCAACGATTTGCCCTGCAACGCGCCATGATCAATCAGGCTGACCGCACGCTGGAAGGTCGTTTCGGTTCCCTTCCACGCCCATGATGCGGGCGCGCTATCCGGGCGACAACGCAAGCAGGGCCGGTAACCAGCCTGCAGAGCCTGTGCCTGATGGGCAAAATATTCCACATTCTCTTCTTTCGGCAATGTTGCCGGGCAAATCGGCCGGCAGAAAATACCGGTCGATTTCACCGCGATATAGAAACGACCATCAAAACGCGCATCGCGGCTCATTCGCGCCCGTTGGCATTGCTGAGGCGTCAGTTTAGTTTGGCTGTACAGAGTCATGATTCGGCTTCCTGATACGATATGTCCAGTGTACGACGCACCACACGGAAAACTAGCCATTTTCGGCACTGAATGATCAAAACGGAAAATAACCGATCTCACCCGCAATCTATTAGCCACTGAAAGTCATTCAATTTTTTTGAACTAGTATGTCGATCTAAAGCCACTATCAAAATTGCCTGGCTCATCTAGAATTACTCCATCGGCACGCAGAAAGACTTGAGCGCTGTACACACTTATTTCACATTATCGAATGTTAAGGAACACGACAATGAACGCACTATTAAAAAAACTGATGAGCACTAATGCAGGTTTTGCCCCACTGGCACTGCGTATCCCAATCGGGATCATTTACATGGCCCACGGCTCACAAAAACTGTTTGGCTGGTTTGGTGGTTACGGCCTGGAAGGTACAGGCCAGTGGATGGCTTCAATCGGTATCGAACCTGGTGTTCTGATGGCGTTTCTGGCCGGTAGCGGTGAGTTCTTTGGTGGTCTGTTACTGCTGATCGGTCTGCTGACCCGCCCTGCCGCGTTTGTCACTGCCTTTGCGATGATTGTCGCTATCCTGAGCGTTCACATTGGTAACGGTCTGTTTATTGCCAACAACGGCTACGAATTTGGTCTGGCTCTGCTGGCAGCAAGTGTATCACTGCTGATTTCAGGTGCCGGTAAAGCGAGCCTAGACTCAAGCATCAGCCAAAAATAACGCTGGTGGTGAAACTTCGCGTTGGCACGGGGTTTTATGTTTCTAATCCTTGTTGTCTAGCTGAATAATAAGAAACGGGGCGAGTTGTTAACTCGCCCCGTTTTTCTATTTACACGTTTTCTTTTTACCCATCAATCGGGCTTAATTCACTTCACCCGCTTTCTGCAAGCTGAATGCGGTCAGCGGATCAATGTTTTTAACCAAACCTTCAACCTGAGTAATCGCGTCAACCGATGAACTATTTTTACGGTAGCTCAGGTAGATCGGACGATGCCAGTCTTCGACCCCGGCGACACGATGCAATTGGCCTGAATTCAGGAACGGTTCCACCACTGAAGCGGGCATGTAAGCACTGCCACCTTTTTCCAGAATAAAATCCAGTGCAATGCGCGCCGTTGAGGTGCGCAGAAACGGTGCAGGCGCTTTGGGGTGCCTGTCAGCGTGTTCGGATGCAAAACGTGAGCCCCAGTCGACATAGACGTATCTGTTGTTAAACACGCTGTCTGCGGTGTCCGGACGGGTCGAAACCATCACCAGCACCAAATCGGCGACTTTCTTGCACTGTAGCTCTTCTGCTTTGATCTGGTCAAACGCAAAGCCCATATCCAGGGTACGTTCCAGCAAATTACGGCTCAGCTGCTCACGCCCCATCACTTCAGCCATAAAGCCATAACCGCTGAAAGCGTCAGTGATCACGCTCAAGCAGTTTTGCAGATAAGCATCCCAGATGTTGGGCGTACCGCCAATCGTCAGTTGCAGCGCTTTACCGTTATCCAGCGACAACTCAAATTTTGCCTGTTGCAAGGTCGCGACCATCACTTCAGCGTAGCTGACCAATCGTTCACCTGCCGAGGTCAGTTTGATGTTGTTCCGGTCACGGGTAAACAGTTGGGTATCGAAATAATTTTCGAGTTGTTTAATTCGCGCACTCACCGCCGCCTGAGTCAAATAAAGATTCTCTGCGGCCCGGCCAAAATGGCGTACTTTGGCCAATTCAAGAAAGGTGCGAAAGACTTTTACGTCCATATTGAATCCTCTGATATTCCTCGTGAAGATTAACAAGGAAGTACAATAATGACGATAAAAAATTTTTGTTTTTCTTTTCTGGATTTTACGCCTAACTTTCGCCGTGAACCACGGCAACGTAATGGTAGCCAATAGACACACGAGGTTGACATGTCTGAGACAGTATTTCGTCTAGGAAAAAAACATTTTTTCGATACTAAGAAATTCCCACGAGGCTTCGCGAAATCTGGTGATTTCACTCTGGGTGAAGAAACCCTTCTGACCCAATATGGTGACACCATGCTGGGTCTGGAATCCGGCGTATTACAACCAGAAAACGCCGAAGAGCAGCGTTTCCTTCAGGTACTGGATAATCCGGATCTGGCCGAAAGCAAAATTGAAAAGGTATGGATGAAGTATGTCCGTCTGTCGCGCGGTCGTAAGCGTTTCCACACGCTGAACGGTCGTAACAAGCCAGATGCGGCAGACGACTATACCGATGATGAGCCAAGCCTGACTGAAGAAGACTAATTTAGCGGGGCTTTGTCGTTACCGCAGCCCCTGTTTCTCACTGACGTTTTCTCACTAACGTTGACGTCTTCTTTAAGGGTCACCCATGGCCAACCCGGTTTCTAAAGTTTACACTTTGGAAGAGATGCTCTCGCTGATTCAGCGAGGGCAACCTTTTTCCGGCGAGCTCGACTCCGCTGGCTGTTTTATCAAGATAGAACAATATCTGCCGGTGGTGTGCACCGCCATTCATGCAGGTAACCGCCTTCGCGCCGAATTGCAGCCCCTGTGCCAGCTTTCCGCTGCGCAGCGTCGTCTGGAAGAGGCGCCGTTTTCCGACCAACTTATCGCCTCCCAGCCCATCACGCTCTGGAGTCTCGACTCGCGTTTTGAGTACGACCTCAATCGTGCCCGCACGCTGAGCACACGCTATAAGTCGGCCTGGAAGCGACCACTCAATGATCGTCAGCGCACCATCAGTCACGAAAAGCACGCCCAGTTTTACCGCCTGTATGAAGCGCTGATTGCCAAGCTGGAATCCATGTTTGGTATGGTGATTGTGTTCGACCTTTATACCTACCAGCCGACGTCGACCGAGCCGTCCGCGCCGGTATTTAATATCGGCAGCGCACAAATCGATATGCAGCGCTGGGGTAATGTGGTCAAACGCTTTACCAGCGAGCTCGGCAAAATCCAACTGCCGCACATCGAGAGCGATGCGGCAGTTGATGCGGTGTTTGAAGGGCGCGGCTATCTGATCGCGCATACCAATGCCCATTTTGACCGCACTCTGGTTTTGCCGACCGAAGTGAAAAAAGTGTTTCTTGATCCCGACAGCGGCACCGTGTATCCCTTAGTACTCGATGCAATGAAAAGCGGCCTCAAGCAGGCATTCAGCGAAACCAGCGCCTATTTCCAGCGCCGCCATAACCGGCGTCGTACCACCAAAGCGAAAATGCTCAGCTCGTCGATTGAACCGGCGGTACTGGCTATCGACAAAGCGCTGTCCAAGCTGACGCGTAAAGTTGAGACACTCAAGTACATCAACCCGACCAATATGACCAGTGAACGTAAACGCTTTGATGCGGCGCCAAGCCGCTACCAGCCGGACTTTCGCTACAAGCAGTTACCAATTCACGCCAATGAGTTTAAACACAAGCTCTATCAGTTGCCGATCGACACCATTTCCGATCCGGATCTGAAACAGCTGTACAGTTCAGTGGTGAATAAACTCAGTGAAAAGATAGATCTGCTGACCAGTATCGGCCAGGACAGTTTTCTGTATAACTCGCTGCGTTTCTATGGCCGGCCGGATGCCAATGCCATCAGTAATGCCCAGTTCCTGCTCTATGCCAAAACGCTGCCGGAAGAAAAAGGCCCGCAGTATAACGCAGAGCAGGCCGCCGAAGTCATGCTGCAGGCCGCAAAAGCGTGGGGCATGAAATGCAATGTCACGCCGACCGCCTCGCTCGCAGCGCGTGCCATGGTAAGCGGTCAGAAACCGCCGACCCTGTATCTCAACAGTAAAGTGACCTTCTCGCATGCTGAAGTACAGCGTCTGATTCAGCACGAATTGGGCGTACATATGGCGACCACATTCAACGCGCGCAGCCAGCCTTTGCGTATTTTTTCGATTGGTCTGCCGGGAGCAACGGAGTCGCAGGAAGGTCTGGCGATTTTAGCAGAGTACAAAGCGGGCTACATGTCACATGATCGACTGCAAACACTTGCTACCCGCGTGCTGGCAGTGGATTCTATGCTCAAGGAGCAGAATTTCTATCAGACCTTTGATTATTTGGTCGATGAACTGGGCCAGGATCGTGACAGTGCATTTGTCACCACGACACGGGTGTATCGCGGCGGTGGCTTTACCAAAGACCACCTGTATCTGGAAGGATTTCTGCATACCCTGTCCCAGTCACAAAAACGCAGTATAGATAACTTGCTGGTGGGTAAATGCAGCCACGAATATCTGGATTTGATTGATGAACTGGTTGAGCGTGGCTGGTTACTAAAACCAAAACATCGCTACGATGATAAAGGCGTGGAGCCGGAACCGATTCTCAAGTATCTGATTGACTCGTTGCGCCACCGTTAATCCCTGCGGCTGTTAAACGCAGTTAAGCAGCATACCGTCAGGCATCATCACCGTGTACCGAATCTTTCTCCCAAAGCCCCGCAGCGCAAAGTGCCCGGGGCTTTGTTTTACTGCGCACAACCCATTTTTGCTTCTCAGAACAAATGCCGCTCCGCTTTACGACTTCGCATCACTTTCCCAGCATCGCGACTTTCTTGAGGAAAGAGTCACGCAAATGCTCCTGATCGTACTCAAGATGATAGGTATTGTGGAATCCGACTTTCAGCTCTACCCCGTTCCCGCGCAGGTAGACGTTATAGCCGTCATAATCTGAGAACGCTTCAATACCCTCATAAATTTTGCCATATTCGGTCGGGGTCCCGTTCGCCATAACCTTTTCATAAGCGTGCAAAATTTTGGTCGGGTCTAGTTCATTTTTCATCGCTACCGCTCCGTTATTCTGGTTCATATCAAGTATGGATAACGATTGTGTGCTTCGCCAATCCAACCCGGCAAAACAGTCACAACACGCACATTTAACCGAACTTATTTTTACTTGTGAAATTTCACACACTAAAAACAAAAGTTAATGCAAAAAAACCGATGGACAGGTTCAACAACGTGCTATTTACGAGCAAAAAGGTAAACATGAAAACATTAATGACAAATTTCGCCTAAAAGGATAGCGAAAAACCAATACTTTTTTTATACTGTGAATTAACCAAGTTCATCACAGCTAATTTTTGCAGTAAGGGTTACAACATGAGACTGATTCCATTAAACAACGCTGCCCAGGTCGGTAAATGGGCTGCCGCACACATTGCGAAACGCATTAATGATTTCCAGCCGACAGCGGAGCGTCCTTTTGTTCTCGGCCTGCCAACCGGTGGCACACCACTACTGACTTACCAGGCACTGATTGAGCGGTATAAAGCCGGCGATGTCAGCTTCAAACATGTGGTGACTTTCAATATGGATGAGTATGTGGGTCTGCCAAAAGATCATCCTGAGTCATATCACTCATTCATGTACAACAACTTCTTCAATCATGTGGATATCCAGCCACAAAACATCAACCTGCTCAACGGTAATAGCGATGACCACGATCTGGAATGTCAACGTTACGAAGAGAAGATCAAATCTTACGGCAAAATAGATCTGTTTATGGGCGGCGTGGGTAATGACGGTCACATCGCGTTTAACGAACCGGCTTCATCGCTCTCTTCACGTACCCGGATCAAGACCCTGACCCACGATACCCGTATCGCCAATTCACGCTTTTTTGACGGGGATGTCTCACAGGTACCTAAGTATGCGTTGACTATCGGTGTCGGCACGCTGCTCGATGCCAAAGAGGTGATGATTCTGGTGACCGGCCATAACAAAGCGCTGGCACTGCAGGCCGCGGTTGAAGGCTGCGTCAACCACTTGTGGACCGTATCCGCGCTGCAACTGCACGCCAAAGCTATCATGGTCTGCGACGAACCGGCGACTCAGGAACTAAAAGTAAAAACGGTAAAATACTTCTCTGAGCTGGAAGCGGAAAACATTAAGGGCTTTTAAGCCGGATGGATGACAAATACACCAAGCCCCGCCAAAGCGGGGCTTGTTTTTATCAACCTTCTGCAGCGACTTTAACTTCGCTGATGTCGACCAGCTCAGCCACTCTCGGCTGGGAAGCGGAGTGGGTAACGCCATTAAAACGGCCGCCCTGTTCAATACTGAGATCATCGCTGTAAATATGGCCGTTGACACGTCCTTTGCTCAGGATCTCAATTTTGTCAGCATGACAGGTGCCCTCAAACTCACCATTAATGATGACATGTTCGGCAATGATATCGCCGCTGACATAGCCACACTCACTGATGACCAGGGATTTCTCAACCTGGATCTGACCTTCGATTGAACCATCAACCTGAATATTACTTTCTAACCGGAGTTGTCCACTAATTGAGCAACCCTTTGCGATGAGAGTTGTAGCTGAGTGCTGACTCTTAGCTCGACTTTGTTTACTAAAGATTCCCATCGGATACCTCTTACTTTGCTGAAGACCGACTCGAACTCATTGACGCCCCAATCGACAAAAGGTCTTGGGTCTAATGAGCGGCCGACAAATCGAATTTCATAATGTAAATGCGGACCCGACGAGAGGCCGCTATTACCGGAATAACCTATCAGATCACCTTTCTGGATAAACTCCCCGCTTTGCACGGCAAACTTACTCAGGTGTGAGTAAGAGCTGGTAAAGCCATAAGAATGTTGCAGACGTAGAAAGTTACCCGAGCCTTTATTGCTCGGCCGGGTGACCAACACCACGCCATCCGCCGGCGCATATACCGGAGTGCCGATGTTGACCGCAAAATCCTGGCCACGGTGAAACTTCACGTTCCCCGTTACCGGATGAACCCGTTTACCATATCCTGACGAAATTCTTGCATCGTTAACAGGCGCACCACTGGGGATTTGGGTTAACATCACCATTCTGACTGAAGAGGTGATCGCGGCGGCATCCAGGCGTGATTCCAGCTCGGCACCGCTGTCATCAACACCAAGGACTTTTTCCAGTTCGCCGAGACGATCAGACACCAGCTGCATTTTTTCTTCACGTTCCAGCAGGTCGCTTTCCAGATTGTGTTTGAGCGATTTGAGCGAGACGACTTCTTCATTGAGAGACATCGACTGGCTTTCCAGCTCCTGTTGTTTCAATTTGGCAAAATCGACTTCGCCGACCAGATAGTAAATCGCACCGCCGGTCGCCAACGCGCCACAGAGCAGAGCGTAACCTGCCCCTTTGAGGCAGTGTCGATACCATTTGCCAAGATGAAAGTGTCGTGTTCCGTGAATAGACGAAACCGAAACAATGACGTTTTCTTTCATGTGCAAATTCTAATTGTCATTATTGAAAGTGGCAGAATACTAGCAAGGAACGGTCATTGACTGAACTCTTTACCCCTGGCGCACTGCGCCACTTCCGCTGTTATTGTTCAGTTTGAGAAGCAGCGCAAAAACCGTTCACACCGTCAACCAAACCCTTTAAATTCAGATTAATAACTGATTAACACTCTTACTGATCTCACAACCCGCTTCCTGCCCGTTCAACCGGCATTGGCTGGTTTAGGGTTCGTGGTGCATCGACTAAGCAGAGCTTGCGGCCACTCTTTTACAGGCGACCCATTTCCGGCACCGATTTAATCGCCTGCCGATACAGGCAAGCGAGCAGAAGATGAGCCAAAACCGTTCCACACCTGCAAACAGCCTCTCGCTTTTTGCTCGCTGTGCTCATGCCGCGCCCAGAGCCTGTCATAGGCCATTGATGGATTAATGAACACATCAAGTATGGTGGTTGCGATCGCTGTAACTTGCCTGTCGTAATTTCGTATCTAAATTACATTTTCATCAACAGGATTATTGCCTATTTATTTCGACTTTTGAAATAAATAGTAATGAGTGATGTAGATCACTTAGCGTTTTTAACCAAGCTAATAAACAAATCATTTCGTGATCTTTGTCACTTTATTTTTATTTTATAAAATATCATAAATGTGACATCAAGCATCAAAAATACATTGCAAAACTTAATTACAGTGTTTTGTAGCAAAATTACATCATAATTAAATGATCATGATCACTAAAAAAGAATTTGGATAACCCTAATTTGGTGATCCTTATCACTAAAAACCCGCCCTACATTCCGACTGAAATTTGTGTGTTAGATTAATTGTGTACTCATTAATCAACGGTTTTTGGCGAAACCGTTACAACAACAAAATTTCATCAGAACATCGAACGGGGAAAACATATGTTATCACCAGAAGCGAAGGTCAAGGTACAGAATTTTGGCCGGTTCCTGTCCAACATGGTAATGCCGAACATTGGTGCGTTTATCGCCTGGGGTTTCATTACCGCATTATTTATTCCAACGGGTTGGTGGCCAAACGAAACACTGGCATCCATGGTTGGTCCTATGATCACTTACCTGCTACCACTGCTGATCGGTTATACCGGCGGTAAAATGGTTGGCGGAGATCGCGGTGCGGTCGTCGGTGCTATCACCACTATGGGTGTTATTGTAGGTACCGATATCCCTATGTTTATGGGTGCAATGATTGCAGGCCCTCTGGGCGGTCTGGCGATCAAAAAATTCGATGCGGCTATCCACGGTAAAGTGAAAAGCGGCTTCGAAATGCTAGTCAACAACTTCTCAGCAGGCATCATCGGTATGCTGTGCGCGATCATCGCTTACCTGGTTATCGGTCCTGCGGTGAAAACGCTGTCAACCGCACTGGCTGCGGGCGTAAACGTTCTGGTTGATACTGGTGTCCTTCCTCTGACTTCCATTTTTGTAGAGCCAGCGAAGATTCTGTTCCTGAATAACGCGATCAACCACGGTATTTTCTCACCACTGGGCATCCAACAGTCTGAAGAAATGGGTAAATCTATTTTCTTCCTGATTGAAGCAAACCCGGGTCCGGGCTTAGGTCTGCTGCTGGCTTACATGATGTTTGGTAAAGGCAGTGCGAAACAATCCGCTGCAGGTGCTTCTATCATCCACTTCCTGGGCGGTATCCACGAAATTTACTTCCCATATGTTCTGATGAACCCGCGTCTGATTCTGGCCATGATTGGCGGCGGTATGACCGGTGTATTCGTTAACGTGATGTTCAACTCTGGTCTGGTTTCACCAGCATCACCGGGCTCTATTTTTGCCGTGCTGCTCATGACGCCTAAGTCAGCCTTCGTTGGTGTGATTCTGTCGGTTATCTGCTCTGCAGCAGTATCGTGTGTGATTGCCTCTCTGCTACTGAAAACTCAGAAACAGACAGCGGACGATGACGACTCGCTGGAAAAAGCGACCAACCAGATGCAGGGCATGAAAGCGACGTCGAAAGGTCAGAGCGCTCCGGTAGCAGACATCGATATGGCAAACGTACGCAAAATCATCGTCGCGTGTGACGCAGGTATGGGGTCAAGTGCAATGGGTGCCAGCTTGCTGCGCAAGAAGGTCCAAGCCGCTAACCTGAACATTGATGTTACTAACCTGGCGATTAACAGCCTGCCTGGCGATGTGGACATCGTTGTTACCCACCGCGATCTGACGGACCGTGCCCGCCAGCATGCCGCCAACGCGTACCATATTTCGCTGACCAATTTCCTCGACAACTCCCTGTACGACAGTCTGGTTGCCAAGCTGATGACAGCCATGGACAGCGGTAACAAGCAGGAAGAGGTTGTGCAAGAAAGCGCAGCTGAGCAAGGCGGAACACTGAAACTGTCCAACGACAATATCTTTCTTGGCCTGCAACCAAAGAGCAAAGAAGAAGTGATCAAGTTTGCGGGTGAGCAACTGGTGAAGCTGGGCAACGTCGAGCCTCAATATGTGCAAGGTATGCTGGAGCGCGAAAAACTCGTGTCGACCTACCTGGGTGAATCGATTGCGGTCCCTCACGGCACTATCGAAGCCAAACAGTATGTGAAGAAAACCGGCATTGTTTTCTGCCAGTTCCCGGATGGCATCCAGTGGGGTGAAGAGGAAGACGATATCGCCAAAATGGTGATTGGCATCGCCGCTCAGGGTGATGAACATATTCAGGTTATCACTGCCATCACCAACGCACTGGATGATGAAGAAGCCGTCGAGTTACTCAAGAGCACCACCAATCCGGACGATGTGCTACGGATTCTGAATGGCTAACTCCTAACCACAGCCATGCTCCTTTAAGACGAAGGCCGGTCTCCCCCGACTGGCCTTATTTATTAGATTGCTAATTTTATTGGGTGGAAGAACAGTTATGAAAGCGTTACATTTTGGCGCCGGCAACATTGGCCGGGGATTTATTGGTAAGCTACTGGCAGACGCAAATATTCACGTCACCTTTGCCGATGTCAACGACGTGGTGGTTCAGGCACTGAGTGAGCGTCACGAATATCCGGTCAAAGTGGTGGGTGAGACTTGCGTAGTGGAAACCGTGACCGGTGTGGATGCGATTAACTCAACTGACGCAAAGATTGTCGACTCCATTGCAGAAGTTGATATCATTACCACCGCTGTCGGGCCGACCGTGCTGAAAATCATTGCAGGCACCTTGGCTCAGGGTCTGGAAAAACGCCTCAGTCAGGGTATCACTACGCCGCTGAATATCATCGCCTGTGAAAACATGGTACGTGGTACCAGCCAGCTGAAAGAGGCGGTGTTTGAAAAACTCTCCGCACAAGCACGAGCCGACGTTGAAAAACGGGTTGGCTTTGTCGATTCGGCCGTAGACCGCATCGTACCACCGGCAGAAGCCGGTGAGACCGATCCGCTGGCCGTGACCGTTGAAACCTTCAGTGAATGGATTGTCGACGAAACTCAGTTTAAAGGTGAGATTCCGGCTATCGCAGGCATGGAACGCACTGATAACCTGATGGCCTTTGTTGAACGTAAGTTGTTTACGCTCAATACCGGCCACTGCGTTACCGCCTATCTTGGTTGCCTGAATGGTCATAAAACCATTCGTGAAGCGATTGAAAACCCGCAGATTCGTGCCGAGGTTAAACAGGCAATGCAGGAAAGCGGCGAAGTGCTGATTCGTCGTTACGGCTTTGATAAAGACAAGCATGCCGCCTACATCGAGAAGATTCTCGGTCGCTTTGCCAACCCTTATCTGGTGGACGAAGTGGACCGTGTAGGCCGCCAGCCAATCCGTAAACTGGGTGCCAACGATCGCCTGGTGAAGCCGTTACTTGGCACCATCGAGTACGGCGTGGACAACCAAACATTATTAAAAGGCATTGCGGCCGCGCTGAAATACACCAACGACAGCGACCCGCAAGCTGTAGAGTTGCAGCAATCTATCCGTGATCAGGGTGTGCGTAAAACACTGGCACATTACACTGGCCTGGATGAACACAGCGTGGAAGTAGAGACCGTTGAGTCGTTATACAACCAGCTTTGATGATGCAGCTAGATTGGAGGGCAGTTTGCCCTCCTTCCTGAGACGTAGCTTAGAATCATATATGGTAGATAAAATTAACGAAACTGAGATCCTGGAACGACTGAACGATGCACCATCAGTACGGGGTTTTTTCATCCAGACCGTCGAAGTATTCAGCGAAGCCATTGACGCCCTGATGCAACGCATCTTTCGTAAAGATAATTTTGCGGTGCAGTCAGTCGTCGGGCCTTTGCTGCAGGACACCGGCCCGCTGGGCAACCTGTCGGTACGTCTCAAATTATTGTACGGTCTGGGCGTTATTCCGGACGATGTTTACCATGATATTGAAAGTGTTATTAAACTGCGCAACCAGCTCAACAGCGATGGTGCCGAGTACAGCTTTACTGATCCCAACATAGTGGCTGCCATTCAGGCGCTCAATCTGGTTAAAAAGATGGGTATGGTCCAACTCAGCCCACTTGACGAGCCGGAAGATGACATTGATCTGGCCTTCTATAACCTGCATCTGCAACGTCAGCAGCAAATCATCAAGTCAGGAATGTCACTGGCGATCATTGAAATCTGTAATACGCTCAATCGTGACAGCCCATTCTGAATGAGTCAGCTCATCAGCCTTCATGGCCGTTCTCGCGGTCACCATTCCGGGTTACATGCGTGCCTTACCGTGGATCATTGACCTAATTTCTCTGTGTTGATCTAAGATCCCAGTGTTGACATAACACCTTCCGGCCTGCTGAACACTACGTCTTTTTCACCTTGTATCGAGCTCTCTCAAGCGTTAGCCTTGATTTTGTTATCAATTCTCAGAGAGCTCATCATGAAAATCGGCCTGATCGGTCTGGGGGATATCGCCCAGAAAGCTTACTTACCCGTTATCGCCCAGAAAGCTTACTTACCCGTTATCGCCCAGTGGCCTGGCGTCGAAGTCATTTTTTGTACCCGTAACACTCAGACTCTGGCCGAGCTGGCCAGTCGCTATCATGTGACACACAGCTGCACTGACTACCGACAGCTCATCGACATGCAGGTCGATGCGGTGATGATCCACGCTGCGACAGCGGTCCATCCCGAAATCGCGGCATTTTTCCTCACCCATGGCATCCCAACTTTCGTGGATAAACCGCTGGCAGACAGCGCTCACGCCTGTGAAACCCTGTATGAAGTCGCCGCTCAGCACCGCCAGCCTCTGTATGTCGGCTTTAACCGCCGTCATATCCCGTTGTTCAATCAGCACCTTGCCGGCGTGCAGAGCGCCGCCCGTGACGATCTACGCGCTCTGCGCTGGGAAAAGCATCGCTACAATCATAGCGGTGATGTCCGTACATTTTTGTTTGATGACTTTATCCACCCGCTCGACAGCGTCAACCTGTATGCCAAAGCGGACATTGAGGATGTGTACATCACCCATCAGCTCAATGCGACGAAACTGGCCCGGGTGGATGTTCAGTGGCAACACGGCCAAACCCTGTTGCATGCCTCAATGAACCGCCAGTTTGGCCAAACCAGCGAGAGGGTCAGTGCGCAGTTTGTCAATCAAGGCTACGAATTTGACTCTTTTGTCGCCGGTAAGCACTGGCAGGCCAACCAGGAGACCACACTGGCGTTAAAGGACTGGACGCCGATGCTGACCGCAAAAGGCTTCGCCCCTATGATTCAGGACTGGCTGAACGTGGTACAAAGCGGCAAGCTCGACAGCGCCGTCGTTAATCGCAACATTGCCAGCCATCAACTGGCGGAAGCAGTATGCCAGAAAATACTCAACCAGATGCGCTGATCTCGATTGCGATGTGCTAACCCTGCTCAGAGAGACGGTCCTGCTGATGCCCGGCCCCAATCGGCTGGTGTCGCCTATACTTAGGTTGCTGTTGATGTCCAACACTCACTCAAGGAGACGGTATGGAGCTACGTAATAAAGCCGGTCAGGTCACTCATCTGGCTGACAACCTTACCCTGAAAGAGGTGCGTGATATGGGATTTACCATCGACCTGTGCGATGAAACATATGATCGCGAGGAGCATTGGCGCACCCAATCTACCCCGCAAGGTCGTCAGAGAGACTATCCCGACCAATCCTGACCAGCGGCCAAGTTAAAAACGGGGATCACCAAGCCGGGTATAATGCCCGGCTTGTTATTACAACCCAGTTTATTTCAACCCAGTTTATTTCAACCCTGTTTATTGCAACCCTGTTTATTGCAACCCTGTTTATTCCAACCCAGTATAACGGTTTGGTTGCATGCTGATGTTTCTTGGCTGAATCACTATTAGCAACACTAATAGTTTGAGTAGTAATCCGGTTTGTTTGCCATGTTTCAATAGTGTTAAATCCTTCTTAACGAAAGGGGAGAAGCATGAACATTATTGAGGTTTTACAGCCTTGGGTCGCTGAGACTATTAGCATTCGCCATACTATCCACCAGCATCCTGAGCTGGGGTTTGAAGAAAACCACACCCAGGCTCTGGTGGTGGCTGAGCTGCAAAAATATGGCGTGGATGAAATCTGTACCGATTTTGCCAAAACCGGCGTTGTCGGTGTGATTTATGGCCAACTGGGCGACGGCAACACCATCGGCCTGCGCGCCGACATGGATGCGCTGCCCATTCATGAAGAGAACACCTTCGCACACCGTTCCAGCCATCACGGTAAAATGCACGCCTGTGGTCACGACGGCCATACCAGCATGCTGCTGCTGGCCGCACGCTATCTGGCGTCCACCCGCCAGTTCCGCGGTAAAGTGGTGCTGATTTTCCAACCGGCGGAAGAAGGACGTGGCGGTGCGGAAACCATGATTGCAGACGGCTTGCTGCAACGTTTCCCGCTCGATGCCTGTTACGCTCTGCACAATATGCCGGGCCTGCCGGAAGGCCATTTCGCCTTTAAAACCGGGCCGATCATGGCCAGTTCCGATCGCCTGTTTGTCACCATAAACGGCCAAAGCGGACACGCCGGACTGCCGCATACCACCCAGGATCCATTGCTGGTTGCCACCCATATTTATCAGGGCATCCAGGGCATGGTCAGCCGCCGTTATGATCCGTTCGATCCGATTGTTGTTTCCGTCACCCAGTTGCACTGTGGTGAAACCACCAACGCGATTGCCGATCAGGCGCATATGAATGGCACCTTTCGTACCTTGCGTCAGGAGACGCGTGATAGTCTGGTTGACAACCTGACACAGTTGGTCGAATACAGCGCCAAAGCACAAGGAATGAGCGCCGAGTTTAAACTGGGCCCGATCTCTCATCCGCCGACGGTCAATACCCCGGATGAAACGACGCTGGCAATTAAGGCCGCTCAGGCCGTGGTCGGCGCCGATAAGGTCAATCCTGGCTGCGAAGCCAAGCTGACCAGCGAGGATTTTGCTTTTTTCCTCGAGAAAGTTCCGGGCTGTTATGGCTTCCTTGGCAATGGTAGCGGCGAACACGGCACCCGTTGCGTTGGCCTGCACAACAAAGGCTACGATTTTAACGATAATTTATTGCCGATTGGCGCGGCCTATTTTATTCAATTAGTCGAACAGCAATAGCAGGCTTCAATCATAGTCAATTATTTAAATATCAATCAATTATATAAATAGCAGTAAAATGGACCATGGGGGAATGATTCCCCCATTTTCACACAGGAGTGTACTGACCATGTCGACCGCAATTTCTCAAAAAACGGCGTCGCGGACGTCGATGATTGATCGCATCGAGCGATTCGGGGATAAGGTTCCCCACCCGTTCTATCTGTTTATTTTTCTCTGTCTCGGCGTGATGGTGCTGTCCTGGCTGCTCTCGATCAACGGTGGCAGCGTCACTCACCCGTCCAGCGGTGAAGTGGTGCAGGTTAAAAACCTGCTCAGCGGCGACGGACTGGTGTATATCCTCCAGTCCACAGTCAATAACTTTGTCTCATTCAAGCCTCTCGGCTTGGTGCTGTGCATGATGCTGGCAGTGGGACTGCTGCAGGAAGTAGGCCTGGCCGACAGTGCCATTAAGCACTCCCTGCTCAACGCGCCGCGCCAGTTTGTTACCGCCTCCATTTTTATTACCGGCATTATCGGTAACCTGGCGTCCGATGCCGCTTTTATCCTTATCCCACCGCTGGCCGGGCTGATTTTTGCCGCCACTAACCGCAACCCGATTGTCGGGATTGCGGCCGGTTTTGTTGCGGTCGCAGCAGGCTTTACCGCCAATCTGTTCATCGCCGGCACCGATGTGCTGCTGTCCGGCATTTCAACCGAGGCGTCAAAAATTGTTGAAGCGGTAGAAGTCAGCCCGGCGGCCAACTGGTACTTCATGCTGATTTCAGTGCCTATTCTGGTGGTGACCGGAACCCTGCTGACCGACAAATATATCGAGCCACGTTTTGCCCACAAAATGCCGGCCAAAGCCGACAATGATGAGCTCTCCTTTACCGTCACCGAGCAGCAGAAAACCGCTCTGCGCTGGTCCGGTATTGCTTCGCTGCTCTTTATCGCGGTTTTAGTGGCCCTGATTTGGCCGGAAGACTCTGCGCTGCGTAATGCTGAAGGCGGTCTGGTACCGTCACCATTTCTGAAAGGAATTATTCCGGTCATTATGGCGTTCTTCATCATGAATGCGGTGGTGTACGGCTACAAAGCGGGCACGATTAAAAGCGCCAGTGATGTGCCGGATTTGATGAGCAAAGCGCTGAAAGGGGTCGGTGGCTATATTGTGCTGGTATTCGTGATTGCTCAGTTCATCGCCTGGTTCAAATGGTCGAATCTAGCGATTTACATCGCGGTCAATGGCGCAGAATGGATCTCGTCAGTGGATATGCCTAAGCTGCTGATGATGGCCGTATTTATGATTCTGGCCGGGCTGATGAACCTGATCGTATTCAGTGGTTCGGCACAATGGGCGATTATGGCGCCGGTGTTTATCCCGCTGTTTATGCTGTTGGGCGTTGAGCCACAAGTAACGCAGATGGGCTACCGGATTGCCGACTCCACCACCAATATTATCTCACCGACCAATCCGTATATTCCGATGGTGCTGGCGTTAATCGCCAAATACAACCCCGAGGTGAAGTTTGGCACCTTCCTGGCCATGATGGTGCCGTATGCTCTGGTCCTGTTCTCCGTCTGGGGCGCCTGTTTCCTGCTCTACATGGTTTCCGGTCTGCCGGTCGGTCCGATGTAAGCGACCGGCGACGCAAGTTCAGGCCACTAGCATAAAATGGGGGCATCTTCGGATGTACCCATTTGCGGATCCGCAGCCAGTAAATTGGAATCGCCGACATGCTGTTTGAGGATCAGGGTGAATTCATCCACCAGAGCGCGTTGCATCTCTTTGCGCGTAATCAGCCCCACCAAACGATACTGAACCGGTTTAACAATCGGAATAAAGCGAATATCCGCACTGTGATTTAATCCGCCGATGGTCGATGACAAAATCGCACACCCCAGCCCGCTGGCGATCATGCCCAGCAGCGTTGACGTATGCGACGCACTGAATTCCGGATCGTAAGTCAGACCAATGCGTGAAAACGCCTCGTCCGCCAGGGTACGCAGGCTGTTGCCCGGACTGACGCCAATCGAGGCAAACTGATGCGCCTGCTCCCAGCTGATGGCATCGAGCTCAGCCAGCGGATGGTCCTGACGACACACCAGGCACAGATAGTCACGAAACAGGAGATCAAAATTGAGATCGGGGTGATTGGGATTGGTGTTAATGCCGATATCGGCCCGTCCTTCCAGTACCGAGTGCGTGATATCGTCGACCCGCTCTTCGATCAGACGAAAAGTAAAGTCCGGGTAACGACGCTTGAGATCATTGAGTGTTTTCGGCGCCAGTGAGGCACACAAAGTATAGAGTGATGACACCACCAGAGACTTGTTGTAGCCATGCTGACGGTCGTGATTCTCCTGCACCAGTTTATCGAGACGGTTAACAATAAAACGCGCCTCCTGATAGAGGTGGTTACCCGCTTCCGTCAGCTCGATTTTACGCCCCTTACGCTGATAAAGTTCGCTCGCCAGTTGCTGGCTCAGCTTCTTCATCATCTGGCTCAATGCCGATTGGGTAATGTGCACCTTTTCAGCGGCATAGGTAAAATTCTGCTCTTCAGCCAGCGCAATAAACGCTTTGAGCTGACGATAACTGATGTCCATATTCGGTCGCTGTCCCTTCCTCTGTGCAAGCCCGCTATTATACCCGATTTTACCGTACACACGGGCACCATAATTGAGAACAGTAGCAGATCAGTCGAGCACTTCAACCGCACCTCCTGTGAGAGAGGAATAAAGTCTCATACCAAGTATTAAAGATTCATACTAAAATGGCAGCGATCGCAGTCGATACGCTACCATTCTTAAATCGAAATGCCCCAAAACTGTTTAGCTCAAGATTCCTGACCACTTTCTCATGTCATTTCTTGACCTACATATACTAATAGCTGATTATGAGCCTAGTTGAATTCTTATGATTATACAGACATGTTCTGCAATTTATGAGTGGAAGGAAGAATAAGACCTATAGAACAGTATGTTGCTTCTTTGGTTTCTGTATTTTCTGAAAATATTATAAAGACAATGTCTGCTGAAAAGACACTGTTATACAAACGGAGGTAACTGTGAGTTTAGAAGAACTTAATCTCGAAAATCTTCCCCTTCAAAATGAGCTGGTTAAATCTGCTTGTTCTGCGTTTATTTCCGAAGACAACGTGGTTGCCGCAGTGTTATTAGGCTCATTGGCTGCAGGTAAGGGTGACCGAGTATCTGACGCTGACATTTTGATTCTTACTCAAAATGAATTCCATAAATCCACACAAGAGTGCTTCTCGGCTTTTGAGCGTGGTAAAGAAATTTTCTATCGTAATCAAGGCTTTCATAACGAGAATGCTTACTTTACAAAATACATTTTCACGGATTTAACCAGCACAGAGATTCATTGCCTAGATCTAAGCGAGCCTTTTGATATCTCCAGACCTTTCAAAGTACTATTTGATAAAATGGGTGCTGTGGAGTCAAGATTAACCGATGCTCCTGCACCAAAGCACGAAGACTTTCTTGTATATACAAATGGTGACCAAGGACTAATCTGGGAACTGCTAGAGTGTATAAAGTGGTTAAGTCGAGGTAAAAATGAACTAGCCAAATCTTACCTTAAGAAATTAGCGGATAAGCTGTAACAGTTTGTATAACAAAGTATTTAAGAGTGATTCGCAACGCTTGGCGTTTTCGCTTCGCTCAAGTATAGCCAAGCGTCTCTCACACCTTAATGCGGCGTTAGGTGCTTGGAGAAAATCATGAACTCAAAGGAAGTCGTCCTAGCTTTTTGGGATGCGATGAAAACAAACGACTTTGCTAAAGCAAGCGAGTGGCTTAGCCCTGGCTTTGAGGGTTTCTGGCCGCAGTCTGGTGAACTCATTATTGGCCGAGACAACTTTACGGCTATCAATTCCTATTACCCAGCGAATGGTATTTGGGAGTTTACAATTCACTCTGTAGTTTGCGATGGTGAAACAGTTGTCACTGATGTATCAATTACAGATAGCGTCCAAAAAGCACGAGCTATAACTTTTCATACCGTTGAAAATGGCTTGATAAGTAAGCAAAAAGAGTTCTGGCCAGACCCAATGGAAGCACAGGCATGGCGGGCAAAATGGGTCAGATTGGTGCAAGATTAAGCTACGCACCTAACAAACAATTTAAGAGTGATTCGGCACGCGTGGCATTTTTAGTATGCATTGGCTTTAATGGTTAAGGTGGTATGCGGCAACATCGGTATTGCGTGCCTCACACCTTAATTGGGCGTTATGAGGCATATGGATATTCAGCTAATACAAATAGAAAGTGATGAATTTGAAAGTCTGTTTTCTGTTGTGAAACAGGGACTTTATTCGCATGTTGATGCCGTCTTTGGTTGGTGTGATGAGTTTCAGGTAAATCGTTTACAAAGTGACTATGAGCCGCATTGGTTTCACTGGGTTTACCTGCATGAGACGCGAGTTGGAATGCTATGCTTCAAGCCTTACGATAATGCACTTCATGTACATTTACTCATTGTGTTCCCAGAATTTCAAAATCAAAAATTGGGTGAAAGCGTCATGAATATGATTCACAAAAGAGCGCGAGATCAAGGGCGTAGTCACGTAACCTTATCAAGCTTCACTAGAAATGAGTCAGCGGTAAGGTTTTACAAATCTCTCGGCTATAAGGTGACTGAATGCGATGAAAACTTCCTTTCTTTGTCGCTTCAAGTTGCCTCATAACAAGCAATTTAAGAGGGATTCTCAACGCTTGGCATTTTTGCTTCTACTTCAATTTTAGTGTCTACGGTACAATGCTTTAGGTTGGGTGGTAGCATTGTTCCCCCCTTAATTGGGCTATGCGCCAAGGAAAAATATGCCCGAATAATGACTTCAGACAGTGTTTTTTATATGCAACTGTTGGATAATTCGTCGAACTAAAATGTTATTATGATAAGAGTATGAAGAACCTAAAATCGTTGTTACCGTTATGTTTAATCCTGCCACTCTCTGGCTGTGTTGCTCCAACATTAAAGTTAGTAAATCATGTAGGGCCAATAACGTATGACGCACCTTCAGAATATAGTTCCAAACAAACTGAACAGGGGCTTATCGTCGTAGCTTTTCGAAGTGTTCATCGCTTCCTTCCGGATACTCAAGCTGACTATCAAGAGTGCGCGGATGTCTTGAACTCAGTCGCTAACAAGTATGAACCTGTAGCTTGGAACGCCGTTAATATTACGGCTCATGAATACAACGGTGTAACCGGTATTGCCAACACAACGTGCACTTTCACCTATAAAACGGAAGTTTAGAGATGGCAGCGAGTAAGCGCATAACAAACTATTTTAAGAGTGATTAGCAACGCATGGCATTTTTACTATGCGTTGCACTTAGCGATTAAGGTGGTATGCGGGAGCTTCTGTATTGCGTTCCTCACATATATGGTAGGAGTCTATGAACAATAAAGCGTATCAATATGAAAGAATCGAAATACCAAATAGCAGTGTACTCGATTCGGCTGAACAGTTTTACGACGGTGCTGAGTTTTTGAGGCAGTTACCGCCAATGTCCGGCGTTTTACTTCCTATGATCACCAATGCTGCACTCGCTATCGAATTGTATATTAAATCACTGTGTGTCCGTTCAATTATCAAAGATTATAAAAATTTTGGAAATGGCGTGTATGGTGGAAGAGTTACTGAAAAACCCTTAACAACAGGTCATTATTTAAGCTCATTACTCCTTAATGTTGGCGATGAAGTTATAGACAACATAGAATCTTTACATGCTGAGGGAGCAATAGAATATTCATTCTCCGAGTTGGTACAACTTGTCAAGCCTTACGATAAGTTGTTTGTGGAAGCGCGTTACGCTTATGAAAATGATGCTCTTTCAAATTTGGATATTACAGGTCTATTTCATTGTTTAACGACACTTCGTTTTACTATTCAAAAGATAACTAGAATTGAGCGAGTTTTGGCATAAACAAATAATAAGGATTAAACGCTACGTAGCCAGTGCTTGATCCCGATTATTGAATAAGCCCGATGTCTCTATATAAATAAATCTGCGTGCAAATTTAGCCGTACCAGCGTCTTGTTCTGCTCCAGTCATACTCAACACTCTCGTAAGCGATTTTTTCCATACTTTTATTAATTCATGCTTTGTTAAGTTAGCAATATTTCTAAAACGGAAATGTCCAGAAGTAAGCTACAACGAGTATGATACTTTACTACTCGGCTGTAGCTCGATTCGGGCGTAGTAGTAGCAATTAGTATGAATTTTTATTGTTTAGTCATGTTTAATCTAAAACGGTACCAGCAGGGCTTCTTGACTGTTCAGTATGAAACTTTATTACACCTCCGTTGCGAACCTAATAAGGACACGCACCGTTCACTGCGTGCAGCTACAGCGGTTCAGACTGAGCGATAAAGAAAAACCGGGTCCAGGACCCGGTTTGATTTTAACTAGCCGTTAGTGGAAAAGCTCGGTACCAAAACGCAGTTTTCGGCTGTGGCTGAACTCCATCAGTTGGTTGAAAGCGTCTTTGTCGAGGCGAATCAAGGTCTCATGGTCTCCGGACTCAAGATACACATGATCCAGTTCCATCAGCGAGGAATCACACACCATATTCATATGGTATGCACTCCCCAGCGGTGGTACTGCGCCGCGATCGCAGTCGTCAAACATCTGATAGATATCGCGTTCCTTCACCAAATGGTACTTGGCTTGGAACTCGTCGTTCAGCACCGACAAACTGACTTTAGCATTCGCCGGTAATATGGCCATTAAGTGTTTGCCATCATGATCTTCCAGTACCACGCCTTTCGCCAGATGCATCGGTTGAACAGCAGCAGCATGAGCACTGTGCAGAGAACTGTTGCTATGGCGATGCACAATCCTGCGATACGGAATGTGGTGATCTTTTAAATAATGGTCCATTCGGGTATGTACAGTCATACTCACCTCCGCATGTCCTGTCCCCGTATTGAGTATAGAAAAAGACCCTGTATTTAGCAGGGTAAAAAATAGCGCGTCCAATCAGATCAACTGACTGCATATCAATAAGATATGAATGTCACCGCATACAAAAAAGCCTTCCGAAGAAGGCTTAATATAGACACGGTATCGTAACAGTCAGGCAAAACATACCTGCGCCCAGCGCGCTAAACCTGCAGTGACCGAACCAAAGTAGTTACCACTGACCACAGGCACAGTCGGTAATACTTGCTCAACCCCGGCACGCAGAATCGGTGACCGCGCAGAACCACCGGTCATAAAGATGGCATCCGGCGTGACACCGCCTTGTTGTACCGCCTCTCTAACCAATTCAATCATCTTACTTTTCGGCGCTTCAATCGCTTCGATCATCGCATCGCGCTGCACCTCTATCTCGAGTTGCTCAGCAAGAACCTTGAGCTGTGCCGTTACACTCGCCTGCTCTGACAAAGCAATTTTGACCTCTTCCCCTTTTTTCACCAGGCTGTAACCCAGAGTGTCATGATACACCGCAAGCAGGCGGGCCAGTTTCTCCGGCTCACGCGCTTCTTTGTGCAGACGTTTCAGATCAGCCAGATTTTCACGGGCGAAGAATTTGCTCTGCGCGCTGACATCATTAATCGCAATCGGATTCCAGAACTGAGTAATCGGCATTTCCAGTCCGGATTGTGTCTGGCTGCCATAGCCAAACGGCGCCATCAATTGCTTGAAGGTCAGATGGATATCCAGATCGTTCCCGCCAACCCGCTGCCCGCTGTGGGCAATCAGGCTCTCAGTGCGATCTGCTTTACCACGCCAGGTTGGTCCCATCTGAATCAATGAGCAATCGGTCGTACCACCGCCAATATCGACTACCAGTACCGTCTTGTCTTCATTGAGAGTCGCTTCATATTCCAGCCCTGCCGCCACCGGTTCAAACTGGAATTCAACACTGCCGAAACCTGCCCGTTTAGCAGCTCGGCGCAGGATCTCTTCCGCCTGACGGTTAGAATCTTGCCCCCCGCGGCCATGGAAGTTAACCGGGCGGCCAATCACAGCATCACGGATTTCTGCCTCACTGCGCATTTCAGCCTGGCGCTTGATGTTGTCCATCATGGCGCAGACCAGGTCTTCGAAAAAGCGCAGCTGGATATCATGCAGGCCCATCGCACCCAGAAAAGATTTCGGCGATTTAACGTAGTAAACCTCATGCGGATCAGACAGATAAAGATCCAACGCAGCCTGACCAAATACCAGGTCATCCGGCTGCAGGTCGATATCTTCATCGCGGTTAGCCGCTACCGAACGACGCAGCAACTGCTCACCCAGCGTATCCAGCGGTTTAATCTGGCGATGGCGAAACAGATGTTCCGAGACACTATCCCGGGTCGGTGCCGCCAGGGTTGAGGGGATATAGAGACTGTCACCTTCCACAGCGATCAGTTCCGGCTCTGTCCCCTGCATTCTGGCGACCGAACAGTTGGCCGTACCGTAGTCAAACCCTATGAACATCTGCTAACTCCTACTCTTGTACCAAAAAGGCCGGCGATACTACCGCATGCGCAGGACGAACTCCAGTCACGCTTGAACCAGCACAAGGATTTTCCCCTGCTCAGGCAAACCGAGTTCTCCTGAGGCCAACAGCGTCGATTTCTAAGAGCAAAAGAGTCCTGTCGTTAGCTCCGGTGCAACCGGCAGGCCTATGCGCGACTCTCGCTTAGCTGTCACCCTGCATTGCTTGAATTTTCGCCCCATTGCCCAAACGTGAACCGATAAGCACTTCATTACTTATCAAATAAGCACTTACCAAGGAGGCACAGTGATCACCTGTCACGTCAGATACGTTATCGACCCGAAAAAAATCGCTCAATTTGAACGTTATGCGCGGATGTGGATTCCGCTGGTGGAGAAGTTTGGTGGCACACACCATGGCTACTTTCTACCGGCCGAGGGCGCCAACAATATTGCTCTGGCCCTGTTCTCATTTCCGTCCTTAGCCGCCTATGAACAATATCGTCACGACTCCGTCGCCGATCCTGACTGCCAGGCCGCTTTTGAGTATGCCGAGCAGACAGATTGCGTACTGAGTTATGAACGCAGCTTCCTGCGCCCGTTGCTGGCGCAAGACACAAAATAACATCAGTGCCTGCGCAACGTCGGTCTGCATCATATACACTTTGCAGAGGCTATCGCTAAGCCCTTATTGCGAAACAAGAAAGGATTCACTATGACCACACTGCGCATCAGTTCCTGTTCTCTCAACCAGACTCCAATGGACTGGAGTGGTAATCTGGCCAACATAAAACGAGCCATTGAACTTGCCCATCAGAGCGGTGCGACGCTGCTGATCACGCCTGAACTGTCGATATCCGGTTACGGCTGTGAGGATTTCTTCCACAGCCCGCATGTCGCCCGGCGCGCCCTTAAAAGTGTCGGCGCTCTGGCCCGCTTCATCCCGCGCAGTATGGCGGTCTCCGTCGGCCTGCCGGTGATGATCAACAACCGCATTTATAACGCGGTCGCCCTGGTGACCCGCAAAGGCATTCACGGCATGTCGTTAAAACGCAATCTGGCAGCCAATGGCCTGCACTATGAGCAGCGCTGGTTCACGCCCTGGACCGGCAGCAAAAACAGCGCAGTGCAACTCGACGGGATGCAAACAGCAACACCGATTGGCAACCCGGTTTACCAAATCAACGGGGTAAAAATCGGGTTTGAAATCTGTGAAGATGCCTGGGTTGCCAACCGCACTTCAGAGCGCTTTTTTAACCAGGGGGTCGATGTCATCGCCAATCCTAGCGCCAGTCACTTCGCGATCGGTAAGTTTCGAACCCGTAAACGCCTAGTTGAAGAGTCCAGCCGCGTCTACTCCGCTTGCTACGTGCTGTCGAATCTGTCCGGCTGTGAATCAGGCCGAGCTATCTACGATGGCGGGGCTATGATTGCGGTCGACGGAATGCTGGTTGCCAAAGGAGAGCGTCTGCACATGAGTGATGTGGAAGTCATCTGTGCCGATGTCGATTTGTCACGCAGCCGTATTGGCCAGATCAGTAACAGTCAGCGCTACTTTGAGGTGCATGATTTTGATTCCGAGCAGACCATTGAGGTTGGATTAAGCGACAGCGAATTGATGCACAAACTGACACCGACACCCTTGAACCAACCCTGGGAGGAGAGCGAACACGAAGAACATGAAGAAGCGTTGCGAGCCATCGCCCTTGGCCTGCGTGACTGGCTGAAAAAAACCGGCACTAACGGTTACGCCTTATCGCTCAGCGGCGGCGCCGATTCCGCCCTGGTCGCCAGTAGTGTGTACTGCTCCGTGGTGTTTGAACTAAGAGAACGCATCGCGAAAACCGCAGCAGGCAGCCAATGTCGGTTACCAGCACATCTGAGTAAATTTCTCACCAGCCAGCGCATCAGCGAATTTGACAAGCACTCAACGGGCGCAGATTGCCAGCAAGTCGTACTGAAAACCGCGCGCGCCATCATGGCCAATATGCTCACCACCGCTTATCAGGCCAGCGCCAACAGCGGGCCGGTTACCCGGGAAGCGGCGCAGAAAGTCGCACAATCTTTTGGCGCAAAGTTTCTCAGCCTGGATATCAGTGCAGCAGTTGATAACTACCAAGCGATGGTAGCCAAAGCCACTGCGCTGGACCTCAACTGGGAGGAACATGATATCGCCCTGCAAAATATTCAGGCACGGGTGCGTTCTCCGAGCATCTGGTTTATCGCCAACCTCGAGAACAAGCTGCTGCTGACCACCAGCAATATGTCTGAAGGCGCGGTCGGTTACTGCACCATGGATGGCGATTCATCAGGCGTGCTGGCGCCCATCTGCGGCGTCACCAAGACGCGTATTCTCAAGTTACTGTTGTGGCTTGAGCGCCACGGCTTCTGCTATCAGGATGGTCAAACCATGAAGCTCAGTGCCTTGTCCTACATTAATAATCAGCGTCCGACCGCTGAGCTTCGCCCGGGAGAGCAGCGCGATGAGGACGACTTAATGCCGTTTGATGTCTTGGATCGCATGGTATTTCTCACCCTCGAAGCCGGGATGCCACCCCATGATACTTTTGAAACAATGACCGAAGAATTTACCGCGATAGACAAATCGCTGATGGCTGATTACACCGTGAAGTTTTTCAAATTGCTGTTTCGCAATCAGTGGAAACGCGACCGACAGGCACCGGGATTTCATATTGAAGTCAACAGCCTGGATCCGAAGACCTACAAGCGTTTTCCCCTGCTTAGTTCTGGCTATCAGGAAGAACTGGCCTACCTTGAATCCGGTCAGTACCAGTACTTGAGGTTAGATCTGCCGGGGCTGTAAAGCCCTCTGAATATGACCTTTGCTCCCGACAGCAAAGGTCATATTGTCCGCGGCAGGAAAGGGATTATGACTGCTTACTTTTCATCAGCAGAAAATCTTCCACCGCTTGCACCACTTCGGCCCGGTTGATGTATTTCCCGATGAAATAGGGCGGAATAAAAAACACCAACAGATAGAAAGATTCATGCAATAGTAATGAGGCATGGCCTGAATCATGATGAAGATAGGCAAACAACGCAGTCAGATCCAACAACAGACTAAACAATGCCAGCACCGTAGAAAGAATCAAAACTAACCCCAGCAGATCTCTGAGAAATACTTTGAATGTGGTCATCTTTACTCCCTCAAATAAACCAATCCCATCCAACCTACTCCTGTTCCAGCGGCTATTTTTTGATTTAAAATAATATTTATATTTGAAGCCATGCAAAATTAGATTGACTAACTGCTGCAATTTCATCCGCCGAGAAAATATTCCATCCACTAAGAAGTCACAACCGGTATGATCACTGCGCTGCAATATCCGTACGCTAGCCTGCTCAGGCCAAAACCTAATCCATCGGCTGAATTATCAATAAATCTCGCCAATCCAACCCAGACCTCTTACTATGGCATTAATGTTAATGATATGGATGTAAAGCAATGGAATCGTCACTATCGAAAAAATTCACCCAGCTGTTTCTAAAGGTTTACCATATTATCGAGGCCGTCTTACTGGTCGCGATAACACTGGCGACGTTATTCGCCATCGCCAATGAATTTAAGCATATCTTTACTGCCCAGGCGGTATTGTTAACCGATATTCTGCTGATGTTTATCTATCTGGAAGTGCTGACCATGGTGCACCAGTTTGTCTCGCACGGTAAAATACCGGTTCGCTACCCTATCTATATCGCGATCATGGCTATCGCTCGTTACATCACTCTGGGGATGAAAGAGATTGATGGGGTATTTATTGTCTGGCTGTCTCTGGCCGCGTTGATTCTGGCGCTGGCAACCCTGGTGATCCGAGTGGGTCATCATTACTGGCCGTATAAACCGACCCGCAGTGGTTTCGCCGCCTACTTTGATAAACCGGACAGCGAAGTCACACCGCCTAATCCGGACAAACGCTCATCCTGATATCCTGTTATCCGGAATAAGATACAAAAGCGCCCGGACTTATGCTTTGCGTCCGGGCGTGTTTACAAGGTTCGTTATTTCATTCCTGTCTAGTTTTTTCGTATAGCGTGAATTCTGCCTTACCTTGCTGGCTGCTGCCATGTTCTGCTTCGCATCACTATCCGCTCTTCATCCTGTTTACACTCTGAATTTCGACACTTGTTCATCCAGTTCACGGTACAAATTCGATAATGCTCTAAACTGGCGATGAATCTGTTTGGACGCCTGGTCAACCCCATCGGTCTGGTCTTTCATGGCGATCATGTTCTTGTTGATGTCATTCGATACCGTCGCCTGCTCCTGAGTCGCCAACGCAGTCTGTTCCGACAATTCACGTACATTGTTCATCGACCGGCTCAGTGCATCAAACACCTCAACAACCTGGTTAAAGCTATCGACGGTCTGGCTGGCATTTTCCTTACTCATTTTAATGCTGGTAAAAGCCTCATTGACGCTGTGTGTCAGGTGGCTGATCATCTCTTCAATCTTGTTGGTGCTCTCACCGGTTTGCGTGGCCAGGGCGCGAACTTCATCCGCCACCACCGCAAAGCCCCGCCCGTATTCACCGGCACGCGCCGCTTCAATCGCAGCATTCAGAGCGAGCAGATTGGTTTGCTCAGCAATTCCGCGAATAACCTCCAGTACCGATGAAATAGACACTGAATTGTTCTCCAGATCCTGGGCTTTATTCATGGTCACTTCGATATTACGTACCAGCTCGTCAATACTTTTGTGCGATGAACTGATCACGCCCCGCCCCTGCTGAATATGCTCGGTAGCATGGCTCGATTCATTGGAAGTCTCAGACGCCACATTCGCCATCTGCTCATTGGACGCCGACATCTCGCTCGCCGCACTGACAATCGAATCACTGGAGTCAACCAACACCGGGGTAATCTGATTCACGGTATCAGCGACTTTTTCCAGCTCATGGGTCGAGTCCCCCACCGCCGCGCTTTTTTCCTGAATAATGCGCATGATCCCTTGCAGATTAATAACAAACTGATCGAATTCCCGTGACAGATCGCCCAGTTCGTCTTTGGATTGCGAATTGATCCGCGCAGTCAGATCGCCGTCTCCCTCAGAGATCTCCTTAATCCGCCGTGATACGCTGTTGACGTTTTCGGTGATGCGCTTGGGCATGTAATAACCAATCCCGAACGCAATCACAAAACCAACGGCAACAATGATGAGCGCCAGACGCTGGTAACTCGCCACTTCCTGTGCGGTTTCCTGTTCAATCAGACGGGCGTGCTGGCGAACCGCTTCTCCGCCCCTGTCCAGCAAATCACGAATGGCAGCAAAACTCTCCTCACTCTGACTCAGGATATCCTGATGCTCCGGCGATAACGCCAAAACTTTCGAATCAAGCAAGGCTTCGCTGCGCTTAAACCAGGCAGCAAAAATCTCGTTAAACCGGGCATACGGCCTGACATAATCGGGCTCATTGGACATCAATGTCATGTAAGATTGCACCCGCCCCATTGCTTCTAACGCATTCTGCTCAAATTCTTCACGGTTTTGAGCCTGATCTCCGATATGGGTCAGCGCTTTCTGCTGAGCCAGTCTCGCCTGATAAAGATCGCGGTCAGCATTGAGCACTTCGGCAACGGCCTCCAGATAGCGCTTCATCAGCTCATAGTCAACGACAGCACCATCTGTTGCAACTGCGTGAGCCCTGAGCTCTTTTTCAGCCACATCGAGTAAATGGCGTAACGAGTAAAAGTCTTGATCGATGGACTCCATTTGAGCAATCAAAGTCTGATTGGTGGTATACATCTGGTTGAGGCTATGGCTGCTTGCCATCCAGGTCTGATACAAGCCTTCAAAATTGCTAAAAGGCGCAATCAGTTGCGGTTCATCTTTGAGTAATTGACGAAAGCGCTGAAAGCGGTCAAAAACTTGCTGAGCATTCTCATCAAACACTTTTTGCTGCTCGGCGCGATTACCATAATTGGATAACATTTCCGCCTGGGCCAGCCGCGCCTGATAAATATCCCGGTCAGCATTCAACACGGTGGCGATCGCTTCAAAATAAGACTTAGCCTGCTTATCCATCGCGCGTTCTTCTATTTTAGTGATGATCTGCATAAAGCCGACCGCCGCCAACACCAACACCGCCAAAATTAAGATGGGTATCATCATCTTCAACCGAATTGAGTGAACTCGCATGCCAACCCCTTCAAGGAAATAAAATTAGTATAAAAACTCGCCGTTATTTTCGAATTGAGTGTAGTTAGACATATGTGACTTATCAAATATATAGATAGCGTACAACACATGGTTAAATCGGATTGGGTCGCCGGCAATACCTAATGCCAACCAGCGCGTGATTCAGTATAATTTGCGGTTTTCTCCTGACCGGATATTTACCATGTCTCACCCTGCTCATTCCGTTATCGTGCTCGATTTTGAAACCACCGGCCTCTCACCGAATATGGGTGATCGCGCCATCGAAATTGGAGCAGTGAAACTGGTGGATGGTGAAATCAGCGCAACATTCCAGCGCCTGATGAACCCCGGTGTTCGGATCAGCGGCTTTATTGAAAGCTATACCGGTATCAGTAACGCCATGCTGAGCCAGGCAGAGAGTGCAGCAGAAGTGATGGCGGAATTCACCGACTTTATCGGTGACAGTCCACTGGTAGCCCATAACGCCAGTTTTGATAAGCGTTTTCTGGATGCAGAGCTGGAACGGATTGATACCCGCTATGGCGGTCAATTTGCCTGTTCAATGCTGATAGCCAGGCGCCTGATTCAAGACGCACCTACCCACAAACTGGGCGATTTAGTCCGCTTTAAGCAGATTGAAAATGACGGTACCTTTCACCGTGCGTTGGCGGATGCGCAAATGACAGCGCGTTTGTGGCTGCTGATGCTGGACGAACTGAATGTAGCCGGCGTGCATAATCCCAGCTTTGCTCTGATGCAAACTATTGCTACCACCAGCAAACCGTCTATCCCTGCCCTGCTCAGACGCAGCGCAGGCTTATCAGCCACCGATTGATTGGCAGTCAGAGCGTGCAGAGCGGTCATCGCAGCGACATGCACTGCGATGCCTGACTGGCATTTTATGGGGTTAAACAGGAATGATAAGACGGAACACGGGATGTTCATTACATCCCGCCGTTCTAGAATGAAAAACTCAGCAAGACAACGTTTTGCGCCCCCAAAGACGTTTAAACCAGTGCCAGGGTAACCAGATCAGAGCCGCCAGGACGATAAACAGCATGAGCAACCAGTGTGGTAACTGCAGCAACCATTTGGCCAGCAGCCGCAACAAATCACCTTTATAGGCGAGTTTTGCTGCCCGGCTGACATACTTGGTAAATCTGACCGCACCGAGATTATCCAGCACTCTCAACCCGCGCTGGCCGAATGTCGCCGCCAGCATTATCGTGCTTTTACCCAGTTGCGGCGCCCGATGGGCCATCTGCAGCGCCACATCGCCACCCAGGCGATACAGCATGGCGCTGTGCTCGCCGAAGGTCTGCACAAATCGAGCCATTCTGCTCAATTCGGCCTGATTACCGGTACGACTCAGCAGCCGCAGCCCACCACTTGTATTGGCCAGCACGCTGACATCCCCCAACAACTCAGAAACACCAGCCAGGCTTTTTGACTGCCGGGCCAGTTTAGCTTCACTGGTCAGGGTTTTAGCCAGCCAAGGCGGTAATTTGCCTACTTTTCTGGCCGCTTTGAGTGTGACCAGCGCACTTTTACTGGCGCTGCTGGCCAGCAACACCGGAGTCGCAGCGCCGGCGGTTTCTAACGTACCAACACCACTCATGATTTGAGCGGCACTGGCGAGCAGTCCGAGCGACGCCAGTGCAACCAGAGTGTCATCCACTTCTTCGCCCCGAACAAGATTCAATCCCTGTCGGGTCAAATCACGTACATCACCAATCACAAGAAAATCCGTCACTACCGCCGCGGTCAGACCAATGGTTTCATCACTGGTTCCGTCCACTAATCCCTGCTGCAATTTCGCCAGTTGATAGCGCCATTCACTGCGGGTATCTGCAATACTGGCCGCCAGAGACTGGGCTTGGGGATCGGAGCTGACATAATCATACTGCATAAAGAAGCCGAGATACTCAGCAGCCTCTGCATAATGCTGTGCGGCTACCAATTGACGAGTGTATGGCAGAGGGTCCATGCGGGCCATGGCGAGCACAGCAAGCTGCGCCTGCTGCCACATGACGGCGGCCGACACCAGTGCCAACAACAGTAACATCACTTTTCCTGCTCGTTTGATCATCCGCGTACCTCTCACCACACTAACGCCATGCTACCAATCAACCCGGCCAAACGACAATCACCTCGCGCCAGCACAGGCTGGTTTACAATGTAAATCATTCAACCAGCTCACAATTTTCCTACACTAACCTGAGAGCGCAATCAACGCGGGTTACACTTACAACAACACATCAGGCAAGGCGGATTCTATGGCAGACAAACTTTCCACTTCAGCGCTGGCGAAACAGAGAAATCTCGATGCCAAGCAGTTGTTCGCCGATTTGAAAAAAGCCGGCTACATCAACCGTTGTGAAGATCAGTGGATCTTAACCGACCTCGGCGCCAAATTCGGTGGCGAGTACGCCCGGCACCCTAAATTCGGACCTTTTATCGTCTGGCCGAACAATTTGCTCATCGATCTGAGCGCCACCAGCGGACAAACCATGAGCGCGACGCAGGTGGGTGACTATTTCAAACTCAATCCGAAGAAAATCAATCAGCTGTTCAGTGAGCTGGGCTGGATGACAAAAAACGATGCCGGCTGGATTGCCACACCATCCGGTTTACGAGTCGGAGCGCAGCAGAGAGAGGATAAAGGTTCTGAGCAAAAGTTTGTCGTCTGGCACGACTCTATCCGCCACAACCCGCATTTACGCCAGTCGGTGATTGAATTTCTCGGTCAGGACGCCAATGAACATGCGACGGATCAATCGTACGCCAGTTTTCGCCACAAGTTTGCAGCCAAACACCGCACACTGGACGGCCATTACGTGCGTTCGGTCGGAGAGCTGTTGATCGACAACTGGCTCTATCTGGCTGGTTTAGTGCACGCCTATCAGCGCCCGCTGCCGATTGAACAAAATGTGATGAGTGACTTTTATCTGCCGGCCGGGAAGGTGTACATCCAGTACTGGGGCTCCGACGGCGCTCCCACTGAGGAGACACACCGCCAGCAAACCCGCGCTTTATATACTGAACATCAATTCAACCTGATTGAAATTGATCCAGATGAAGTGCAGCAGTTAGACGATATTCTACCTGCACGGCTGCGTACTTTTGGTATTCACGCTTATTGAGCGATCCGCTCACTGAGAGTTAGCGGCGCTGACCATATCTGGCGCGCATTGCGACCTCTTTTGGCACCACCGTCTGACCAATCGGCGCCAGGGAAATCACCGCCAGTTTGAGATGTTGCAGCGCAAACGGAATACCGATGATGGTAATGAAACACGCCACGGCTGAAGCCAGGTGGCCCAGCGCCAGCCAGATCCCCGCCAGCAGAAACCAAATCACATTACCAATCACACCAAATTCGCTGGTACCGATATCGTATTCACCACTCAGTTCACGCCGTGAAATCGCCTCCTGACCGAACGGGAAGAAGGAAAAGGTCCCGATCACAAAACAGGCCCGTCCCCAAGGGATTCCGATAATGCTGATAAACGCCAGCAAGCCGAAAAACCACCACGCCAGGCCCATCACCACGCCGCCGCATAAAAACCAGATAATGTTACCAATTGCTCTCAGCACTGACTGTTTACCTCTCTGTCATCAAGATTGTTGTTCGTCTTTTCATTGTAGGCGAGTCATCGATTATCCGGGAGTATGATTAACACACGATGAACGCCAGAAGGTACACGTAGAGTAAACACTTACATCAGGCCTTTCATCAGCGCGGTCAAGCCACTCAGTAAACACAATACCAGCGCGCCGGATCGGATTTTTTCTTTCGGCAGCGTCTGAGTCGTTTTGCGCGCCAATACGTAACCGAGCCACGCTGACGGGATAAGCGGAATCGTGATCAGTAAGTGGTGCACGGTCAGAAAGCCGGTCGGGATCTGAACCAACAGTGAGATGATGGAACTGAAAACAAAAAAGGCCGATAAGTTGCCGCGCAACTGATTGGCTTCCTGATGCTGCAACAGCAAAGCCATCGGCGGACCACCAATCGCGCTGCTGGTACCAAAAAAGCCCGAGAAGAAACCGGCAACGCCCATCCTGGCCGGAGTCGGCTCAATTCGAAACGGCAGCAGGCTGACCGCTACCGCAAACAGTACCAGCAGTCCAAGCCATAAAGTCAGTACTTCTGTGGAGACCCACACCAGCAGCATTCCGCCGGCAATCGAGCCCGGAATACGACCGATCAGCGCCATTTTCAGACCGCCGATGGAAATATTGCTGCGATGTTTGAATGCACTCAACAGCGAAATAAACAGTGCCACCAGACAAATCGGCGCTGGCACATAGTCAGGCGACACCATGATCAGCAGCGGTGCAGCAACAATCGCCAGGCCAAATCCAATCGCCGTTTGCACAAACGAACCGACAAAGATAAGAAACATAGCAAGAAGTACCGTACTGCTGAAATAGTCCATGATGATGCCTTTTTATAATCAGAATAAACTGCTGTTAAGCCGCGAACGCTAGAAAGAAATGAAAAAAGTCATGCTGTTGCATGACTTTTGAACGTTAACAGGTTAATGGATTTTCGCAATAAAAACGTGTCGCATTGAGATTTATTCAGTGCCGTTCATAGCCTGAGACACCCGTTTTCCTGTTAAAGCGCCCACCTGTGGGAGAGGAGTAAAGTTTCATACTAAACAGCCAAGTAACCCTGTTCGTACCGTTCTAAATGATACGTAACCCCAAAAAAGGATTCATACTAATTTCTACAACCAAGTCTGAATCGGGCTACCGCTGAATATTAAAGCATCATACTGGTTGTCTTCATCATCCGTTGTCATTACTGAGGGACCCTGACGGGATAAATACCAATCGACTTTGTCGTACTCTTATAGTCTAGTTCTCATGCGACATACTCGCCTTACACTTCGATATTCATGGATTGAGAACGCT
>NZ_SSHN01000010.1:0-166183 GCF_004804295.1 Vibrio sp. H11 | reverse complement strand
CCTTTCGCCGGGCCTTGCAGGAATTCGTCGACTTTCGCCGCAGTACGGTTATGTGCCACCACTTTAAAGCCGTGGTCGTTCATGTTCAGGATAAGGTTCTGGCCCATGACTGCCAGGCCAATTACACCAATATCGCCTTTCATTTTTCTCTCCTTCACGCAATCTTCGCTGCTGCGTCTAAATCTAAAAACCACTCTGTTTCACCAGCCGAAGACTGGATTTTCGCTGCTGGATACGGCAGATCTTCAGCAGGAGTGGTGTGAATTTCATAAACGATCTCGGCCTTACCAGCGCCAAGAACAAGGTAACTAATACGTTTTGCTGCTTCCAGTACCTTCGCGGTTTTAGACACACGAAGCTGGCCTGATTCAGGGTGAGAGGCGACGACAGACAAGTTCTCATCATCGTAGTTGGTTTTACCCGGGAACAGAGATGCAGTGTGGCCGTCAGCGCCGACACCCAGCAGGATCCAGTCAAAGACAGGCGTCCCATTGTCTGATGGAATCACGTCAGCCATTTCTTGAGCAAAGCGTTCAGCTTCTGCCTGAGGCTCGTTTTCACCCAAAATACGGTGAATGTTACCAGCCGGGATGTCGATTTGGCTGAACAGCAGAGTGTTCGCTTCACCGTAGTTGCTTTCTGCATCATCCGGCGCTACGCAGCGCTCATCACCCCACCAGAAGTGCAGGTTTTGCCACTGAATAGAGCTTACATATGGCTCAGAGGCCAACAGTTTGAACAGCATTTTTGGTGTGCTGCCGCCAGACAGAGAAATGTGTACCGGGCGGCCCAGCTCGCTGAATGACTTCATATCATTCGCGAGGGATTCCACAACGGCATCCGCGGTTGGCAGAATTTTGTGATTGATCATAGTTCGCAATAGTCCGTATTGGTCAGATTTTTACAAGGGAAGCGCCATTCACGGCCATCATTGCTCAGCAGGTCATCGGATTCTTTAGGTCCCCATGTACCGCAGGCGTAGCCGTACAGAGATTGAGGATCTTGTTTGAAGTCCAGAATTGGCTGAACAAATCGCCAGCACGCTTCCACGGCATCCGTGCGCGCAAATAGTGTCGCATCACCGTTCAGTGCATCCAGAAGCAGACGCTCGTATGCTGTCAGCATTTTGGTCTCTTCCAGAGAGGCATAGTGGAAGTTCATTGACACTTCTTTTGCCTTAAAGCCTGCGCCCGGCTCTTTCAGACCGAAGCTCATCAGAATGCCTTCGTCAGGCTGAATACGGATGATGAGCTTGTTCTCTGGCGCATTTTGACCAAACACTGGGTGCGGCGTACGCTTAAAGTGGATAACCACTTCAGTCACGCGGGTTGGCAGGCGTTTACCACTGCGCACGTAGAATGGTACGCCATTCCAACGCCAGTTGTTGATAAACATCTTCAGTGCCATATAGGTTTCGGTACGTGAATCTTCAGCCACGCCCGGTTCGTCGCGGTAACCCGGAAGGAATTTGCCACGAACTTCAGATTCGGTGTACTGACCCAATACCAGGTTGTTACGCAAGTCGTCATCGGAGAGCGGTTGCAGGCTCTGCAGGACTTTATTCACTTCGTTACGAATGGAATTGGCGTTGATAGCCGCCGGCGGCTCCATACCCACCATGGCCAGAACTTGCAGCAGGTGGTTCTGGAACATGTCGCGCACTGCGCCTGAACCATCGTAATAACCACCGCGGCCTTCTACGCCCAGGAACTCCGCACCGGTAATTTCAACGTAATCGATGAAGTTACGGTTCCAAAGTGGTTCAAACATACCGTTAGCAAAACGGAAAACCAGTAGGTTTTGCACGGTTTCTTTGCCCAAATAGTGGTCAATGCGGTAAATCTGATGTTCTTTGAAGTGGTTATGGATTTCGATATCCAGCTCTTGAGCGGATTTAAGGTCGTAACCGAACGGTTTCTCAATGATCAGGCGTTTCCAGCCATTGGATTCATCGTTCAGACCCTGAGAGGCAAGACACGCAGGGATCACACCGTAAAGACTTGGCGGCGTCGCGAGATAGAAGAGTGTATTGCGTTCAGTCTGGTTGTATTTATCAGCCAGTTGGTCAAGGCGGGTGGTCAGTTTTGAGTAATCATCCTGGTCGGATGTATTAATAGCTTGATAGTGAAGGTGTTCACAGAAGGCATCAAGGATTTCAGGTTCTGTTTTCTCCAGTTCCTGAAGCGAGCGTTTCAGCTTCTCGCGGTATGATTCATCACTGTATTCAGTACGGCTCACGCCCAAAATAGCAAAGGACTCAGGCAATTGCTTGCTTGCATACAGATGATACAGAGCAGGAACCAACTTACGGTAAGTTAAGTCGCCCGAAGCACCAAAAATCACGATGCTGCTGTTTTCAGGTATTACCATCATCTTTCCCTTAAAAACGAGGTAGTTAGCATGCGCCAACCCTAGCAGCGCAATACACAAATAGAAAGAAGGTGATGCCTATATTGTCGATAGGCAAAACCGATAGGGAGATCACATAAATAGCAAATATGAGATCTCGCCCGGAGGGGTATTGTCTACGACAATTTGACACACATCAACTATTGATAGCGCAATCGACCAATAATTGAGTTACTTTTTAGCTAACTTACTAATTTTTAAAGGTACTGACTGGTAAACTTAGTTTGAATTTATCTCCGAACCGGCCTTGTTTTTAAAACTGAGCCTTCATAAAGGCTTTAACGGTTTTAATCTCTTCGTCAATATCGACCTTAGTACATTGCTGCGTATCTAAGAAGCGCTGGGCGTATTCAGCATAAACACCGGTCTCCAGAAACAGCACATACAGTTTAGGGTCAATGTGGCCCGAGGTTGCCATCTGGGTCATGATGGCTATCGACTCAGTCAGCGTTTTGGCTTTTTTGTAAGGCCGGTCACTGGATGTCAGGGCTTCAAACACATCAGCGATGGCCATGATCCGGGCCGGGATTGATAACTGCTCTTCGTTCAGCCCGCGCGGATAACCTTTCCCATCCATACGTTCATGGTGGTTGCCAGCAATGTCCGGCACATTCTGCAGATGTTCCGGATAGGGCAGGCGACGCAGCATTTCGATAGTCTGAATAATATGGTCATTAATGACGAAGCGCTCTTCATCGGTCAGCGTACCACTGCGAATACTCAAATTATGTAGCTCGCCGCGATTGTATTGGACATCGAGCGGTTTGAGTGTGAACTCTGACTGCTGTACCGCTGCTGGTTGGGTGTCTTTGGCCCAGGCGATTAGGTGCTCTGGTTTATCGGCCAGCAAGCCTTCCATAACGGGCAGGCTCCCATTGTCAGGGTAACGTTGTTGTTCCAGATGGGAAACGCCCAGCCTGTTGTCCAGAGTCCGTTTCCATTGACGCCTGGCAATTTGTTGCAAGCGTTCAATGTCCTCATCGCGCATAAATTCAGAGCCGATGTTGCATTGAGCGACAAAACTGAACTCCTCGTCTAACGTGTGTCGGGTGCTGTCCAGTTGCTGTTGAAGTTCAGTTGGGTCGCCGCCCTGAGCAACGGCTTGCCAATACTCGGCTTCAGCTTGCATTTTGAGCAGTTCGAAACGCATGCGTATCTCATGGATACGATCATAAATGGTCTCGAGCTTGGTGGCTTTATCAACTACGAACTCAGGCGTGGTGACTTTACCGCAGTCATGCATCCAGGCGGCCAGATTAAGCTCTTCCCATTGTTCACTGTTCATGGTGAAGCGTGGGAAGTAATGATGATCCTCCACCGCAGCTTTGGCCAGCATCTTGGCGAGCTCGGGGACACGCTGGCAATGTCCGCCAGTGTATGGAGATTTGGTATCGATGGCAGAGGCGATCAAGGCGATGAAGGCATTCAGCATATCTTTTTGCTGCTGCATTTTGTCGATATTGTCTTTGGCTATTTCAGCAAAACTGAGTACCTCACGTAAAAACGCGTGTTTATCGAGTTGTGCCTTGGTGGTGGTGCGTTCATAGCTGAGATTGAGTACGCCGACGAGCTGACGATGGCGGTTAAGTAACGGGAAAAGATAGATATCGCTGTTAAACAAATAGTCTTTGTGTTTGCGCAGGATATTGTCATCACGAGTCAGGTGAACCAGTTCCCCTTTCTTCAGTTCAGAAAGTAGCCAGGGTGTGTCCTGAACTAACTGATTGATATCGATTTTGAACGGAATAATTGCATGATTGGCGGCAATCGTGAACGTTTGACATTCATTCGAATACAAATAGAGCAAAATGGTTTCCGCTCTGGTCACGATGTAACTCTGATGAGTAATGGTTTTCGCCAGCACATCAAAGTCCTGATTCGAAGCGGTTTCACGCAATAATTTCAGCAGGTCGTGCAGAGTGTGTTCCATCAATTCGATGGACTGAGTAAGATCGGCCACCTCTTTGATCACGCTTTTCGGATAGCGGGTTTTCTGAAAATCAAAGCGCGCGATGTTATCTGTCTGTACCACCAGGTTTTCCAGCGGACTGGCCAGACGCCGCGCCGTGAACCAGACAATCAGGAAACAGCCCATCAGTAGAAAAATGGCGACCATGATTTGCTGATCGCGCATAGACAGCAGGTTAGCTAGTAGCGCTTTTTGAGGCGTTGCTTCCGCCAGGAGCAGATGGACGTGCTCGTTGAGCGTCACCGGGGTCAGGGTGACGGACCATTCGTCAGAGGCAAAATGGGTGGTGGTGTATAAGGTTTGGCTGCTGATACGGTTGGCTATCGAACCGAAAATACCGGAGGCCAGTTTTTGTTTGGTTTGCTGATCGCTGTCGCTCACCGTCATCCCGGTATTGTGTTCAGCCAGCAGGCGGAATTGATGATCGAATAGCGCGAGTTTGGCATCGGGCGAATAACCGATACGGGCCATCTGGTTAGAGAGTGAATTTAACGTGAAGTCTGCCGCTACCACGGTTTGACCATCATAAGAGCGTCTGGAAAGTGTGACACCGTGGGTTTGGAGAAAGTGAAAAGAGTAGGGCTCGGTGAGTCGTGTAACGCCATCGTCTTGAGCCTGGATGTACCACGGGCGCTCTCGTGGGTCGTATGTATTGTCGTGGCTCTGGCGAGTCATCATAGTATTCAGTTCGCTATCGACAAATAATACGATACTGCTGCCATCCATCCGGGTGCGGTTAATAAACAGTTGTGCTTCCGGAGGTGCGTCAAACTGTTTGCGTGCTTCGGCACTGTTAAGCGGCCTTATCATCGTAAAGTCGCCCTGATTATTACCGTAATACAGTGCAATTAAATCCTGATTACGTTTAAACACCAGGCTTAGCGCCGCAAACCAGTTTTTCGCTTCCTGGGGCGGCAAACCCTGATCGACAAAGTGACTAAAAGCCATGAAATCGAGAGTTGTCAGTACCGGTGACGCGTTCTGACTAAACGCTGCTTCAAGTTTGCGGCTATTTTCATGGCTGAGCTCTTTGGCACTGGTGGTCAGTAACTGCTGTGAATGATAGTAACTGACAGCAATTAATGCTGATCCAACTAATGTTACTAAAACGACAAATAATGTACTGATTTGAATGCTCAGCGGGTAGCAACGTTTGGTCATAAAGCCATCTCTAGTTCGACGATGGTATAAGTATTGTTCAAGTTCCATAACTTGCAAAAATCAACCAATTAGCGAGTTTCTATTTTGCTGAAAGTTGTTTAGGGCTCACAAATTTCGTGTCGTTAAGCAGGGCCGTTCACATCTCAGTCGTCATCAGCAGCACCATTCAGAGATTGGTATCCACCAGGGGATATTGTTAAACTGATTGAATAACGGAGGGAAGTAGCGATGAAATTAGCGGTTGATACCCACACCCACACGTATGCCAGCGGGCATGCTTACAGCACATTGATTGAGAATGCCCAGTCAGCGGCCAAGCAGGATCTGACCATGTTCTGTACCACAGACCATTCAGAGTCGATGCCCGGAGCACCGCACTATTGGTTCTTCTCCAATCAACGCGTTTTACCGCGTTTTCTGCACGGTGTCGCGGTGGTTCGTGGCGTTGAATCCAATATACTCAATACCGCCGGAGAGATAGATATCCATCCTTCAGTGGATCAGAATCTAGACTGGGTCATTGCCAGTTTTCACGAGCCGGTATTTCGCCCAGGCACGAAAGCACAACATACTGAAGCGCTGCTGAACGTCATTCGCAGCGGCCGTGTTGATGCTCTGGGCCATCTTGGTAATCCGCATTTTGACTTTGATTTTCAGCCGGTGATTGATTGTGCCGCACAGCACAATGTCGCGATTGAAATTAATAACAGTACTCTGAAGGGGCACAGCCGCGCAGGTAGCGTTGACCGATGCTATGAAATTGCACAAATTGCCAAAGCGTGCGGAGCCTGGATTACCACGGGCAGTGATGCGCATTTTTGCCAGGATGTCGGTAACTTAGCCTTGGCCAGCGAGCTTTTGGACCGGGTAGGAATCGCGTCGGAAAAAGTCATCACGCATACCGCAGCGCAGTTTGTGCAATTTCTTGCTTTACGTGGACGTCATCCGGTTGAAGCGTTTCAGAACCTTTAATGTTTTTGGTCAGCCGGGCGGCGAATGTAAGTATTTGAAACAATTTCAGCTTAAATTGGATGATCAGATTCAAGTACACTAGGGCGACTGAACTCAAAGGGTGGCAGATATAATGAAGAAATGCATGATACTGAGTGCTGCATTGTTACTTAGCAGCCAGGTTTTTGCTGCTGAGGTCGATCTGAAGCAGACGATGAAACAGATGAAATTGGCATTTAAACATGCCGCTGAGGCTCAGAGCATCGAGGAAATGAAAGCGCCGGTCGCGCAACTCAACGAGCTGGTCTCCCATGCCAAACAGGGTGAGTATCCGCCGGAAAAACAGGATTATTACCTGGAAGGCTTTAATAAGCTGAGTGTCGCGCTGGATAAAATCGAGAACGAACTAGCAAATGGTGAATTCGAAGCGGCGCAAACGTCACTGCGTAGTGTCGATAATCTGAAAAAAGAGTATCACGAAGGCCGTAATCCAAGTATCTGGAAACGCCTGTTCGGCTGATCACTACCCATTATTGTGGTTTATTCTGCTCCGTAGTGCCGGTTAAACGAACGTTGATCGAGACTACGCCGATACTACGGGGCTGATTTTTGCCATCAGATATACATTCTCTGCTGAGTCGGTATACTTTGCTGAGTCGGTATAGTAGCGGCAATTTGTTTGAGAACCTTTATGAACCTCCTTTGCCGTTTTCACCGCATTATGATCTGTACCAGTGTCCTAAGTTGGCTGCTGGTGACGTTGATGCCGGTGCTCAATGCGCACAGCGGCCAGCAGAATATCTGGCAAACATTTTGCGTATTGGCCAGCGGTGATGTTGAGACGGCGCATCCGTTTGAAGGTCATACTCACCCCAAACACACCAAAGTTCATTCGCAGCATGGCAAACCTTGCCCGTGCGCGCACTTCTCTAATTTTCACTATGCCGGGCTGACCACCATTCAGTCTGTTGCAAGCAGGTCGCTATTCACCGCAGAGCGTTATGCATTCACTGTGCGCAAGCAGCGCTTTGGCTTATCGATTCCCCGCGCCCCGCCATTCGGTCATGTGTCCTGAGCGTTATATTGCCGATGCAAGCCGTCCGAGCCTTCTTGATGCATCAACGATGATTGTGGGCTGGCGGGCGTTGCCAGGACTCGACGTTAAATCTTAATAACCCAAAATAATTCATATTTCAGGCGGTTCCCCGCAGTCTTAGCGGAAGGGGGCCGTTCGTCCGAATCGTATAAGGAAACTCCATGTCGAGAATGTCTGCCGCGTCTCACGAATCTGTCGAGCGCGGAAAATCTCTCTACTTTTTAACCTGGCGCTGGCATTTTTACGCCGGTCTATTTGTCGTGCCGTTTATTTTAATCCTGGCGGTTACTGGCATCGTGATGATGTTTGACGGTGAAATTGAGCAGGCTCGTTACAGCGATATCCTGCAGGTAACACCCCAACACCATCAGGTGGCGGTTTCGCAGCAACTGGCCGCGGTGCAAAGTGCTTATCCTCATGGCATTGTGACGGAGTTTATCCCGGCGCAGGCCGTTGATGTTGCCAATAAATTTTCCGTGCGGATGGCTGATGGCAGCGATCGGTTTATTACCGTCAATCCATACAGCGGGGAAGTGCTGGGCAGTATCGACCGCACTCAAAGCTGGTACCAGCTGGCGAATGGCATTCATGCCACTTTGTTGATCGGTGATGCCGGAGACTATCTGCTGGAAATTGCTGCCAGCCTGGGAATTTTGCTGCTCGTGACCGGGTTATATTTATGGTGGCCACGTGATAACGCCAGTCGTTCGGGCTTTCTCAAAATCCGTTTCGGCAGCGGCTCACGCATCGTGATGCGTGATATGCACGCGAATCTGGGTGGCGTGCTTTCTATTGTGCTGTTGTTTTTCCTGATTTCCGGTCTGTCCTGGACCGGGTTCTGGGGCAGGACGTTTGTTCAGACCTGGAACTCATTTCCGACTTACTACACCTACGGTGAAAAACCGCAATCCAAGCCGATGACGCATGCCAGCCTTAACCACGGTACAGAAAAAGAACTGCCGTGGAACCTGGAACTGACGCCGATGCCCGAGTCGACGCATCCGGTAATGGAGGAGCAGCCGATGGCTGCCGGCGCGCCCTCTATGGCAGGCGGGCAACCGGAAGAGGCGCATGATCACTCCAAAATGGGCATGGGCGAAGTGCATGCCATGGGGCATGGCGCGCTGAATATCGATACCATCATGGCGAAGGCCAAGCAGATGGGATTTGGTTATTATCGGGTGTTTTTCCCGACCGGCGCGACAGGCGTTTACACTGTCACCGCCAATACCATGGCCGGCGATATTCATGATCCGCGTGACGATCAAACGGTGCATTTCGACCAGTACAGTGGCGAGGTGTTGATGGGCGTGACCTGGCAGGACTACACTCTGTTTGCCAAGGCGATGGCAGCTGGCGTATCGCTGCACCAGGGTGATCTGAGCCCGCTAAACAAATGGCTAAATGTGGTGTTTTGTTTGTCGTTTATTCTGATTGCCGTGACGGGGGGCGTTATGTGGTGGATTCGTCGTCCGGCAGGCAAAGGAAAATTGGGCGTGCCGCCGCGTTTTGAGCAAGCGGGGATCTGGAAAGTAGGGCTGGTGACGCTCATTCTGATAGGCGTCGCTTTTCCGTTGGCCGGGCTGAGTATTATCAGCGTGTTATTGCTCGACTGGCTGCTGTTCAGCCGTGTTGCACGCCTGCGTTATATGCTGAGTTGATGTGTGTCGTCCTCAATGTGTAAACACATTTCAGGACGAGACAATGGATGTAAAAAAGCCAGAATGACAAAATTCTGGCTTTTTTACCTGCAGGTCATGACATGATTGGAGATCCATCAGGCTTGATAAACTTCCAGTGGCAATCCATCGGGATCCTGGAAAAAGGTGAACATGCGCCCGGTGTACTCGTCAATTCGGATTGGCTCTACCTCGATCCCCTGTGATTCCAGGATGGTTTTTACCTCCCTGACATCCTCAACGGCAAAAGCGAGATGGCGGAGTCCCTGAGCTTCCGGATAACTCGGGCGTGGCGGTGCATCCGGAAATGAAAACAGTTCAATTTGTGCACCATCCGGCAGAGCAAGATCAAGTTTGTATGAGTCGCGCGCGGCACGGTAATTCTCTGCGACTATCTCCAGCCCTAATATCTCACTGTAGAAGTATTTAGAACGCTGGTAATCAGCGCAGATAATCGCTGCATGATGTAACCGCTTCAGCATCCGTTAATCAGTCCTTAATTCAGCCTTTGTCATTTAACTTCACGCTCAGGTGTGTCATCACATAGTCGATAAACACCCGTAACCGCGCCGGCATGTATTTGGTTTGCGCATATTGCATCGCAATTGCACCATGGTAGTTACTCTTGATCGTCCAGTCTTTGAGTAACTGCACGACTTTACCGCTGGCCAAATCATCCTGCACCACAAAATCGTGAAAAATACCGATGCCCAGGCCGTTTTTTACCCCGTTTAAGCGCATTTGCGAATGGTTCACGGCATAACGCCCGCTCACGGCAACGGTATGGAACTCGTCATCTTTGAGAAAATCCCAGAGGTGGTCTTTGTTGGTTTCGGCGAGATACAAACAGTCATGCTGGGCAAGTTCAGTCGGATGGGCGGGATTACCGCGTTCAGCCAGATATTCCGGACTGGCGCACAGCACCAGATTGGTTTTACACAACTCACGCAACACCAGATTTTCATCCGGTTTATCAGTCAGTTTAAATGCGACATCAATGTCATGTTTAAACAGATCTATCTCACCATCGGCGGCGCGCAACTTAAGTTGGATCTGCGGATATTGCTTTAGAAATGGAATAACAAAGGGCTGAAGCACCGAGTTTAAAAACGCTTCAGGAGCGGCAACGGTCAATGAACCTGACGGTTCCGTATGGTCTGATCCCGATAATTCCACCGCCTGTTGCGCCGCATTTACCATCACCAGGCATTGGTCGTAGACCTTTTGTCCTGCCTGGGTGATCACCAGCTTACGAGTAGTACGTTCGAACAGTTTGACTGAAAGCGCCTGCTCCAGACGCGTGATCAATTTACTTAACGCCGAGGGGGTCACTCCGAGTTTTTTTGCTGCAGCAGTAAAACTGCCTTCGTTGACCACTAAAATAAAAGTCGCTAAGTCAGGAAGCAGGCCTATCAGTTTGGTATTGAGCATGTCCGATTTTTCTTCAGTTACTAAATTAAAATTCAATGTGGATTTGCCAGGCGCTCTTTGGCTGTGCGGTCAAGCCGGCAACGAATTGAATTCGATGACAATCTGTCGTCACGCTCGATTTAAAGTACGATGTGACAGCATGATAAAGTGTCTCATTCTTGCAGATTTATGTGTAATGAGTGTCCAGTGATTGCTTTTTATCTGTCAATCTGTGCGCTGTGCCAAAAAAAATGTTAACAGGAAGGGGTAAAAAGAAAGTTTGGCTACATATGTTATTGATAGGAAAGTATTTATTTTAGCTTATTTTGTGAATTCAGGTCATAGATATTTGTTAGATTGGCCGTTTTTTTGCGGAATTATTCAGCGAAAACGGGGCGTGCAGACCGTTCATGCTGTTAAAAAACGTGCCAACTGCGTAGCCGAAGTTGGCAGGAACATCAGTGGCAAGAGCAATCGGCTTATTGGAGTATGCCGAGTGCTTTAAGTTTTCGGTACAAGGTGTTGCGGCTTATCCCTAACATTCTCGATGTGCGGCTGATATTACCCTGGTTGGCCTGATAGGCTTGCAGCAGGGTATCATCTACCGTGGTTTTGAGATCAACACTTTCTGTCGCCAGCTCGCGCCGTTTTTTGGCGGTCAGAGACTGACTGATATGACCTGGTACATGCTCAAGCCTGAGTTGTGGCTCATCGCTCGCCAGCAGGCAAGCCACCTTCATCAGGTTATCGAGTTCACGAATATTGCCAGGCCAATCATACCCGCACAATAAGCTCATCAGATGAGGGCACAAAGTCTGTTGACCCAGCCGGTACTTGTTATGAATATGTTCAATTAATGCGGCTTTGTCCTGGCGCTCGCGCAGTGCAGGTAGCGGCAACACCAAGCCATTAAGGCGATAGAACAGATCCTGGCGAAAACGACCTTCAGCCACGGCCTGTTGCAGATCTTTGTGTGTCGCGGCGATGATCTGAATATCAACCTGATAACTCTGATTGGAGCCCACCGGCACCACCCGTTTATCCTGCAGTACGTGCAGTAACCTTGATTGCGCTTCAAGCGGCATATCGGCGATTTCATCTAAAAACAAGATGCCTTGATCGGCTTGTCTGATTTTGCCCTGATAGCCTTTACTGTTCGCTCCGGTAAACGCCCCCCCGACATATCCGAACAGCTCTGATTCGATCAAATCTTTAGGCAGCGCGCCGCAATTAACACTGACCAGAGTCTGGTTTTTACGTGAGCTACGTTGATGCAGAGCCTTAACGAACTCACCTTTACCCACGCCGGTTTCGCCCAGAATCAACAACGTAATGTCTTTATCAATCAATTTGTTGGCTTGTTGCCAGGCTCGCTCGGTCGTCATATCGCCAAAATGTAAGTCGCAAGATGCAGAGTAGTGACGCGCTTTGTGCGGTGGTGACTTTAGCTCATGCTTTTCATACACGAAAGCGGCAGAATGCGCGCCGAACAAATCTTCAATCGAGTGGCCAATCACGGAGTTTTGCGCCAGCAGCTGAGCGGCGATGTGGTTATGGGCCAGCACTTTTCCGCTCTCATCCGCAATCACAATGCCTTGCCAGCCACTGTTGAGTAGTGAGCGATCACAGGCCAGATCAATTCGCATCGTACCTTGCGGAATATCGCACAGCAGATGATTTTCGATCAGCTGTACCATGTTTTGCACCAGAACCTGAGTGGATAAATCGTGCTGTTTTTGCTCACTGGTAATGTCCAGCACACCGATCAACTCGCCTTGGTGGTTAAACACCGGACAGGCGGAGCAACTGATAAAGTGATGCTGCCGTATGTAATGCTGGTCACCGATAATGGTGACTGGCCTGGCTTCAAAAATCGCGGTGCCAATGGCGTTGGTGCCTTTGATTTTTTCCTGCCAGCAGGCACCGGATTCAAGCGCTATCTCGGTCAAACGCTGTTCGAAACGGGATTGTCCCCAGCTGGAAAGAATAACGCCTTCCTGATCGGTCACAATCAGACGACTGTCACTGTGTGCGCACATCTGGTTAAACAGGGGCAACGCGTATTTTTCTACCGCAGCGAGTAGATAGGTCGCGCGCCACTGACGTTCCTTCAACTGATAGTTTGGCAGGCGAATGTGCTCTGGCTGACTTCTTTGGTTCAGACCGGCTTGCTGGCTTCTGTGCCAGGACGTGGTCAGCCAGTCTTGATTAACTGATTGAATTTGCATAACTGTTCCATGTTGTCACAGTGGCAGTGTGTCATTTTGGCACACTGGAACACTGGGTGGCAGTACCCAACTTCGGTTCCCGGATGACACTGATCTTGTAATCATATTGGTAATCATAGTTTTACATTTATTTAACAACAAGATTTCTCATTCTGGCCTGTGATTTGCGTTGTGTAGTAAAGCAACGGTGCAGCAAGGTATGGCAATGCTGTCTTTTATCGCGACCTGCTGCGCAATCATCAACCCAACATCGATAACCACAATAATCAGCTCAAACGGCGCTGTTTAAACATAAACACTCCATTTATACGTGAACGAGAAAGTAAGAAGGAACGAACGATGATTTATGCACAACCCGGATCGGACAACGCGATTTTCAACTTCAAAAGTCATTACGATAATTTCATTGGCGGCCAGTGGGTAAAACCAGTCAACGGCCAATATTTTGATAACACATCGCCGGTCAACGGCCAGCCGTTCTGTAAAGTGGCACGTTCCGGCCCGGAAGATATCAGCCTGGCGCTGGATGCGGCCCATGAAGTGCGTGCAGAATGGGCCAGAACCAGTGTGACTGAACGTTCCAATCTGCTGCTTAAAATTGCTGACCGCGTAGAAGCAAACTTAGAAAAACTGGCGTATGTGGAAAGCTGGGAAAACGGTAAGCCAATCCGTGAAACACTGGCGGCTGACCTGCCATTAGTCGTCGACCATTTCCGTTACTTTGCCGGCTGTATTCGTGCCCAGGAAGGCAGTGCGGCCGAAATTGATGCGACAACGGCCGCTTACCATTTCCCGGAACCTATCGGTGTGGTAGGCCAGATTATCCCATGGAACTTCCCGATGCTGATGGCAGCATGGAAACTGGCTCCTGCGATTGCGGCCGGTTGTTGTGTGGTGCTCAAACCTGCCGAACAGACGCCAACGTCTATTCTGGTGCTGATGGAAACCATCGGCGATCTGCTGCCAGCAGGTGTGGTGAACGTGGTTAATGGCTACGGTTCTGAAGCAGGCCAGGCGCTGGCGACCAGCAACCGCATCGCCAAACTGGCCTTTACCGGTTCGACCGAAGTGGGCAACCATATCCTCAAATGTGCCGCTGACAACCTGATTCCATCCACCGTTGAGCTGGGCGGTAAATCACCAAACATCTACTTTGCTGACATCTTTGATCATGAAGATGCGTATCTGGAAAAATGTCTGGAGGGTACCTTACTGGGCTTCTTCAACCAGGGCGAAGTGTGTACTTGTCCTTCGCGGGTGCTGGTGCATGAAGACATTTATGATAAGTTTATTACCAAGCTGGTGGAGCGTGCGAAAACCATCAAGCAGGGTAACCCGCTGGATACCGATACCCAGGTCGGCGCTCAGGCTTCACAGGAACAGTTCGATAAGATTCTAAGCTATATGGAGATTGGCCGTCAGGAAGGCGCTCAGGTACTGCTTGGAGGCGCTGCTGCGCTGCAACAGGGCGATATCAGCCAAGGCTACTATATTCAGCCGACCATGCTGGCAGGTCATAATAAAATGCGCGTTTTCCAGGAAGAGATCTTTGGCCCGGTTATCGCGATCACCACCTTTAAAGATGAAGCTGAAGCGCTGGCTATCGCCAATGATACCGAATACGGCCTCGGCGCCGGTGTCTGGACCCGAGATACCAACCTGGCTTACCGTATGGGGCGCAATATTGAAGCAGGGCGCGTGTGGATCAACTGTTACCACGCTTACCCGGCACACGCAGCATTCGGTGGCTACAAAAAATCAGGTATTGGCCGTGAAACCCATAAGATGATGCTGGATCATTACCAAAACACCAAAAACCTGTTGGTGAGCTATGATGTTAACCCTCTGGGTTTCTTCTAAGTTCGGCTCCATCACTTCCCTGGCTGATTAGCCGCTTAGATTCAACACCAAAGCGCCCGAAAGGGCGTTTTTTGTGCGATGTGAAAATAATAAACCCTATTTGTTCCTATGATTCACTAATGTTTTTCCGCAAATCAGGATAATCCCTTTCTGGTGCTTGGATTACACTTACTGGTAGTGAATGTTTACAGTGTAAATGGATCCTAAACAGGATCGGTTCTCTGGCCCTACTGACTGCACGTCAACCCAAGAACAAAGAAGGAAAATGCAATGTCTTCTGCTTTTTATCAACAGATTCGCAACCAGCTTGAGGAAGTCAAAGCTGAGGGTCTTTACAAATCTGAGCGCATTATCACCTCGCAACAGCAAGCGTCGGTTCATATCTCCTCTGGTGAAGATGTTCTCAACTTTTGCGCTAATAACTACCTTGGCCTGGCTAACCACCCGGCGTTGATTGAAGCCGCGAAAGAGGGCATGGACTCGCACGGTTTTGGTATGGCATCGGTACGTTTTATTTGTGGTACGCAAGATACTCACAAAGCGCTGGAACAAAAACTGTCTGAGTTCCTGGGTAAAGAAGACACCATTCTTTACACCTCATGTTTTGATGCCAACGCCGGTCTGTTTGAAACCCTGTTGGACAAAGAAGACGCGATCATTTCTGACGCACTAAACCATGCTTCGATTATCGATGGTGTGCGTTTATGTAAAGCGATGCGTTTCCGCTACAGCAACAACAACATGCAGGAGTTGGAAGAGCAACTGATCGCTGCCGATGAAAAAGGCGCACGGAACAAACTGATCGTGACTGACGGTGTGTTCTCAATGGACGGCGTGGTGGCTAACCTGCCGGCGATTTGTGACCTGGCGGATAAATACAATGCGCTGGTGATGGTTGATGACTCGCACGCGGTTGGTTTCATGGGCGAAAACGGCCGTGGTACCCACGAATACCACAACGTGATTGATCGTATTGACATCATCACAGGTACTCTGGGTAAAGCGATGGGCGGTGCATCAGGCGGTTACACGTCTGGTAAGAAAGAAGTGATCGACTGGCTGCGCCAGCGTTCTCGCCCTTACCTGTTCTCTAACTCTGTGGCTCCGGCCATTGTTTCTGCGTCTCTGCGTGTGCTGGATCTGCTGCAGGAAAGCGGTGAACTGCGTACTCACTTGTGGGACAACGCGGCGCACTTCCGTGCTCGTATGACTGAGGCCGGTTTTACCATGGCAGGCGCAGACCATGCCATCATTCCAATTATGCTGGGTGATGCGAAGGTTGCTGCGGAATTTGCCGAGCGCGCTCTGGCGAAAGGTATTTACGTGATTGGCTTCTCTTTCCCTGTGGTCCCTAAAGGCCAGGCTCGTATCCGTACTCAAATGTCTGCGGCACACTCTCGTGAGCAACTCGACAAAGCCATTGATGCCTTTATCGAAGTCGGTAAAGAGATGGGGCTTATCTGATCCCCGGTGCGGAGCCGTATTGATTCAGGCTGAGGAGAAAACTCCTCCCGAAGTGATACGGCCTTGAGCCGAAAACATCGTATTTTTTGCCTCGCACAGCGCGGGGTATATTGAGTGAAGAACATGAAAATCAAAGCGCTATCTAAGCTAAAGCCAGAACAAGGCATCTGGATGACCGAAGTGGACAAACCAGAAATGGGCCACAACGATCTGTTGATTCGCATTAAGAAAACGGCGATCTGTGGTACTGATGTTCACATCTACAACTGGGATGAATGGTCACAGAAGACAATTCCTGTTCCTATGGTTGTCGGCCACGAATACGTGGGTGAAGTGGTTGCGATTGGCCAGGAAGTTCGTGGTTTCGAAATCGGTGACCGCGTTTCTGGTGAAGGTCATATTACCTGTGGTCACTGCCGTAACTGCCGTGGCGGCCGTACTCACTTATGTCGTAACACCATTGGTGTGGGTGTAAACCGTACCGGTGCGTTTGCTGAATATCTGGTGATCCCTGCGTTTAACGCATTTAAGATCCCGGAAGGCATTTCTGATGATCTGGCGTCTATTTTTGATCCGTTCGGTAATGCAGTGCATACCGCGCTGTCGTTTGACCTGGTTGGCGAAGACGTGCTTATCACCGGTGCCGGCCCGATCGGTATCATGGCCGCCGCAGTCGCAAAACACGTTGGTGCCCGCCATGTGGTGATCACTGATGTGAACGAATACCGCCTGGAACTGGCGCGTAAAATGGGCGTGACCCGCGCAGTGAACGTGGCTGAGCAAAAACTGCAAGACGTGATGGCAGAACTGGGCATGACTGAAGGTTTTGACGTTGGCCTGGAAATGTCCGGTGTACCAAGTGCGTTTAGCTCAATGCTGCAAACCATGAATCACGGTGGCCGTATTGCTCTGCTGGGTATTCCGCCATCAGACATGGCGATTGACTGGAACCAGGTGATCTTTAAAGGCCTGGTCATCAAAGGCATCTACGGTCGTGAAATGTTTGAAACCTGGTACAAGATGGCGAGCCTGATTCAATCAGGCCTGGATCTGACGCCAATCATCACCCACCACTTCAAGGTGGATGATTTCCAACAAGGCTTCGACACCATGCGTAGCGGAGCTTCCGGCAAAGTTATCCTTGATTGGGAATAACCCAAAATTGAATCTGAAGCGCTCCGGTTGGGGCGCTTTTTGTTTGGGATAATACTGGGTGTATAAACAGTAAAATGGAAAATATAGTCCCATTTAGCGCCCCAAAAAGCCCCAAGAATTCTTATCTTACTTTTGTCTCTTTCAGTGTTACGTCCGATTGGGTACACACTTCACCTAAGCATCATTTGACTTACTTTTCGTAATACTAGTAATGTGGATATAGATACGGATTAACTTCATTATGCGTAAAGGTACAAATGAGCATTGAAAGTGCAATTGAAGCAATTAGTAAATTTCAAGGAAATTCTCTCACTGAAAGTCTTTCTCGCTTGGAAAAAGATATTATCGGTGCTAGTGCTGCCGACTCATTAGAGTATTGCTCTGAGAGAAAAATAGATGATGACTTTGTTGCTTCAGCCTTGGCTGTAAAAAAAGTTGCTGGAGAGATCAATGTTATTATTCATGCCTCAGGAATATTGCACTCACTTAAAGATATTCTAAAAAAAGGGGAAGTTGTTCAAAGTGTTTCTTTAGGAGCGGGGAATACTGGTAGAAAATTTGATCTCGAAACAAACCTTCAAGTAGCTGAATTCAAGTTTATCGATTGGAAAGGTGGGGCTGAGTCAATACGGCAGAATGGGTTATTCAAAGATTTCTATGAACTTGCTGAATATGATACTGAAAAGTCTAAAAACCTCTACGTAGTAGGCACTCGTTATCCACTGAAATTCTTGAATGGGAGAAGAGCATTAACTAGTGTGCTATCGAAGCAACCAGCAATATACAAAGGTATATCAGATAAGTACGGATCAGCGATTAAAGTAGTAAGGGATTACTATGAGATTCATAAAGGGTCTGTGGCGGTCATTGATATTTCTCCATATATCGGCCGCGTATGACAAGGAATTAAGTGTAAGTTAAGCGGACTTATTCAAAATCTGTTATGGAAAAGTATTTAAACTACTTTTTCTAATCTATGTAGTTCCTAGTGAATTGGTATTGTGGGTAGCCGTGTTAAAAAGAACGCTTTGTTTGTGCGGTTAGATGCATTTCTGGCTGTGTGCCTATAAATCTTTCTTTTGGTCTTTACTAAGTTTTGATAGATATTCTTCTAGTTCCTTCAAATTTTCTTTTTCAAGGTTATGCTTGCGGATAACGTCGTGCTCACATTCTGTAATGAGTATATTGGCGAACACTTTATACTTGGGGTTGTCCGCATCTTGCTTTAACAATGACTTTCGTGTTGGGAAACTGGTTAGCAAATAGATTATGGAAAAAACTGTGAGCAGCGCATTGATGACGCTCCCACTGTAATACCAATTGGTTGCCCAACCTATGCCACACGAAGCTGTCAAAACGTAGAGCAAGACTCTGAATCGGTGCCGAGCCTTAAATTTTTTTCTATAGTCAGAGAGCAATGGATTGCTTTCAAATAGCATATGGATCTCCTACTAACAGTCATTGTTCATACTTGATAAATCCACATTTAGACGCAACACCAAAGAATTATGCAGGCCTATATAGGGACTGTTTCTGAATCTCGGATAGTTTAGATTATAGGACAGTTTGTTAGTACCAAATAGCATACAAGTTTCTATCCTGTGATCAGAATGTTTTGTTAAGTGCGTCTAACAGGTGAGCGGAACACCCTCTTCCTCCAATGAGATTAGGAGTCCGCTCTACAGCGTCAATTACATCATCCACGAACTTTAGTTGTTCAGGATAGTTAGAAGACGCAAAGTATCCGTATAAATTTGCAGGTGTTGGAGGGGCATTGAACGGAAAGTTCATATTGCTTTGAAATTTAAATTGGGTGAATAGCGCATTGTAGGGGATGAACTCTGCAACCTGACACATCATTCGAGAATATAAAGTTTTATTGGTTAGCAGAGTGTTTTTCTCTACCTCAATCCTACTATGAAGATAGCGAAATTGAGTCAAACTAGCCGCGAGGTCAGTATCATGCAATGCTAGTTCGTTTGGTACAAAAGTCATGAATAGAACACCGACACCAGATGGACAGCAAAATGGGTCATCATCTTTTATATAGTTTGTATCAAAATGAAAGATTCCATCTTTAAAGTATTTGTAAGTCACTGTACGAGTAGCTTTGTCACCGATCTCGGTAAAATAGACACGGTAGCCGCCTGTACCTTTACCAACCATTAACGCTGTATATTGCGAATAGGCATTACCGCCAATGATCTCTAGAGTGTAAAGCGCCAGTACATCTTCAATACCGTCATAGTTGTAGTCGCCAGTATGAAACGAGATGGAGGCAAGCGATGAATTCTCCTTCGAAGCCACGTCTTCGAAAATGGGGACTAAAGACTCAGGAAGTGTTTTTGTAAAGGCATTGGTTGCAGATAAAAATATGAGGATAAGGGACCAGCGCATCATATATAAACCTTTTGTCTATGTTGATACTAACATTGTAGGGCAGATTTAAATTCCGCCGAACATCTGCTGCACATGGTTTGAACAACTCCGCATTTCCCTTACAAGTGACCGTCAAAGCGTTAAAGCTGGCTTATGAGTCATGAGGAATGCCTACAGGATTTATGATCTGCACCATCACTTCTGGACACCGAGCTACGAAACTTTCCATACCTGTAGTTATTCCTGATTTACCAATTTAGTAAAGTCACTGGCAAAGTTATGTCCAATTATTAGTTACGATACCAGTAGGTAGACAGTACGAACTAGTCGGCACTAATCAGAGGATGGGTAAGGTTGAGAAGAGTTACTAGGTATAAGAAAGGCATTGATACCCTGAGTGATCACTGCCTTTCTGTGAGGCTTTAAACGATTATCCGTTTCGCTTCACTGTAGCTCGGCGACTGATGCAAGTATAGTGGGGACAAACCAATAGGACGTTCGCCAATCTAAAAACAGAGTCGATAAAGCCTTGTAGCGCCCTTAATGGTAAGGAAAAATGCGCTTTACCATCAGAGTAGTCGTGATAGCGAGATCACTAAATAATCTTGGTCTACCACGTTTATCCTGTTTAGATTGTTTCCACTCAGTTATGGCCTCTTCGTCAATCCAAAACGTGAGTGAGCCTCTGTTGTTCAGGGAGTTATTGTACTTGCACCAGTTAGTAGTTTTGTAGCGAGGCTTCGGTATGAAATCAAAGTCAGTGAATTAATGTCCCTGATCTGGTCGTAAGATTCTGATTTAGTTCATTCGATTTCTGCAACAAAGCCCTTTGGAGATGGCAGTGTTTTGAATCAATTGTAAAAAAATGCCACCTGTAGAAGATGGCAATATGACGTGCTAACTGGGTAGGAAATTATTACTGCACTTTAAATTTCAATTTTTAATTTAGTTATGAATTATCATTTAATCAACTTCTTTATCTCTGAATATTGGCCTTACACCTTTAATTATAATATCAACAATAAGTTATATGAATTGCATGAAGTTCTTTCCGTTAATGTCCTTGCTAAACTTCACAAATTGCATAAGGATTTAACTAGCGCTTGTTGAGAAGGTATGTTCATGGAAAGGCAATTGAGAGCTTTGGAAACGTCCGAGGGCGGAAATCGATACAAGATAAGTCTACCGGTCGATTTCATACATGAATTGTCGATTTCTACATCAGTACAGGAGGTGTTAGATACAGTAGCTCGTTGGTTGCACGATATTTTTGACGCGGAAAGGGCTAGCGTTACACTGTTTGAGGATGAGGAAAATCTAAAGATATATGCTATAAGTGGTGACTCTGCCATTCCGAGGGGGTTCAGTGTTCCTATTCGCGGAACATTTGTGGGACGAGTGTTTCTGAGTCGTCAATTACAAATCTGCGATGATTTATCCACATCCACTGAGCTTGACTGTGAAATATTGCGGAAAGCTGGTCTAACAACCTGCATGGATGCACCTCTGCTCAGCGCCAATAAGTGTTTAGGCACATTAAATGTCGCCCATGGAGATAACTTTCGTTATACCACTCAACATGCCATAGAGCTTCAGTGTATTGCGAATTGGATAGCATCTAACGTGCACCTTCATCAACAAATTGACAAACTCAATTACCAAGCTTCCGTTGACCCTCTGACTCAATCTCTCAATCGCCGTCGTTTTATGAAGGATATTAAAACGGCTATCAATTATTTCCACCTTGGCAAAGAAATGTTCTTTTTAGGGTTTGCCGACTTAGACTATTTCAAAAAAATTAACGATAATTATGGTCATGTCGCTGGAGATCAGTTTCTTCAACAAACAGTGTCAGTGATAAAAGAACTGCTGAAGGACAATGGTCAGATATATCGTTTAGGCGGTGAAGAGTTCGGTATTTTACTCAGCGTTAAAGACTCTTCGGCAGCTTTCTGTCTGTTTGAATCGGTACGGCGAGCGGTAGAAGCGCAAATCATGGAATATGAATCCAATGAGATATTTGCCACAGTGAGTATCGGTGTTACTTGTTCTCAACCTGGTGACTTCAGTGTTGAGCAGTTACTTAAAAGAGCAGATGAGGCTGTATATAAGGCGAAATCACTTGGTAGAAACCAAGTTGTGGTATGGAAACCTAAAATTATAAATGACGGTTAGGTACTTGCTTCATTAAAGAAGAGCGTCCGTCCAACAGGAATAATGAGACCAAACTCAGAAATCAAGGCGCGAATCTGGTTCATTAGAGCCGTGCGTTCACACACCCAATGCTCACGTATTCGATGAACAGGCAATATGGCATGTTGTTCTGGAGATTTTACTGGAACGAATCGTGTAGATGTATGTTGGACTGCTTGGCAGATAGCAACGGCATTATTGAGGTTATTTTTACCTTTAGTTCTGTGGGGGACGATATATTTAACCGCCATAACACGAGCATCGTGTCCTAAATTATTGAGGGTTCTTGCCCAATAATGTGCACCGCCACACGCTTCGAGTTCTATACGCATAGGTGGCATATTTTAATCTAGTCCAGTCTACACATTAATCATGTTCACCCAACCAAGGCGTTGATGAACATGAAAAAGTAATTCAATTAAAACTGACTGATATCGCCTTAGGTCAGGTGCTTAAACTGCAGGGCGACCAGGCGCTGATAAAGTTCGCAACTTTGCATTAATGACTGGTGATCACCGATATCGACCAAAGTACCGCCGTCCAGGACGGCTATCTTATCGGCATGCTGGATGGTGGACAAACGATGCGCAATGATCAGTGTGGTGCGGCCTTTCATTAATGCTTCCAGTGCCTGCTGCACATGGTGTTCACTTTCGCTGTCGAGTGCGCTGGTCGCCTCATCCAGTAGCAGGATTTTCGGATCTTTAAGAATCGCGCGTGCGATAGCAATGCGCTGCTTTTGCCCGCCGGATAGCCTGACGCCGCGTTCTCCCAAGAAGCTGTGATAACCCTGCGGTAGCGTCTCGATAAACTCGTGCGCATGGGCTTTTTTTGCGGCGGCAATCACTTGCTCATCGCTTGCTTCGGGCGTGCCGTAACGAATGTTATGCAATACATCCTGGCTGAATAGCGCAGGTTGCTGCGGTACGAGTGCCATCTGGCGGCGAAGATCGTTGGGATCGAACTGGCGAATGTCCACGCCTCCGAACCGAATCTGGCCTTGCTGCGGATCGTAGAAGCGTTGCAATAGTTCGAACAAGGTTGTTTTACCGGCGCCGGACGGGCCAACCAGCGCGAGTACCTTGCCTTGTTCTGCGGTCAGGTCGAGCTGTTTGATGGCATGCTGACCAGGGCGGGAAGGGTAGCTGAAATTGACCGAATCAAACACTATCTCTGCGGGCATGGTCGGGTGAATCGGCACAAGATCATCCGGCGCGCTGATTTCGCTTTTTACTTGCAGGATCTCAATCAGGCGTTCGGTGGCTCCTGCGGCTCTTTGCAGCTCGCCCAGTACTTCTGAAATGGTTGCCATCGATGAGGCGACCATGATGGCGTAAAACACAAAAGCGCCCAGATCGCCTGCAGACATTTGGCCGTGAATCACGTCACTGCCGCCGACCCAGAGCATGCCTGCAATCGCGCTGAAGACAATCACAATCACTCCGGAGATTAAAATGGCACGCTGCTGCACCCGTTGCCTGCCGACTTCGAATGCTTTTTCCACCTCAACCGCAAAGGCGGCTTTTTCATATTGCTGTGAGCCGAAACTTTGTACGGTCTTTATATGCTCTATCGCTTCACCGGCATAACTGCCGACGTCGGCCATCGAGTCCTGGCTTTGGCGTGATAATGCGCGCACGCGCCGGCCATAAACCAAAATAGGGACTAATACAAAAGGCACTGACGCGAGGACGATTAAGGTCAGCTTAAAATTCGTGGCAAACAGCATGATGATGGCCCCAACACACATCAGGGCGCTGCGCATGGCCATGGAAAAGGAGGAACCGATGATGCTTTGCAGCAAGGTGGTGTCTGTGGTCAGGCGCGACATAATATCGCCGCTGCTGTGGGTTTCAAAATAACTCGGATGAAGCGATATCACATGGTTAAACACCGCCAACCGGATATCGGCACTGACGCGTTCACCGACTGAGGATACCAGATAGAAGCGAAAGAAGGTGCCGACAGCAATACACAGCGTGAGAGCAACAATAAATTGAATCGCGCTGGTCAGTTGTGGCAACGATTGCTGAGCAAACCCTTGATCGATCAGGATACGCACTCCGTAACCGATGGATAACGTCAGGCTGGCGGTCGTCACTAAAGCGATCAGTGCTGCCGTGACACGCCATTTGTAAGGGGAAACAAACGTACTGAGTCTAAGAAGGATGCTGAGATTACTGTTATGTTTACTGCCCATTGATGGCTCACAAACCGATTCTGATAACTGGCATGGTAAAGCACTTTGTTGCGGTCAACCAGTCACTTGTGACGTTACCGCGGGCGCTTGGTTGTTACCTGCGGCGTTTCACTCTCATTTTGAGATCAGCCTGCGCGTTTGGCTGGCTGTCAGTTGTCCCACGATTTTTCCATGCGACCGGATGGAGTGACTTTGCCGCAGCGGCAGCGTGGCTGCGGAACCGGGTAGCAGATTTTGGCCAATGAGTGACGGTGTGTCCCTGCCACTGCCGATGACAAAAGAAAAATAAAGGCATAGTTCTAATGTGGAATTTACGTTGTCCGAACTTAATCGGTTGTTGCTTGTGCCAGAATGCCTCTAATTTTTATCAAAGAGATATGGTATGAAGAAACGAACTCTAGTTACAGGACTGTTGGTGCTACTTCCGGTTTGTTCGGCCCTGGCAAAGCCTCAGCTTACCGGCTGTGCTGCAAAAGAACACGATATAAAGCAGCAGATTGAACAGGCTCATAAGCACAATAACCCGCATCGTGCTGATGGCTTGCACAAGGCTTTGCGCGAAGTTCGCGAACATTGTACAGACGCAAGTCTGCGCCGCGAGCGTCTGTCTGATGTTCACGAGAAGGAGCATGAAGTCACACAGCGTCTTCGGGATTTGGATGATGCTAAACAATCAGGTAATCCGGAAAAAATAGAGAAACGTAAGAAAAAGTTGAAAGAGGCCAGACAAGAGTTAGCTGAGGCGAAAGCAGAGTTATCAAAATAATTGACTGAAGTAATATGGACACACACCGGAGCAATATGGAGACACACTGTAACAAGGCGTTGCCTGGGGTCGAGTGGCCATTGGCGCATTAAGGTGTGTGTCCTCGTAGGAACACATGTCCTCGTAGGAAATGCCCTTTTTTCAAAGTCGCAGAAGGGGGAGAAACTCAGCGACGAATATGCTGATAACTTCCCAATTTATCTCGTTTCGCTGAGCCGTTATTTTCTGCATTCTCAACTTGCCAGTACGGCTAAAATCACTTTGTTACAGTAAATGTCATTAAGCACAGGGGCGATATCCGTCCGATGTGTCAGCAAGCAACACGGCAATGAGAGGGCAGCACGTCTCAGGCTTTGCCGGCCGCTGAACAGCAGCGTGAACTTGGTGTCGAGTTTGGCCGGATAAGGCTGATGCGAATTGAGTTCGAATTACCCGGAATAATCCACCCAATGACACCGGATCGTTGCTGAGTGTGCCATGATTAATCAAGGCGATGATTTGTTTAAGACAAAACGTTTAGGCTCATCAACATGGACAAATGTTATGAAAGAGAAACCAGGGAACATACACAGCGCGGCCTGGGCAGTCGGCGGATGTACTCTGATTGGGCTGGGTGCCGGTTTAACTCTGTTGCACTATTCTGCGCTGGCGTTTGTTGGCACGTTGCTGGCTTGTATTGGTCTGGGGCTGGTTATTGCTGCGCTATTAACCCGCAAAAGCCAGTAACGCACAACTCAGTAAAAAAGCAGCGGCGGCAGGCCGTATACAGGTTCAGCGCGCAGATTGTCCGGTTGAGTATGCGTAATGTACCGTGACAATGCTTTGAAACTCGATCTGACCTGCTTGTGTTGAGACCGGTTTTACACTACGGCGTAACTGTCTGATTTCAATACCATCGCGACGATTTTGTGCGCTTTCGGCAGGTAAGACATACTGCAGAGCACTCGGTGACATGGTTTCTAACTGTTCGATCAGCTCGTCTCCTGCTTGGGCGGCTTGTTTTTGCGTCGGATAACTGGCCGTGGTCAGATTGGTCTGCGGTGTGCCTACTCGAAGCCCGGATAAGGCTACGCTACTGAATAGCAGAGTGATTAACAATACGATGAGAGGTTTCATAGCAGCTCAAAAGGGTGATTCTTCATTTTGCTATTTTGGTCAATACTGCTGCATGCGGTGTTAGCGGACGGTCAAATCATCGGCAAATTATCCACAATAAAAAAGCGGCGTCTGTGACCACGCCGCTTGCAATATAAGTCTGTCTCAGCTGATATGGATGCGTTGGCTTTCTTCTGGTTTTCCCTCCAATTTCGGTACTACAACCACTAACACACCTTCTTCAAATTCGGCATAAATCTGTTTCATGTCCAGATTGTCGCCCAAAGAAAAGCTACGCACCATTTTGCCGTGATAGCGTTCTTTATGGATGACTTTATCATTCTCTTTGGTTTCTTCGTCTTTCGTTGTCGACGCTTCGATCGTCAACATACCATTCCGGCAGGTGATGTTGATGTCCTGTTTCGCCACGCCGGGTAAATCGGCAATAATTTCAAATGCTGTTTCTTTCTCAATAACATCGACACGTGGTGAGAAAGTATCTGCATCAAATCGTGGCCGAATTGATGGAAATGTATTATCGAATAAACGATAGATATCTGACCAAGAGTCACGCGGAATTAAGCTCATAACGCCCTCCTGTATGTGCCGTTTTTTACTCGCCTTGATAAGTGTAGAACGGCTTCAAAAGCTGGAAATTTAATTCGAATAAGAATTGATCTAAATCAATTTTTATTCGAATTTTCATAGTGATACCTATTCATTGCTCAGTGGTTGAGTTCTTGCTTAATTACAAATAAACGGTGATTTAATCCCCATTTTTTTATTTTTTAGCACAATTAGTTTTACAAATTGATTTCCATCAAAATAGTGTGGGCTTTATGTGCTACTGTGCGCAGCAACAAAAATTAAAAACCAAGCCCCAGAAAAAGGAATACCAATAATGAAAAAGACACTTTGCGGACTCGCAATCCTTTCAGCTCTAGCTTCAACCAACGTCCTGGCGCACCAAGAAGGTGACATCTTTGTTCGAGCGGGTCTGGCTGCGGTAGTCCCAAATGACAGCAGTGATAAGATCCTCGGTTCGGATGAAGAACTGGATGTCGATAGCAATACCCAGTTGGGTTTAACAATGGGTTACATGCTGACTGATCATGTCAGCGTGGAATTGCTGGCCGCGTCACCATTTTCTCATGACATTTCAACCGACTTAGGTGGTCTGGGTAAAATCGGTGAAACCAAGCATCTGCCACCAACACTGATGGTTCAGTACTACTTCATGGAACCAAATGCAGATTTTCGTCCTTACGTCGGTGCCGGTATCAACTACACCACCTTTTTTGACGAGAAATTTAATAGCACGGGTAAAACAGCGGGTCTGAGCGATCTGAAACTGGATGATTCCTGGGGGCTGGCCGCGAACATTGGTGTCGATTACAAGATCAACGACAACTGGTTTGCTAACGCAGCGGTGTGGTACGCGAACATTGAAACTACAGCCAAATACAAAGCAGGCGGTGTGTCACAGTCTACTGACGTTGACATCAACCCTTGGGTATTCATGGTGGCAGCGGGTTACAAGTTCTGATCTTAGTCGGATGAATCAAGAAGGCAGCGTCAAGCTGCCTTTTTTGATCGCCAGTGGGTGTCACTGAATTATTCCGCTGGTGGTCGTCCTACATAGGCGGCAACGATCTTATCGTCAGCTAAAATACGCGAGAAAACGTAGGCGTTGCGGTTTGGGATCACATGATGCTTGCCGGCCCCGACCGCCGGATGACGCTGACGGAACTGCCCCAGATGTTGCCAGTGTCTGAGCAGTGCCTCTCGTTGTGAATCGAGTTGCCACAGCATATCGGAACGGGTGCCCTGATGAAAATCATCCCCATATGGGCCGACTTGCCGGGCGACCTCATCACCGTAGTAAACCTGGATCGCGCCGGGCGTCAGCAGCAAAGCATTCGCCGCGTTGCGCTGCATCTCCAGTGAGTTGAAGCGGCCAAAAAACAGTTCAGTATCATGGGAAGACATGTAACTGACCGGGTTGAAATCTGGTTGTTCGGCCAGTGTTTTAGCATAGCTGCTGTAAGTGTCCGCCATTTGGCTTAAACAAGCGGCGCCGTTATCCATACGTTTTTGTAAATCAAAATTGATTAAGGCATCAAACCCATCGTCAAAGTAGGGGCTGCGGTAGGCTGTGTGTCCCCAAACTTCGCCCATCATCCAAAATGGCAGACCTTGCTCGCCACGTTCGCTGCGCCATTGGCTGAGCTTTTCACTGGCTTGTTGTTTGAGGCGTTGCCACACTTCGCCTTCGACATGCTTAACCGTATCCACCCGGAAGCCGTCAATACCGAAACGTCTGACCCAGTCGCTCTGCCACTCAATCAGATAATCAGAAACATCATACCCGTCTCGGGCCACCACTCGGGTGCCAGGATTATTCAGTAACCATGGCGGCGGGGTGACATGTTGTCTTGATTCGGTGCGAAAATCGGGCAAACCAGCCAGAGTCATGCTGATGTCGCTGCTGCCCGGTTGCGGATAACCCGGCAGTCCGGCCCGCACCCAGTCGCCGCCCCACCAGTTTTTCCAGTTCGGACTCTGATAATCGATATTCTGATGAAAACTGTGCCAGTTTTGTCCCGCAGCGGGTGCCCAGTCACTCCATTTTGGCGGTAAACGCGCCGGGTCGACCACTTTAATGCCATCCAACTGTAAGTCAGCCAGTGTGGCGTAGCCGGCGTGATTGACCACTGCATCCAGCAACACTTTCATACCGCGCTGATGAGCTTGTTCGACTAAGGCTTTAAGATCGTCATCCACGCCAAAGTTGGCGTCCAGTTTGGTAAAGTCACGGGTCCAGTAGCCATGGTAGGCATAAAAAGGGAAAGCGCCTTTGTCGCCGCCACCAACGAAACCATGCACCTGTTCCACCACTGGTGATAACCAGAGAGCGTCAGTGCCCAGGCTTTGAATGTAATCCAGTTTATCAATCACACCTTTTAGATCACCGCCGTGAAAGGTGCCGATCTCTTGTTCACCGTCTTTATGCCGGCCATAACTGTGGTCGTTTTCCGGATCGCCATTATTGAATCTGTCCACCATGACAAAGTAGATGTTGGCATTACGGTAATTAAAGTCATGCGAAGTCGGTGTAACGGGTTCGAGCAGCACCAGACCGCCACTGTCAGCAGAGGGTGTGAGCCTGACCTGACTTTGGCGGACGGTGATGACCTGGCCACTGAATGTCTCTCGCAGCCGGGTCCCGTCGCTGAAGGTATCGCCCAGATTCAGAGTGACCTCACCGCCTGCATACACCTCGCAGCTGACATTCGGGACAGGGCGTTTGAACTCGGTCTGGGCGCTGTTTTTGGGCTGACGCACAAAGGTCAGAGTGAAGGCTTTAGCATCGTATTGAAACGCGTAGTCGCCACTAAAGCGTATTTTAAGTGGCAACACGGTAGCTGCATCACAATTAAGTGATACTGGCGTGTTGAATTTAACTTGCTGTTCTTCGGGCGCACGACAGTCGCCGGTCAGCCCGGTAACGGTCAGGGTATAGCTGTCTTTGGTGAGGGGAATAACCAACGGCTGTTCACTGTTGAGCGGGAAATCACGGCTGTTGGTTGTGGTGGCGATCGTCAGGTTTGGCATCGCTGATGCGGCCGGTGTCAGAGTAAGCAGTGCCATAGCTAGGGTACTGGGTTTCATGTCGGTTCAGGTCCTTGTTTCTTTTTAGAATTATTGAGCGTTAACCATAGCGGGCAAAAAACGAACTGACATCATTCTCTTGGCTACGCCCCGAACTATTGAAGCCGTTCACAGTTTTCGCTGTTCAGGGGCGTAGAGGCGGGCGCTTGTCTGGTCGGTGCTGGCGCGGCACACTGGGTTAAATGGCGAAGGAACAGTGGGATGTCCGATGAAAAAGTGGTCTTTGATGCTTATTTTGTGGAGCAGTGGTGCCGCAGTTGTGTGGAGCCATGATGTGTTGGCTGTTCATCCGGATTTTTTACAGTCTTATCTGGAGGGGAGAAAGCAGGCTCTCGCCCCTGAACAGTTGGCTCAGCGTGCCGATTGGTTCGAATGCAGCGAACAAGATACAGAGAAGAGTTGGTGCAGCGAGCCTTTTTACTACTACGCGACCCGGGTGTGGGCGCAGACAGGGGAAGCCACGCCTATCGCTCGTCCATCGCTGATTTTGCATACTGACTACACTTTTCACAGCTGGAGTCAGATCCAGCTCGGACTGCGCAGTGATGGTTTTGAGCTGCGCAAAGTCACTGTCGGTGAAGCGCGGTTCGATGTTGTGCGGCGTCTTCAGCACCAGACACCGCAGCAGGTGGATCGGGAGCTGATGCTGTTTATCAGCCAGCATGCGCGCCAGTTTCCCAAGACCTTGTATTGGCAGGCGCGCTATGGATTTGCAGAGCTGCACAGCAACGCGCAGAGTGTACAACTGTTATTTACACAGGCTCCGGTGTCAACGCTTTGGGATGACGCTGCAGAAACGCAGCCATAGCGGTTTCGTCCAGATAGCCGTCGGCCTTTTTGTGCGCGCGCAGATACTGATAACCGGCAATCACCTGTTGCAGTTGATCCTGCTGATTGGGTGACAGCTCCTGCCCGGTTACGAATGTATGGGCCAGAACGCAGGCCTCCATATCTACGACTTCAGCCTGGCGGTATAAATAACCACAGCCGGTAGCCAACCATTCGAGTGAACAATTGGCACGCATGGCAATTTGGTTGGCTTTACTCAGGCTGGGCTCACTGCCTTTGAGGTATTTTCTGATCAGTGCTTCTGAAATGTCCACCCGGCGGGCAAAACCGCTGATGCTTTCAGCACCTATTAATGTTTGTAATCGGTTTGCAAAACTCACAACTTCGTACTCCAGTTCGAACTTCGACAGTCTATCCGTTGAGGTCAGCGGAAAACAAGCTTAGGATGTCAGACAAAGAAAAAGGAGTACAACCATGGTTGCGAAAGTAACGATTGCCCCGCAAGGCCCGGATTTATCTGAGTTGGTACAGGGCTACTGGCGGTTAACGGAATGGGGCATGTCGCCTCAGGAGCGACTGACATTCCTCAAACAGCACGTTGAACTGGGTATCACCACTGTCGATCACGCTGATATTTACGGTAACTATCAATGTGAATCTCTGTTTGGTGAAGCGCTGGCGCTGGATCCCTCTTTGCGCGAACAGCTGCAGATTGTCACTAAATGCGACATTAAGCTGTGCAGCGATCAGTTCCCGGATCGTCAAATTAATCACTACGATACCAGTGCCGCGCACATTTATCAGTCAGTCAATAACTCGCTGCAGCGCCTCGGTGTGAGTGAAATTGACGTGCTGTTGATCCATCGTCCGGATGTGCTGATGGATGCAGATGAAGTGGCAGAAGCATTTACCGAACTGCATAAAGTCGGCAAAGTGAAGCACTTTGGTGTGTCTAACTTCAGTCCTTCGCAGTTTAATCTGCTGCAGTCACGCATCAATAAACCTCTGGTGACTAATCAGGTGGAGATTAACCCGCTTAATTTTGAAGTCGCCCATGATGGTACGCTGGATCAGATGCAAATGCTGCGCACTCGTCCGATGGCGTGGTCTTGTCTGGGCGGCGGTGCTATTTTCAACGGTGAGAGCGAGCAGGCGCAGCGGGTACGCAGCGTGCTGGAAGAACTGCGTGCAGAGCTTGGCGCCGAGAGTATTGATCAGGTGATCTATGCCTGGGTTCGCGCGCTGCCATCCAAGCCTTTGGCTATCGTTGGTTCCGGCAAAATAGACCGCGTCAAGGCGGCTGTAGCCGCGCTGGATCTAACGCTGACCCGCGAACAGTGGTTCCGGGTTTGGGTAGTTTCGAAAGGCCACGGTGTGCCATAGAGCGATAGGGTATCGATAGGGTATAAAGTTAAAGCCAGCCTCAACGGGCTGGCTTTCTGTTTATATCATCAGTTCACTTCTAAACATCCGCCGACTTTCATCAACTCGTGATGTTTTTCGCAATAAGATGTTCTGCTGTTTGGCTACACGGTCAGCCAATCACCATCTGACCAAGTATGTAGCCCATGCAACTGCCACCAATGACCCCGACCAGACCCGGAGCCATAAACGAGTGGTTGAAATACCACTTGCCAATTTTGGTGGTGCCGGTGATATCGAAGTTCACGGTTGCAATATCAGACGGGTAGTTCGGAATAAAGAAGTATCCGTACAACGCAGGCATCAGGCCGATAAGCAGTGCCGGTTCCAGTCCCAGCGCCAGACCAACCGGCAGCATCATTTTTGCCACCACAGCTTGCGAGTTAACCACTACAGAGACGACAAACAACGCCAGGGCAAATGTCCAGGGATATGCATTCACCATATCGATGATCCCGCTGCGAAACTGCGGCATCGCATACTGGAAATAGGTATCTGACATCCAGGCAATACCAAAGATAGCGATTGCTGCAACCATACCGGATTTAAACACCACGCCTTCCGGTACTTTCTTCGGCTCAACCTTGGCAACCAGCATGATGATACCGCCGAAACACAGCATCATCATCTGAATCACGGTCGCCATATTGATTGGTTTGGCATCGCCGATTTGGCGTACTTCCGGAAACATTGCAACCAGTACGATGACCAGGATCGACAGGATAAACAGCAACACTGAGTTCTTTGCCGACGCAGGCAACTGTTCGTTCAGCGAAGTGGCTGTCGTAGTTTCAATGCGCTCACGCAATACCGGGTCTTGTAATCGTTCCTGATAACCCGGGTCCTGATCCAGTTCTTTACCGCGGCGCAGGCTGTAGAGCGACATCAGTACGGTGCCAAACAGGGTAGCCGGTACCGTAACCATCAGAATGGAGAGTAAGGTGATGTTATGGTTGATGTTGGACAGCTCTGCCAGATAGTAAACCACAGCGGCAGAGATAGGTGACGCGGTAATGGCTATCTGTGATGCCACTGAGGCCGCTGCCATCGGACGTTCCGGGCGGATACCATTTTTCAGCGCCACATCACCGATAATTGGCATAATAGAGTAAACCGCGTGCCCGGTACCCAGTAGGAAGGTCATCGAATAGGTCACCAGAGGCGCGATGATGGTGACGCGTTTGGGGTTTTTACGCAGCAGGCGCTCAGCGACCTGTAGCATATATTTCAGCCCGCCGGCGGCTTCGAGAATTGAAGCACAGGTAACGACCGCCAGAATGATTAACATCACCGTCACCGGCGGTGAGGTTGGCGGCATCTTGAAAATAAACACTTCGATAACCAGACCGATGCCGGAAACAACACCGAGGCCGATACCGCCATAACGAGAGCCCGTATAGAGCACCAATAGCAGGAAAATAAATTCCATATACAACATATGAATTAACCTTTAGAACGAAACAGATGGGGTTATTTTCCGACGCATTTCACAAAAAATATGGAGAGTGCTTCACACATTGCAGGCGTACAAAAACGGAATGAAGGCTTTGGGAGTGTTGTCACGCTATTTGATTGATAAGTAATGATTTTTTGGTTTTTTTGTAGCAAAACTGTTGTAGCACATAAGGTGGGGTGTAAACAAAAGCCGGGCCGTAAGGACCCGGCTGAAAGGACCAGCCTAACACACTGAATAACGAGAAGTGTTTCGCTGCCGGACATAAGCTCAAACGCGCTATTGGCTGTGTTAGAGTTAGTCGTAGATGGTTGGGATCGGCTGACGTTTGTGCTGTGTCGCTTTGTAAATCGACACCAGACGATCGGCAACAGCAGGTGAGACAGCTTTGCCTTCCAGGAAGTCATCGATCTGATCGTAGGTCAGGTTCAGTGCATCTTCATCCGCTTTTTGTGGTGCCAGTTCTTCCAGATCGGCCGTCGGTGTTTTCTTCACCAGCAGATCAGGTGCGCCCAGTGTTGCTGCAACCTGACGAACCTGGCGTTTGTTCAGACCAAACAGGGGAGCCAGATCACAGGCTCCGTCACCAAATTTGGTGTAGAAGCCGGTAATATTTTCAGCTGAATGGTCGGTCCCCAGCACCAGGCCACCTACGTAGCCTGCCACTTCATACTGTGCCACCATACGTGCGCGTGCTTTGACATTACCTTTGACAAAATCGATTTTAGCCGCTTCAGCAGGCATCAGTCCTGTGCCCGCCAAGGCTTCATGAGACGCTGCGTGCAGGCCGTCTACTCCCGCTTTGATATTGACCGAAACGGAATGGGTTGGCTGGATAAATGACAGTGCCAGTTGTGCTTCATCTTCGTCTTTTTGCGAGCCGTACGGCAGACGAACAGCAATAAACTGATAAGCGTTGCTGCCATGCTCTTTGTTCAGCGCGTCTACCGCCATTTGCGCCAAACGGCCGCAAGTGGTTGAGTCAACGCCACCGCTGATACCCAGAACCAGCGCCTTACAACCGGACTCTGATAGTTTGCGTTTGATAAAACCAACGCGACGTTCAATTTCGAATTGTGGGTCGATCACTGGAAGTACATGCATCTCTTCGCGGATAATTTGTTCCATTAGAGTTCCTTTTCCTGCAAGCAATAAAAAACTATCGTAGTATCATACCGCAAACATTCAATTAGAAAACCGTGAAAGCGACTTTCACACTGAATCGGGGAAAAGATGGACAAAATTGCTGTTTTTGGCAGCGCTTTTAACCCGCCGACATTAGGCCATAAAAGCGTGATTGACTCACTGGAACATTTCGACCGTATTTTGCTGGTGCCCAGTATTTCCCATGCGTGGGGTAAAGAAATGCTGAATTATGAGATACGCTGTAAACTTATTGATGCTTTCATTGGCGATTTAGCGTCAGATAAGTTACAACGTTGTTCGGTAGAACAGGATCTTTATCAGCCGGGCGAGAGCGTTACCACCTATGCGGTGCTGGAGCGCTTACAACAGCAGTTTCCCGATGCGGATATCACCTTTGTTGTTGGGCCGGATAATTTATTTAATTTTGGTCGGTTCTACAAATCAAAAGAAATATTACAACGTTGGTCGGTCATGGCTTGTCCGGAGAGAGTTCAGGTTCGCAGCACAGATCTGCGGCGGAGTTTAAAAGAGCGGGAGGATATCCGGCATCTGACAACGCCGTCGGTCGCTAAGCTTTTGCTTGAGCTCGATGTATATTAACGCCTGTTGGTGAATAGGAGTGGTTAATGATGAAAGTGTGTGTTGGGTTGGTCGCGCTTTTTTCTCTGCCGTGCCTGGCATCGGTCTGCGATGCTGATTTATCCATCGATCCGCTCCACCCAGTAGTAGATGATGTTGCCGTTTATACTCCGTGTGACAACTTTGACGAGCATTGGCAGCAGGGTAGTGAGCAGGCTTTGGTATTCGACGTTGAAACTGATACCCGCTCTCCGCAAAGCGGCGACTACTGGCAGGGTTGGCTGGTCAATGATAAAAATGACAGCAATCCGATTGTGACTCAACAACTCGAACACAGTTACCTTGGCCTCGGGCTGTGGGTTCCGTCCAAGCTAGTTGAGCAGGAACAGGATATGAACACGGAAGAGTGGTTGATCAATCATGGGCTGAAGTTCAGCCTTGGGTTTGGTGAACGTGAAAGCGGAGAGCCCAGAGTTCGCCTGGATTATCGCTGGCATGAAGAGTATCAGGCTGATTGGTTTATGCAGATAGAAGTACCGTTTTAGGCGCTGATATTGGCCAGGCGGGTACTGTTTGCCATCAAGCGGGCATGAATGAAAGACAAAAGGGCATCAGATGATGCCCTTTTTAGTTGCTGTTTGTCAGTCACATCAGCTGAGTTTAAACTCGCCCAAGGTTCGTTTTACCCGGTCCACTTCACCATGATAACTGCTGACGATGTTGTTCATATCTTGTGCTAACTGCCCCGTTTTCTGGGCGATTTCCGCCAGGATGTCGACATCTTTATCGACATCTTCGCTCGCTTTCGATTGCTCGATGGTGGCATTAGCGATGCTGGTAATGTGTGAGTTAACCTCATCAATCACACTCTCCAGCGCGGATACGCTGCTGGTTACGGTCGATACGGAATCAAAGGTCACGCTGGTAGCCTGATGACTCTTTTGCATGTTGTTGACCGCAATCGTCGTGTTATTGGTAATGTTGCCCAGTAACTGGCTGATGTGCTCTGTCGCGGCTTTACTACGCTGAGCAAGATCGCGCACCTCAGAAGATACGACCGCGAAGCCGCGCCCGTGTTCACCGGCGCGCGCCGCTTCAATGGCGGCATTCAGTGCCAGCAAGTTGGTTTGTTCAGAAATGCTGTTGATTGTATCAACAATTTTGCTGACACTTTGCGCATCTTTTTCCAATTCAGTCATGCAGGTCTGAGTCTGTTCTATCTGCTCAACCAGGGCCTCGACAGCCTTGAACGAAGACTGACTTTGCCCCTGGCATTCGACCACGCGCTGGGTCATTTGTGTGGTTTCTTCCAGCGCACGTTCCGATGCCTGGGCGATTTCGACACTTGACTGGGCAAGCTCGGTCATGGCTGCGGCGATATTTTCACATTTGGCAGTGGTACTGCTGCTGCTTTTACCGAGATCTTTCGCACCCTGGACGATGTTTTTCAGCCGTTCGGCACTGTGGTTATTGGTTTGAGTCACGTCAGCCAACAATTGACGAATATTACTGATGAAATCGTTAACACTGGTCGAAATCTGGGAAACTTCGTCATTGCCTTCCGCTTGCAATGCCACGGTCAGATCGCGCTTTGATGCCATGTTGTGTATGGTTTTATTCAGTTGTCCGACTCGCTCGCGCAGTGATGCAACAATGCTGACCAGACTCCAGATTAAAACAATACCCACGACAATACTCACCACCAGAATGAGCTGCTGATTGGTTTGGGCACGGTCAGCCTGACTATCGGAAATGGTAACCATCTGTTGTTGGAGATGGTTGCGTAGTTGGTTAATCAGCTTGATACGTTCTGTCGCTGCGCCAAACCATTGTGATGGTTCAGGCCCTTGCAGATTTTCCAGGCTATCGACTTGGTCGAGATAAGAGCGTTGAACTTGTTCGACATTTTTCCAGGTGTTACTACTTTTCGCCTGATTCAACTCGCTGATAAGTGTAGCGGGCAAGATGGTCATAGCTGTACGTTCAGCGTATTGACCCGAATCAATGTAACCTTTCACCGCCGTATACTGCGCCGGTGAAGATGCCTGACGCGCGAAAGCGCCATTGAGTGCCCCCCGAACCTGTCCGGCTCGCTCTTTCATGACCACCACAGATAGCATCGCACTACCAAGCTTTGCCACTTCCACATCATCAATGGTGGACAACAACACTTGTGAGTCATCAATAGCCAGTTGGTTCAAATTGGAATAGTAAGCAAAAGACGAAATCTGAGGCTTCAGGCTATCGACCTGACGGCGTACTTCCGTCAGCTGAGCTAACTGTTTGGCGACATCGGATTTGAGTTTATCTGCCAGGCTGGTGTTAATGTATTGCGGGTTGAAATTAAGCAGCGCCTGAGCGTGTTTATCTGATTCAATGCGTTGCTTATTCAACTGTTCTACCTGAGCGCCCTGACCCCTGGAGCCTAACACGCCGGCAGTGAGGCCGCGTTCCAGTGCCAGGTTATGGGCGAGGTTATCGTAGAGCAAGATCAGTTGCACCGTCTCTTTATCGTGGTGGGCTGTGTCAACTTTGTTATTTAGGTCAATCACGTTTAAAGTCGCCAGTGCCAATGCGAGTAACATCGGCAGACCTGCGATGACGGTAACCACTTTATACAAAGGAAAACGCTGTAATAGTTTTTTCATGTGTCCTGCCGCCTTATTAACGGTTATTTCAACGACGCTGAAACCGGATGAATAGTATGTGTACTAGCACAATAAAAGCCACAAGCGCACTATAAAAGCAATAGATTTATGTGCATAAAGTGGCACCTTATGACGTTAAGCAAATTACAATCTTGTTTATGCAAATGATATTCCTGTTTAAGCAAGTTACGTTTCGGTTTACGCAAATGACATTCCGGTTTGCATCGTGACGAATTTTATTTAGACTGCCGGTTTTCAATCAAACAGGATAAGAATCCATGGAACTGAATGAGCTATTGACTCAAATTGCCGAGCAGCCAGAGCAAGTGGCATTTGCTGATGTGATCAGCGTGATTGACGCGAACTATGATTTCACCCCAACGGCTTTTGAAAATGGCGACTTGCACAACGAAGCCAACCAAAATAACGGCTCATGCAAAATCTTTTCGTTTGCTAGTTTACATACCCTGAGTCCGGAACAGACTCTGGCTTGTTTTGGCGATTTCTACCGTAAAGATGTACTCGGGCATCCGGATAATGATGATCATCAGAACATTCGCAACTTTATGCAATATGGCTGGGAAGGCGTGAAGTTTGCAGCCAAGGCTTTGAGTGTAAAATAACGCGCGTCAGAATATTGAAAAAGGAGGCTAAGGCCTCCTTTTTCAATGGTGAGCAATTCGCTATGGGCAACGAGTGCGTTGAGGGACGTGGTTCATAAAAGGCATAAGGTAATGCCTTTCATCGGTTGAACAATACTAAGCAATCGGCAGCGCAGACAGACAGTGACGGCACAAACAGGCTTGCTGTTTACGCTCTTGATTGCTTTCGCGCGTTTCCAGTTCAAAACACCAGCAGGTACTTTTACCGGCACTGATGTCACAGTGCGCCGCATCGCCGCAAGCAGGGCAGTCATGAGTCGCGCTTTCCCGGGATAATTGCTGCATGACAGCGTCACGCTCGGCATCCGACCACTTTCGCCACTGGATAATTTCTGGCATGGTGCGATGGCAGCCTGAGCAAATTCCGCCATTATTTTTGCAGGCGGCAATACAAGGGGTTTTCATGGTAATCGAATCGTCAGTCAAGTTGTCGGGCAATATACCTTAACTCATCGTATTCCCCAACCCGAATGGCGTTTGCGCTGGTGTATCATTATCCCTTGCTTTTGTTACGGGGAATGTCTAGTATAAATCTAAATGAAAATTATTATCGTTAAGGTGTTTTGATGTTACCTTTCATTATTGCATTTGTATTTATGCTGGCTTTGGGTAAAAAGCTGATGGTGCCAGACCGTTGGCTGGTGGTACTCAGCGTGGTTTTGTTGCTGTGCTATTTGACCACCTCACTGAGTGCTATTCCTGTGTTGATAACCTTGTTTGTTGCGGCGCCATTTCTGATCCCGATTCGTTATTCGGATAAGGCCCATGCTTTGTTTGGCTTGTGTGTGGTATTGCCTTTAGTGGGGGAACTCATTTACTAACTGAAGAGCCAAACGATGATTGACCTTTGGCTTTTTAATAAGCAATTGTTCAATATTTGATGCAATCTGTTTTATATCATAAGGTTACCTATTTACAGTATTTCATCCTCTTCGGTTTCTCTTGTCGGAGTTTGACGCTATAGTGTCGTTCTAAAGTTGTACAGGAGCTTATGGATGAAGCTAACAATTTCAGGGAAGTTGCAACTCAGTTTTTTGTTGCTGGCCCTTTTGTTTGTCGCGTCAGCGGCAATGACCTACCGCAGTATCTCAGTGCTGGATAATCACGCCCAGTCTCTTCTTAATTCTGATTTGCCGACCGTTGACACCAGTCGTGGTATTCAGCAATCGGTCCAGGCCAGTTTATCGACCGTACGGGCTTATATGCTGCTCGGTAGCAATGAAGCCAGTGCGGAACGCCTTAAACAGCAGTTAAACCAGATTGTTGTGCAGACTGATCAATCGTTACCCGTTCTCGAGCCGTTGATCGACCAGCAAGACTATCAAACCGTGGTCAAACAATGGCAAGCGGTGAAAGCATCAGTAGAGAAGATCGTTGAGTTGGCCCACAGCGCTGAAAACCTGCCAGCTCACAATTTGTTTACCAACGAAGCAGCCCCGATAGCCGAAGTGGCTCTGGATCAGTTACAAGGGCTGATCAATGCCGAATCTTCGAATAAGGAAGGCGATGAGCGCAAGCGCTTGTTTAAGGTTTACGCCGACAGCTATAACTCTCTCGCGAATGCACTTTCAGCGATGCGCGATTTTCTGTTATACGGGCGCAGTGAATATCTCGACAAGTATCATGATTTCATTAAAGCTCATAATCAGTCGGTCAGTGAAATTGACAGTAAACTGAACCTGCTTAATGACAGTGACCGCTCGCTTTGGGATCTGTTTAAAGAGATGCAGCAGTTGTTTTTCCCGCTGGCTGATCAGGTGATCGAACTGCGGCAGTCTCCGGACTGGAACTTTGCCCATCAGGAGATGGCGAAAACATTGCTGCCAGCGGCAGAGAGCCTGGATAGTGCCTTAGAAGCCGTTGTTAAAGCCCAGCAGTTGAAAGCCGACGAGAGCGGCGAGGGAATCGAAGCGTCTATCAGTCAGGTGCTCAGCGTGCTGGTCACTACCTTGATTCTGGTTATTGTCGCGGCGCTGGTGATTTCCGGTTACATGGGGCGCAGCATTGGCCGTCGCGTGGCGGGTATTTCCGCTCGCGCACAATTGATTGCGTCCGGTGATGTTTCTCAGCCGCCGCTGAGCGTTAACGGAAATGATGAACTGTCTGCTCTGACCGAATCGATCAACCGCATGAATGTTTCCTTAGCGGGTATCGTGCAGGGCGTGACGGACAAAGCGCAGCGTGTCAGTGAAAGTATGGGCGCTTTATTGCAGTCCAATCAACATACCCTGTCGCAGGTGAAAAACCAGCAACAGCACATCAGCGCAATGGATGCAGAGTTATCTGATGTCAGCCAGTCGACCGCACACACTTTACAGCAGGCACAGCGTTCAATGGTCGCTCTGGCCGAATCACAGCGTGAAATCGCTGAGGGTAAGTCGTCACTGGCGCTAAATAAAGAGACCATGAATAACCTGCACCAGACCATTGAACAGGCTAACCGGTTAGTCGGGCAATTGAGTCAGGAGAGTGCTGCTATCGGTAAAGTGACGGAAGTGATTGAAGGTCTGGCCGAGCAAACCAATCTGCTGGCTTTAAATGCGGCGATCGAAGCCGCCCGCGCCGGAGAGCAGGGGCGGGGTTTTGCGGTGGTTGCTGATGAAGTACGCCTGCTGGCAACACGCACGACGGCATCAACCAGCGAAATCAATCAGATTGTGCAGGCGATTCAGTCCTCGACCGCTGCTGTGGTCAAAGAGATCCAGCAGGGGCAGCAGATTGCCGGAGTCGGTTCGCAACATATTGAAGAAGCCGTCGTCAAACTGGAATCGACCACCAATCAGATAAGTCAGCTTAATCAGCAGATGGTGGAACTCACTCATGCGTCAGAGCAGCAAACCCAGGCGACGCAGGCCATCACGCATCTGATGCAGCAAGTGAATCATGCGGTGGATGATGTGGCGGCGATCAGCAGTCGTTCGACCCAAACCTCGCAACAGGTGCAAGAGCAGTTTGCGGCACTGGATAAAGATATGGCCCAGTTTAAGCTGAGTTAAAGTCGGTTCAAAAACGGCTCAATTGCCTGTAAGTAGTATGCAAAGCGGCTTAGCAATATACTGGTAAGCCGCTTTACTATTTGTCGGGTGCATGTCTTCTCGTCAGCAGCCTGGCTGGATGCACGTTGGGTCGGCAGAAGATAATCTTGCCCGGCGATATTGCCAGCAAGGTGGAAACGTGGTTTAGTAAAGACCTCTCTATTTTAAGGGCTATCACCTTTATGTGTCGCTGGCTCGCCTATCAGGGCAACCCTATTTATCTTGAACAACTGGTTTATCAACCGGAGCATTCGCTGGTTCATCAAAGTCTCGAAGCGCGCAAAGCTGTGACGCGTGTTAACGCCGACAGCTTTGGCTTAGGCTGGTATACCGAGCGCAGCACGCCGGGTACTTTTCATGAAGTTCTGCCAGCCTGGGGGGATGAAAATCTTAAGTCGCTTGCCCACCATATTCGCTCACACCGCTTTATGGCTCATGTCCGCTCTTCGACCGGAACTCAGGTGTCGCGCAGTAACTGCCATCCTTTTGTGCTGGAGCAGTGGATGTTTCTGCATAACGGCCAGATTGGTGAGTTTGAAAAGGTACGCTATACCCTGGAATGCATGCTGCCGGAGTCACTTTATGTACAGCGCAAGGGGACGACAGACAGTGAGCTGATCTTCTTGCTGATGATGAAAAATGGCCTGGCTGTCAATCCGGAAGCGGCTATCCGGCGTACGGTGAATGAGATTGAACAGGCGATGGCAATGAAGGGGATTACTACCCCGTTTAAAGCGTCGATTTGCCTGTCAGACGGCGACCAGTTCTGGTTGGTACGTTACAGTTCGGACCTGCACCCGCCAACGGTATTTATCAAAGTGATGGACGATGACATCGTATTGGCTTCCGAGCCTTTGGATAACAGTACCGGTTGGAGCCTGGTTGATCCGCAGACGATTACCCACGTCGCAGGCACAGACCTAACAACGCAGGTGATATCTTCACCACGAGCAGCTTAGTTTCTGCATAGGATCTGGCGTTTTTTTAACGTCAGATCAACATCTTCCCTGTTTTACACAGATTTACAATCCTAAGTCGGTTATCTCAGTTGCGGTAGGGTGGGTAACTGGGTATAGTTGCCACATCTTAATGCGAATGCTTCTCAAAATATATCGCAATGATTAGTAAAAGGAAGATTATGAAATCCGTTATCAGTTTGACGTCTCTGGCTTTGGTCCTGTCTTTTTCAGCCCATTCTGCAGAAGTGACTATTGAACATCAGATGGGTAAAACCACTCTGGAACAGAAACCTCAACGTGTTGTTGTGATTGGCTTAGGCGCGCTGGATGCGGTCGACAGCTTTGGTATCAAGCCGGTGGCTGTCTCTAAAGTGCCACAACTTCCGCCGTATCTGGATAAATACCACGGTGATGATTACGCACAGGCTGGTTCTTTGTTCGAGCCGGATTTCGAGTCTATTTACACCCAGAAACCAGATTTGATCATTGTGGGTTCACGTGCCGCAACAGCCTACGATGAGCTGTCTAAAATTGCACCGACCATCGTTTTTGCTGTCGATGACAGTAAAGGTTACTGGGAAAGCACGCAGGAACAGTGGCATAACCTGGGTAAAGTGTTTGATATTGAACCGCAAGTTGACGCTAAAATTGATCAGCTGAAGAAAGAGATCAAACAGGTACATGATTACACCGATCACCATACCGTGGATGCCCTGACGGTGATGAGCTCAGGCGGTAACCTGACCACGTTTGGTAAAGACTCTCGTTTCTCTGCTATCTATCGTGATTTTGGTTTTAAAGAAAACACCAAGGTAAAACAGACAGGCAAACATGGTGATCTGATCTCTTACGAATTCATTCGTGAGCACAACCCGCAGACGCTGTTCATCATTGACCGTGACAAGTTGGTTAACAAAGGCGTAAGCCACACCCATGAAGAGTTTGAAAATGATCTGGTGAAAGCTACGGATGCTTATCAGAATAAACGCATGAAGTTTTTGGATTTGAACGCCTGGTACATCTCAGCCGCTGGTGTTAAAGCCACCGAGCAGATGGTGGCAGACATGAAAAATTCTGTTGGCCTTTAATCATGTGTAACGGTGTCTGCCCTTAGGGCAGGCACTGGCAAGCCTAGGTTAGTTGTGAAAAAATTATTGCTCGTTTTTGTAATTGTGAGCCTGTCTTCACTGTTTGTGGGGGTGGGCAATTTGTCGTTTGTAGGCCTGCTAAGCGGTGATGCCGAAAGCTGGAATCTGCTTGTTACCAGCCGTGTACCGCGTTTGCTGGCGGTGTTACTGGCCGGAGGCGGACTAAGTATCGCCGGCCTGATAATGCAGCAGGTCAGTCAGAACCGATTCGCTGCACCTTCCACTTCCGGCACCATCGAATGTGCCATGCTGGGGTACGTCTTAAGTCTGGTGATATTTGGTGATGGCAACAACCTTTGGTTGATCTTTGCTGTCGCGATGGCCGGAACCCTGGTGTTCGTGCAGTTTATTCAGCGCATTCAGTTTAAAAATGCCATTTTTGTCCCTTTGGTCGGCATCATTTTTGGTAATGTGGTCAGCTCTGCTGCGACCTTTATTGCCTACAAATTCGATGCGATTCAAAACCTCTCCGGCTGGGCAGTCGCGAACTTCGCCAACTTGTTGAAAGGCAATTACGAACTGCTGTATATCGCGGTGCCGGTCGCGATTTTCAGCTATCTGTATGCCGCACGTATTTCTGCGGTCGGTATGGGCAAAGATTTTGCGGTTAACCTCGGCCTTAACTATCAGCAGGTTCTCATCATTGGTGTCTGTCTGGTTTCGGTGATGTCGGCGACTGTCGTAATGATTGTCGGAGAGTTGCCGTTCCTGGGGCTGATTGTGCCGAACATCGTCAGTTATTACTATGGCGACAATTTGCGTCTCAACATTCCTCGCACCGCTATTTTTGGTGCCTTGCTGGTACTGCTTTGTGATTTGTTAGGGCGTGTGATCATTTTCCCTTATGAAGTGCCTATTTCTATGATCATCAGTATTTTTGGTGGTTTTGCATTTATCGCTCTTATCCTGCGAGGTCAGCGTCATGCAGGATAAAACCAAACTGACGGCGATGATTGCCCTTGCCGTCGTATTTGCTGCATTATTCATTGGTGTCGGATTAACCGCCGATAATTATGAGTATTTCCTGTCGCGCCGTGTGCCGAAAGTGTTAGCTATTGTGCTGGCCGGCATCGCAATCGCACAGTCTTCATTGGCGTTTCAGACCATCACCCACAACCGTATTCTTACCCCGAGTATCATGGGTTTTGATTCCCTGTACTTGTTTGTACAGGTGGCGATTGTGGCACTGTTTGGTGGGTTGAGCAGCTTCGCTATTAATGCTTATCTGAATTTTTCACTTTCTGTTGCGGTGATGATGGGGTTCTCGGCCCTGTTATTTACTTTTTATTTCAGTAAAGAGAAACGTAACCTGATGGCGCTATTGTTGATGGGGGTGATTTTTGGTCAGCTGTTCTCGAATATTGCTTCGTTTTTGATCATGCTGATGGATCCGAATGACTTTGCGTCCGTTCAGGCCAATATGTTTGCCAGCTTTAACAATGTAAAAGTGAGCCTGGTATATCTGGCAACGCCGTTGCTGTTAGGCATAGCCTTGTTATTGTTCCGAATGCACCGCGTGCTGGATGTGTTCTGGCTCGATAATGATAATGCAGTCAGCCTTGGGGTAGACGTTCGCAAAACTACCCGCCAGGTCCTGCTGCTGAGCGCGGTCCTGATTTCAATTTCCACCGCGTTGGTGGGGCCAATTATGTTCTTCGGTATCCTGGTGACGAACCTGACCCGGGAATGGTTTAAATCTTACCAGCATCGTGTGCTGTTGATTGCCTGTTCTGCCATGTCTGTTCTGGCTCTTTTGGCCGGGCAGTGGATGGTGGAAAAAGTGTTCCATTTCGGGACCACACTAAGTGTCATCATTAACTTCGTTGGCGGCATTTATTTCCTTTCTCTTCTGATTCGTAACAAAGTGGTTTAGCTATGATTCTACTCGATAAACTGACGAAAAAATTCGGCCAACATGCAGTGGTAAAAGAGGCCAGTGCGGAGTTCGAGAAAGGTAAAGTCACCTCAATCATCGGCCCGAATGGAGCAGGTAAGAGTACCTTGCTGTCGATGGCCAGCCGCCTGGTGAACCGTGATGCCGGTAAAGTGTGGATCGATAGTAAAGAACTGGTGGACTGGGATACCAAAGCCCTGGCGAGAAAACTGTCGGTGTTGCGCCAGGCGAACAGCTTAACCATGCGTTTTACAGTGCGTGAGCTGGTGGCCTTCGGGCGTTTCCCATACTCGCAGGGCAAACTGGATGCGAACGATCAGCAGGTGATCGACCAGTCGATCAACTACCTTGATTTGAGCACGATTCAGCACAAGTATCTGGATGAACTGAGTGGTGGTCAGCGCCAGCTTGCGTTTATTGCCATGGTGATTGCGCAGGATACCGACTACATCTTCCTCGATGAGCCGCTCAACAACCTGGACATCAAGCATTCGCTGCAGATCATGGCAACAATTCAGCGTCTGGCCCATGAGCTGAATAAAGCCGTGGTGGTTGTTATTCACGACATCAACTTTGCTTCCTGTTATTCGGATTACATCATTGCACTGAAGAAAGGCGAAGTGGTTGCAACGGGTAGTGTGGAGTCGGTTATTCAGGAAAGTGTTCTGAGTGAAATCTACGAAACCCCATTCCGGGTGCTGGAGATCGAAGGCAAGCGCATGTGCTTGTATCACACTCACTAAGCATGATGACAGAGGCACAAGGCGGTGATTTTTCGCAACCGATTCTATGCCGACATTTTCAATCGAAAAGCCAGTGGTTCTGCCACAGGCTTTTTTTCGTTCTGATGATGCATTTTACGCGTTACTGGTCGGGCAAGACACGCTCCATTAAGAAATGCAGTTAAAAAATAGTGACATATGGAAATATTTCTACACTCAAAAAAAATATTTTGTTGTCAAAGATCAACAAAATTTCGTTTTCATCACACAAAAAACTAAAACAAAGTTGAAAGATTCAAAAATTATTGAATAATAGGGCCAGCAAACGGAGAAGCTCAGGCTTCGCAAATTTAGTCGGAAACAGGATACATCCCCATGTCGAACTCGTACGTGCTGGTTATCAACTCAGGCAGCTCCTCACTTAAATTCGCGGTCATTGATTCACAATCGGGTGACGCCCTGGTCTCTGGTCTTGGTGAATGTTTTGGTTTGCCAGAAGCTGAAATCAGCTGGAAATACCAAGGTGAGAAAACCGTCGAAGCGATCCCGGCAGGAGGCAATCATCACCAGTATGCGGTCAATCGGGTGGTAAGCTTGCTGGAGACCCTGGGGCTGACTTCTCAGTTTGTCGCTGTGGGTCATCGTATCGTGGCTGGTGGCGAAACCTTTAAAGGTACGGTCAAAGTGGATGAAGCGGTGATAGAAGAAGTTGAACGCCTGGCTGAACTGGCTCCGCTGCATAACAAAGCCAATGCAACCGGTATGCGCGCTGCAATGGCTGCGTTCCCAAACCTGCCACAGTTCGCTGTTTTTGATACCGCCTTCCACCAAACCATGCCACCTAAAGCCTTTATCTACGGCCTTCCTTACGAGTTATATGAAGAACAGAAAGTTCGCCGCTACGGTGCCCACGGTACCAGCCACTATTACGTTAGCCGTGAAGCGGCCAAGATGCTGGATAAGCCGGTAGAGCAGAGTAACTTCATCACGGTTCACCTGGGTAACGGTGCGTCGGTCACTGCCATTAAGAATGGTGAGTGCGTTGATACCAGTATGGGTCTGACTCCTCTGGCTGGTTTGATGATGGGAACCCGTTGTGGTGATATCGACCCAAGCGTGATCGAATTCCTGTTCCGCAAAGGCTGGCAGCAAGACGAGCTGTTTGACATGCTCAACAAGAAGTCAGGCTTCCTTGGCGTCTCCGGTGTGACCAGCGACGCGCGTGGTGTGCTGGAAGCGATGGAAAAGGGCAATCCGCGTGCCCGTCTGGCATTTGAGATCTTTACCTACCGGGTCGCGAAATACATTGGTTCGTACATGGTGGCGATTGGTGAAGAAGTCGATGCGATTGTGTTTACTGGTGGTATCGGTGAAAACTCACTGCCAATTCGCAGCGAGATTCTTAACTACCTGAAAGTGTTTGGCTATCAAGAAGATGCCAAAGCGAATGCTGACGCTCGTTTCGGTCAGTCTGGCGTGATTACCGCCAAAGACTCCAAACTGGCGGTTGTGATTCCGACTAACGAAGAATTTGTGATTGCCCAGCAGTCAGTGGCCATGCTGTAAGCGTATGCGCTGATTGGTAAACAGATACGAAAAAGCGAACCTCAGGGTTCGCTTTTTCGCTGTTAAATTTAAAGTTTATCCCTGTTACACCGACTGACTATCGGTGTGCTTTATCCAACGACGGCTCCGCACGGCCCGGATTCCTGCTACCCACTGGCAGTTCGAGTTTTTGTGTTATTCCAGCCCGGGCCAGCGCACCCACAGGTCCAATACCGGACAGTTGCCGCGCAACCATATAGGTTGGTTTGATAATCGCATGCACCCTGTGAAAGTGGGTTGTGTTCATGAAAAGATCGGCAGTTACGCAAGCGGGTTACTCTCACGATGTGAATCGGGCTGAGACTTGATGTGATATCAGAAGGCACTATCATTTGCCGGGTCTGACGCTTAGTTCCAATTTGCTCTCACAGCGTGTTTCACGAACACGTGGACGGTTGTAATTAATAGTGATCTTTATTCCAAATTAAAATTTGAATGCAGCAGATATGCAGTTGCTCAGTGATGATGAAAATGCTATTTCAATGATGACTGTTAATAAAATATGTTCAGATTAATATTATTAAACTAGTTGAAAATATTGATATTGTTAGCTTTAGTCAGGCTTATTAATTGTTATCATAATGTTAATATTCCGCATTTTTTGGTTTGACCAAAAATTAACCAAAATTTCCTTGAGTTATAAATATATTTATTGATAGCATTATCATCGTTAAAGGATAACCCAATATGTTTAAGTAAGCATATTGGGTCTTTTTAATCCTGGATTTTATTAGTCTGAACATCATATTTTTAAGTATGCCACCATCTGTATAAAAATAGGTGTGGGATGAGTTTGTCTAAATGATCGCAAGTAATATTATTTTTTCGTAACTGACTGAAAATTAATATTATAATTTTATCCTCTTTCCCTGCGAGGAGGGGGTTGTATTGCGGAAATTTTGGCTAACAACATAAAAGTTATATTTGCAATTTATTGTATATAAACATTTATCCGCTACTTATTTTAAGCGTAAATATATGTTCGGCAAGTTTATGTTATTTCACATGATAACTTCTTAAGTAATGAATATTTTAAAAATTATTACTCGTGAGTCTGAGGGGAAGACGTTGAATTCTATTAACTCTGTTGTGCCATTTAGGGTAGGGAAAAGCTTGCTTAAACATTTGCATGCTATTGGGTTGCTATTGCTCAGCATCATGACCATGGTTCCATTCTCGGCACATTCAGCAATAAATATTTCGACTACGGGTCAGCAAAATACCTTGGTTCTGATGGTGAATTTTCAGGAAAATCCTGACGATAAACCACTGACACTTGCCGAGGCGGATGATCTGGTATTTGGTCAGGTTGATCAGTTCTATCGTGAGAACTCTTTTGGCCAAACCTGGTTGTCCGGTCAGGTTGCGGGTTGGTTCACACTGCCTTTGTCCAACCAGGTGTGTGATTTGAACGCGGTACAGGACGAAGCGGATAAACAGGCTGCCAATTCTGGCATCGATATAGGTAATTATGACCGTATCGTGTATCTGATGACCACGGCAGCGTGTGGTGTTGCCGGCTCTGCCACGATGGACGGTGTCCCAACCCGCGCGTTTATTAACGGTGTACTGACAGCGACCAACATTGCTCACGAACTGGGTCATAACTTCGGATTGTATCATTCGCGTGCTCTGGACTGTGGTGATGAAACATTGGGCAGCAGCTGTACAATCAATGAGTATGGCGATACCTACGATGTGATGGGTAATCCGGACATTGGTTATTTCAACACCTTCCAGAAAGAACAGCTGGGATGGCTGAACGGTGCGCATGCCGCACGAACTTTAGAAGTGACGCAAAGCGGAACTTACTCGATCTCCAATTATGAAAGCGTAGACACTCAACCGGTTACTATCAAAATCCCACGAGGCACCGATGCGTCGACTGGGGCAATGAAATGGTTCTATATCGAATACCGTCAGTCTGTCGGCTTCGATGATTTCCTTGCTGACCGCTCATATCGCTTTTACCGTGGTGATGTGACGGATGGCATTGTGGTTCGTGCTGCCACCGATGGCGATGGCCGCAGCAGTAATCTGCTTCACTTTAAAACTGATTCACAGTTTCACCAGGCATATGGACGTAATGACTGGTTCGATCCGGCGATGCCGGTTGGTGACAGCTATACCGATCCAGATTCGGGTGTAACGTTCAGCCTCATCAGTGCCGCAAACGGTATCGCAGAGGTGAGCGTTAATTTCGGAGATTCAGGGCAGGGTAATGTTTCGCCCCAAAGCTGTAGTACGAGCGCTCCACAAATCAGTGCGACTGCCATGAGCGATAATGCGGGAGCAGCCGGAGAGCAAGTGCAGTATTTAGTTACGGTCACCAACCATGATAGTACGGACTGTGAGACGGAGTCGTTTAATGTCAGTACGGCTGTACCAATCGGTTGGCAGGCGAGCAGTGAACAGGTGACTTTGGCTCCTGGGGAGTCTGGTCAGGTCGTTATCTCCGTGGTGTCGTCGGACAGTGCGGCGGCGAACAACTATACGCTGACTGTTTCAGCTAAGCACAGTTCACAAACCCAGACAGAAGCAACGACCACAGTGAATTATACTGTTGTGGCGGATAACGGCTCAGCAGGCACAGCCCCGGTTGCAGTTAATGATTCGGTTTCTCTAGCGAATACAGATTCTGTGGTGATTGATGTGTTAGCGAACGATGTGATTGAAGACACTTCTGCAGTCACTCTTACCTCGTTCACTCAGCCAAGCAAAGGCACCGTACAATTACTGGCTGATGGTAGCCTGAAATATACGCCGCATAAGAGCTTTAAATCGAGCGACAGCTTTAGATATACCATAAGTAATGGTGTTGGTAGTTCAAGTGCGGTGGTGTCGATTGCCCTGCAGACGTCTGCAGATCCTGATACTTCGGGCGGAACGACTAAGCCTGGCAAAGGGCGTAACAAATAATGACAATACCCGGCACTGATGCCGGGTATTTTTTCAGGTGTCTAATGTCATTGATTAAAACTGCACTACGTCGACCGGACATTGCTCCAGGTCAGCACAAGCTGGGCATAAGGTGCAACTTGCATCTGCAGGAACGGCTTCAACAATACCACCAAATGCGGTAACACCTAACGCATTTACTTCATCGGTAAAGGCACGCACAGCTTCACCCGCTAATGGCAGACCTTCACCTTCCTCAGGAACAGGTTCATAACTACCACTATAGTCGGCACAATCGCCATCGGTGCCTTGTGGGTACAGGGTGCCAATGTCGTGTGGTTCAGGGTCTTTATTGTCCTGAACGATGACGCCATTAATGGTGACGTCAGAGGTATTACATACGCTACCGCTATAGTGCACTTTCAGGCCGTACTCATTCATGCCAGTTTCTGCAAAACGATTGACCACGTAGACATCACAGTCTTTTTGCAGTGACAGTGTGCCTGGGATGTTTTGCGAAGGGCAGTCGAATGAATCATCATCGGTAACGGATGGGGTGCCACCACTGACCAGTGCGGCTGTGACCATGGCTTCATTAAGAATACCGTTTTGGCCGACCGTAAAGGAGCCATTGAATTCTTTTGAATCCCCGACGTCCAGCATACCCCAAGGGTAGACATGAGAGTTACCGGACAGGTCGACATTTTCTGCCGTTGTATCGGTGGCTGTAATATCATACAAAGGTAACTGGCCGGTGTTCTCTACCAGCAATGTGTAGTTGTAACGCAGGGTGTCACCGCCTTCTAAACCACCATAGGTACAAGTTTTGGTGATTTTGATTTCTGGTGCGCCAGGAGTGTAACAAAAAGAGATATGGCTTAGACCAGCGTATCGACCATTTTTGCCAACCGGAGCGTGTAAGCCTGTGTCTGAGCTAACCAGCAAACCATCGGCATAGTATTCATAGAGGTTACCGCCAGGGCCACCTTTAACAAATACGCTGTGCATGATGATGCTGCTGTCACCCTGATCCCAAGAGAAGGTTTTGGCCCCCTCTTGAACTTCGATCATGACTGTCAGGTCGCCATCGCTGTAAGTCCCGTCAGCGACCGGTTCAACTTTGAGCTCTTGCACGTCGGGAATGCCTAACAGATCAGAACAGGTAGGGTTACCGTCCACCTCCATAGGTTGTACTCCCTGGCCGGATGCATCACCGGCCGCGCTCTGAGCTGTTTGAAAACCCACAGCCGCGCACGCAATCAGCAGCCACGCCAGCCATTTAATAACTTTGCGGGCCTCCCAATCTTGGAGTGGGTTGAGCTCGGATAAAGCGGCGCAGTGCGAACCTATACTGTGCCACCATGTTTTTGGTGTCGCTTTCATAAAACCTCCGCCGGGTACAGGAATCTGTTTTATTTCCCGTACAACCGTCATGTTTGTTCTTACAAAAATCGAGTTGGTGTTGCACCGGGTCAGAAAGCATAGAGTGGGCCAATAGGTATCATTCTGAATTTTATGGTTTTTATAGTTAAGATTTTACTAATGTGAACACTTGTTGTGTGCCATTCAACAGGCTCAGAATGAGGAGAGTCGGTTAAGTGTCTGAAAAATTAGCGTAAAGCAGGCTGGGTTACACAAGTGTTCATACTTTACACCTTGTATTGAACAGTCAGTGTGTGGCGATTATCAGGCTGGCGATAAACTTCGCAATTTTATTCTATTCTTCCGCTGGCGGAGTTTTTATACTGAATCCCTACAGTAACGCGAGTGATTAGCAGCATCATGCAAGAGCAGTTTCAGTATCTTCCGAGTCAGCATATTCATGGTTTGAGCGCTTTTTCTGCCCAGATGAAAGAGTTCAGCTATGACAAGCATGCGCATGAAGAGTACAGCATTGGTGTGACTCGCAAAGGTCGTCAGGATTTTTTCAGTGACGGCGTTTTTCATAAGAGTAATGCCGGTAACGTGATGTTGTTTAATCCGGAGCAGGTCCACGATGGCAGTGCAGGAGAACGCTCGGAGCTGCAATATGAGATGCTCTATATTCCGCAGGCAACCCTGACTAATCTGATGCGGTCGCTCGGACACATATCGGACGATCAGATTCGTCTTAAATCGTCGATCTTCAACGATCACGCGCTACGCAGTCAGGTATTGAATCTGAGCCAAATGATGGGGCAAGCTGCTCTGTCCGCTCTGGAAGAAGAAGCCGCGTTGCTGGCGATTGCCCAGTCAGTCATCCGCCTCGGAGGCGGTACGTTTCATTCCGGCCATTATCACCAGCGTAAAGATACTCTGTTACTGCGTGCCAAAGAGTACATTCTCTGTAATCTGAGTCAAAAGATGACAGTCGATGAGATTTGCCAGGCAGCGAACATGTCCAAATACCATTTTATTCGCGAATTTAACCAGCAGTTTGGTATGACGCCGCATCAATATGTGCTTAATTGCCGTATTAACAGGGCGAAACAGGCACTGCATACCGGGGATAAAGTATCCGATGTCGCGGTTAACTTTGGCTTTTCGGATGTGAGCCATTTAAATCGTAAGTTCAAAAAGAGCTTCGGCATCACACCGCATCAATATCAGCGTCAATTAAACGTTTGATTTTCACTATCTGATTAATTCTAAGAGTAACCCATGACAGACATAATTCTTTATGCCTTTGGCGTGATGTACACGCCTGGGCCGGTGAACGCTATTGGTTTAAATAATGGGATTCAAAAGCAGCCGCGTATTTTGGGCTTTTTTTCTGGTGTGGCCGTTGCCATGTTTATCCTGTTTTTTTCACTCGCTCTGATCGGTGAACAGGTGATGAACGAATCACTGCTACAAGGCGCCTCAGTGCTGGGCAGCCTGTATATCCTCTGGCTGGCGTACAAGATATTCAGCGCTCCGGTCGGAGATGATGTTCATGCCCAACCACGTACGCTGACTTTTCGCGATGGGCTGCTGATGCAATTGCTTAACCCAAAAGGCATAACGGTGGCATTGCCGGTCGCAACCGTGCAGTTTTCGAACGCAGGGATTACTGGCCTGCTACTGTTTGCCTGGTGTATCGGTCTTGCAGTATTCGCCTTTGGTGCGCCATGGACGTACTGTATGTTTGGACGCTTCATGGGAAAAAATATTAATCAAACCCGTTATCTGATAATGATTAATAAACTGATGGCACTGTTTTTAGTTATTGTTGCGGTGAGTATGGGCGGGAGTGTGTTTTCACTCTACTGACTATTCGATAAGAAAAGCCCTCAGGGATTTGAGGGCTCACTGTGTAAGAAAACGAATTGTCGTTTAATACTTTTTAAGGATTGCTGCTATATCATTTTTATTGTCAGATGAAATAATGGCGTTAATATCATCGTCATTTTGAAATAATTCAGATAAAGCGACAATGGTTTGGATATGGCTGTCTGAATCGATGGCGGCCAGAGTTACCGAAAAATAAACATCACCATTATCTTCTGACTCTAAGTCTACGCCGTTTTTAAATACGGTAATTTGTAAACAAGCTTCGTTGACACCGTCCTCTGGTCGGGCATGTGGCATTGCAATCTTAGGGGCCAACACATAATAGGCTCCAATTTCCCCATGCTTTGCTTTAATAGCGTCTAAGTAACTCTTATCGACTTTTCCTTGCTCAATTAAGGTTGAACAGGTTATATCTAGTGCAGCATCAACGGTGAGGTTTTTTTCTGTGTTGATAACAATACTGTTATCGCCAATTAAATTAAATATACTCATGAAACAAGCCAACCCAAAGCTAGACCAATTACACCAAAATCAAAGTCAGCAAACGTCGTTGCTTCCAGACCAAGGCCACCAAGTACCGGTAGTAGCATCATCGGCAGGAATGAAATACAAAGACCTTGAGCAAATGAACCGAGAACGGCACCACGCAGGCCACCCATTGCGTTGCCATAGACACCCGCAGCGCCGCCGACGAAGAAATGAGGAACCACACCAGCGACGATAATTGTCCAGTTAAAAGCACCTTGTACCGCCATAGCCACTAGTCCAGCGGCGAATGAAGACAAGAAGCCAATCAATACCGCATTCGGTGCTACAGGGAATACCATCGGGCAATCCAGGGCAGGGCGAGCTCCGGGTACTAACTTGTCAGAGATACCTTTAAATGCTGGCACGATTTCAGCGATGAGCATTTTTACACCTTGCAGTACGATATAAACACCGCCGGCAAATATCAGTGACTGAATGAAAGTAAATACTACCCAGTTTTGGCCGCCTGAGACGGTTTCTACAAAATCACCACCTGCAAAAATAGAAGATATCAGGAAGAACAATGCCATGGTTACGGCAACTGCGACTGGTGTATCACGTAAGAACATTAAACTTTTAGGCACATTTAGATCTTCTGTTGATTTAGATGTGTCACCAAATTTTGAACCAACAAATCCAGCAATAATGTAAGAGAATGTCGAGAAGTGTCCCATCGCGAGTTGGTCAGTATTCATAACTTTCTCGGTGTATTTTTGCACGAGTGCTGGCATGATAACCATCAATGAGCCAACGATGATTGAGCCCATAGCTACAAGAAGAGTGCCCTCTACTTTTGCAGTCGACAGAATGACAGCAACTAGCATCGACATAAACATCGTATGATGTCCAGTGAGGAAAATAAATTTCAATGGTGTAAAGCGTGCCAGAAGAATGTTCACAATGAAGGCAAAGAACATAATCAGTGCCATTTCATAACCGAAGGCCTTTTGCGCGAGTGCGACAATGGCTTCGTTGTTAGGAATTACACCACTTACCCCAAAAGCTTCAACAAAAACTGTTGAGAAGTTGTTTAGTGCGCCAACCAGTGCGCTGGCACCAAAACCTAAAATCAGGAAACCCATTACGGTTTTTATCGTACCTTTAAGGATAGTGGATACATCCGATTTTTGAGCGACCAGTCCTATAAATGCAATAAGACCAACCATTATCGCTGGCTCTTTTAATAAGCCGAGCATAAATTCGAAAAAGTTTGCCATGGTGTTATTCCTTTAGATAAAGCTTTTCAACTGTTCTTCGATTGAAGCTTTATCAAAGATGTTTTTTAGGCTCACTATGTTTTCTTTACCTTGCTCTGATAATTGGTTTGCGACATCAGTTGCCGCTACCCATATATCCGCTTTACTGGATGATGCAGAAGAAAGATCCTCATGATCTACTTCAGCAGATAAACCAATTTTAACAGCAACTTCTTTAACGGCCATTTCCATCATCAGCGACGTACCAAGGCCGTTACCACATACAACCATAATCTTTTTCATCATTTAATTCTCTGTAGGGTTTAATTAGTATTAATTATTTTTTCCTTTATAGGATGTGAAAAAGAATAACGAATTGATGGAAAATTAAATATGAGTTATGTCACAAAGGTAGATTGACCTTGTGACGCAGATCTCGTTAATGGGTAAGATTTTTAGGCAGCTTAAAGCCCAGTTTAAACCTCAGAATAAAATATGTGATCCAGATCTTATAAGTTTGACCATTGGGAAGGAGTATTTAGCGCGGATATGAACTGACTATTTGCCGTAGTCAGAAAGCATCTTTTTGAGCAGGCTATTAACGTCTTTGGTTTTCTTACTTCGTTTAGTCAGCGCACTCAATGATTTTGGTACCTTAACGGAATCTTGGGTTTCTTCTTCAGTTTCACTATTATCACGAAGTTTTTGTACCGCTGCCATGATTAAGCGAACTTCTTGCCCTTCACTATTCTCAAGCACAACAATATTTTCTGACTCAACTTGTACAATGGTTAGAATACCATGTTTTACTGATTCAATTTTTTCACCCACCATTACGGACTGGGGAGGTACCGAACGATCTGAAACTTGTCCGCTGCGTAACTTTGCTGCGGTGATAGAACGTATATTTCCGGTATTCTCAAACGCAACTATCACCGTATGAGTATTGTAATATTCGACGACTGTGACAAAGCCATGCTTTTTAGTTTCAAACCTTGCACCTATTTGCATATCATGCGGCGCGTCCATTTTTTTCATTAACATCCTGAATTCCTGACACTACCTATCGCCATCTAAGCCGATAAGTAAAGAAACCGATGTCTTAAAGTATATACGCTCACTGCCTTGATAGAAATCACTAGGTTAAGTTGATTTCTATCAAGGCGAGGTGAAGTCAGGAACAAAACACCCAAGATTTATTATTTTCCTTATTTATAAAGTGGCTCGAATAAACTCTTTATAGTGAAAATAAGTCGCAGGGACATAGGGTAAAAACTCACAACGAATTTTAGGTATCAGGCATCCCCAACGCCCAATACCGGCCCGGTTCACAATTAAGAGCAAAGTCATTTTAGTAACTTTTCAAACCCAAGAGTTTCGACGTTTTAACAGCATCAACGACCAACGTCGTTATTCTCTGTTTTCATTCTCTGAAACAGCCACCCCACACCGAGTAAACTCAGACCCAATCCCAGGAAAGACAGCGCGCGGTACAGGCCGGTCAGCTGCGACATGTCGATCAAAAATGCTTTACAGACCACGGCGGCCAGCACGATAAAACCGGTTTGGGTGAGGGCAGGTTGCGTCATGCGGCGCGCGGCAATCAGCGTCAGCACGGAAATCAGCAGCCAGACCAGTGAGTAAGTGTACATCTCCAGTTGTTCGGTCGGTAGGCCAAGCCAAATCATATCCTGATGGAATGCATGCCTGATGGTGCCGTTGATAAACAGCAGTAACCACAAGGCGCTGATGCCATACAGTGCCGGTTTTATCTGGCTGGTGAGCAGATTTAAACGCGCCGCGGCCAGTAATAATAACGCCGGTATTAACCACAGCGGCAGCATCCAGTTCCACAGCGGAGCGTTGCCGATGGTCAAAGCTGAAAACCACGGATTAAAGGTGGTCAGCAGGGCGATGTGGTACAGCGCGGAGCCAGCAGTTAATAAAGCTGCGAAGCCTAGATAAACCGGGCGCAGTGTGCGGGAATACTGACTACGGTAGGCATAGACAGTTGCCATGATCAGCCAGTTCATTGCCAGAAGTATCGCTTCTTTGAAACTTGGCGCGCTGAAATCAGGATAGTGACCGACCAGTTGATAACTGCTTTCGGTGGTGACCAGCAGCGCCACCACGTGCAACATAGCTCCGGCAATAACTTGACGCAGTTGGCTGTCCTGATAGTAGCGGCGGGCGTAAGCGAGAATGATCAGGATCAGCGGGTAAACGATGAGGGTCCAGTGTACGCCCAGAACCTGATCATTTTGGTATTCATCCAGCCACGGGAAAAGGGTGAGGCGGATTAATAATACGGCCAGTAACACTTTGACCAGCCATTGGGGCGGAGTGAGTGTCAAACGCTGACACCAGTAGCCAAGCCCGATGAGCTGCAAGCTTAAGGCGAGTGTCAGTGTGCTTGATTCCAGCAGCATGGTTAAGATCAGGCTGATATTAAGGTTAGCGAGCAGAATACCTGACAACTTGACCCAGCCCCGTGGCTGCTGGGCGGTGATCCGCTCGGCAATCAAAGCCAATACCAATAGTTCAACAGCCCATAGTGAATACATGCCCAGGTTGGCCTGCGGCGGCGAGAAAATATAGCTCAGGGCGAGCAGGGAAGTTGGCCCGATCACCAGCAGCAGAGAAAAGGCCAGCCGTTTGGGCAGCCAATGCTGCATCCATAGCGCGTAGCTAAACAGCGCCAGGGCGATCGCCTGACTGTAAAGATGAGCGCCGCTGAACATGAAATCGAGATCGGTATAATTCGTTTGTGGCAATAGCAACCACCAGGTCGCGATGGAGAGCAGCCAGCCAAGCAGAGGCCAGGTATCAAATGCAGAGTGACGCAGCGGCCCGCTGCACAGCAGAGCCAGTAACAGTACCGTGACGACAATTAAGCTTGGCTGATAACCATGCACCACATAGAAGAGCCACACTGGCAATAATGAAGCGAGCAAGCCGGCTTGCTCCTTTCTCGGCATGAACAGCACCCTAAGCGACAATGGCCGCTGCCGGCCTTGTTGCAGGCGCCACCCCAGGACATCGCTCAGTACATAGAGGTAAATTGAAATCAGGGCAAACAGCACAATAATCCAGGCATCAGACACCGCACTGAGGACAATCAATCCGAGCAGCCAACTGAAGTGAGCGCAGAAGCTTAGCCACCACAGCCAAGGGCGCCTGACCCGGTTGGCAACTACGATAGCGGACGCGCTGACCAAAACAATATAGCCGGCGATGGTCAGCAGGCTGTCATTGAATGACCAGAAAGGGAACGGCACCGAGTAGGCGCCTAAAATGCCAATCACCGCCACGATCGGTCCATAACGCAGTGTCATGGCGGTGGCTGTCAGTGCGATGATGGCAAGCATAACGAACGCAGTGCCAGACGAGATGAGCAGATAATAGTGAGATGCGACCAGCGTCATGGCGTAGCAGGTGATGACACCGGCTGACACCAGCGCGGCGCACAGATAGTCGCTGTGGATCTCTAGAGCTTGTTTTTTACGGGTCAGATATTCCGCTGCCGCAATAAAGCCGATCCCGACCATAAAGCCCAGTAGTACCCGGGTTAGCGGTGACAGCAGGCCTGCTTCGAGAGTGTACTTGGCCAGGAAAAGACCACCAAAGGTCAATACAATTCCGCCGAGCCAGAACAGCGCGTTGGTGGATTGATCGCCAGTCGGAAAGTTGGCGATCACCTGACGAATACGGCTCCACCATGCATTGGCAGCTGCATTTGTGTTAGGTGAAATTTTAGCGGCCAGTTTGACCTGATAACCTTGTGGCCAGGCTGCGGCGTGCGCTTCTGTTTGCTGGCCTGAGTCCTTGGGTTGTTGAGCTTGAGAAGCCAATTCTTGCGCAGAAATATATCGCTGCGCAGAAACAGATCGCTGCACAGAAACTGGCTGCGGATTTGAAGGCTGCTCGGCAAACGATGCGGCATAACTCTCGCTGTCTGACTGACTTTGCAACTGACGTTCCAATTGATCAATGCGCCGCTGCAATTCGGCGAACTGACGTTGCGAACGTATACCCAGCATGGCGCCGTATGCGATAAAACCTATCAGAGCGAACATCGCAACCAGCATTATCAGATAAATCATCTCTATTGTTATGAACTCGTCAGCCACATATAGAAATACTATAGCCCAGATAGACAATAGGTTGTTGATTTTTAAACACTGACTCACCGAATGTTTGAGTTATGAGTCAGGTTTGCATATCGAAGGTGGCTTCGCTAGGGTAGTGTCAGGTGGATTGAGCTTAAGGTGGAAGTGGTGAAAAGTACACAGACTCGGGAAATGGATTTCGATATCGGTAATCAGCATATTGTCATTCAAGCACGCTACGAAGCACTTGGCGCGTTTAATGATTTATTGATTGCGGTGTGGTTTTTGCTGGGCAGTTTTTTCTTTCTCAATAATGCACTGATTGAAAGCGGCACCTGGCTGTTTATTGTTGGCAGCGCACAACTGATTATTAAACCTGCGATCAAACTGACCAGCTTGATCCATCTCAACCGAATTCGCGGTCAGCAGGGATGACGAGGAATACTCAGCGCTGGAGCGGAGAGAGCGGTCAGCAGGATGGAGTGTTAGCCCGATCGCCATTATGGTCTGATGCCTTTGCCCTAGATAACGGGATTGGGTAATGTGGCGGTTTGCGGACCATGAAGTCAAGACAGGCATGACCAGAAAAATCTTTGTGCTGAGGCACGGACAAACCCAGTTTAACGCCGAACGTAAGTTGCAGGGGCACTGCAATTCACCGCTTACTGCGACAGGCAAAGCGCAAGCCCTGGCGATGGGCACACACCTCAAATCTCATTTACAAGGCCGAAGCTATCGCATGTATGCCAGTTCACTCGAACGTGCTGTAGAAACTGCGCACATTATTTGTGATGAAGTCGGTTATGCTAAAACTGACCTCACCCATGAGCCCCGCCTGAAAGAGTTCTCGCTTGGGCAATGGGAAGAAAAACCTTTGTTCGATCTGCTGGATGAAAAGCCTGATCTCCTGGATGCGCCCGACTGGTATCTGCAAGCACCAGACGGAGAGTCGTTTGCGGAGGTAAAATATCGGGTTAATGCGTGGTTAGATGAAGCGCCGCATCATCTGGATCTGGTGGTGGTTTGTCATGGCCTGACCGGGATTGTGTTGCGCGGCCTTTTGCTGGGTTTAAGCTACGATGACATCTGGCAACTCGATCTTCCTCAGGATGCTTTCTATATTATCAAAGACGGTGAAGTTGAGCGGGTCAGTTGTTTTCATGACGGTCACTTTTTGGGGCGCTGAGAGAACGCATTCAACACGTTTCAAGATGCAGGTCAGAATAGCCTGGCTGAGCAATTTTTAACTGGGTATTTCACTTTTATGATTTTGATCAAGTTTCCTTTCGTGGTTTTGAAAATACGAGCTACTTTGTTGAAAAACGCGTGAGTTATCCCTTTTTGTCCCTGATAGCCTACCGGCAATGATTCGTAACGTATGGAGTTACGGACACGCAAAGCGCCATTGTTGGCTGCGCAAAAGGAGCACAAAATGTCTAATATGTTTTACATTCCTTCCTCTAACCTGATGGGTCCTGGCTGTCTGAGTGAAGCGGCAACTGCCATTGCCTCGCACGGTTTTAATCGCATTCTGATCGTGACAGACAAATTTCTGAACAAAATCGGGGTCGTGGAAAAAGTCAGTAAACTGCTTGAGCAAGCTGGTGTTGCGTCTGTTGTGTTTGATGAAACCAAACCTAACCCAACGGTGGAAAACGTCGAAGCGGGCCTGGCTAAGTTAAAAGCCAACAACTGTGACTGTGTGATGTCACTGGGCGGCGGTTCACCTCACGACTGTGCGAAAGGGATTGCGCTGCTGGCGGCCAATGGCGGTGAAGTTAAAGATTATGAAGGAGTGGATCGTTCAGCGAAACCGCAACTTCCTCTGTTTGCAGTCAATACCACAGCCGGTACTGCATCAGAAATGACCCGTTTTTGTATCATTACCGATGATGCGCGTCATATCAAAATGGCGATCGTTGACAAGCACGTCACGCCACTGATGTCGGTGAATGATCCGGAGCTGATGCTGGCTAAACCTGCATCGCTGACAGCGGCAACCGGCATGGATGCACTGACTCACGCCATCGAAGCTTACGTTTCTATTGCTGCAACGCCGATCACTGATGCGGTGGCGATTAAAGCGATTGAGATGATTCAGGCTAATCTGCGCCAGGCAGTCGATCATGGTGATGACATTCAGGCTCGTGACAACATGGCTTACGCTCAGTTTATGGCCGGTATGGCGTTTAACAACGCATCATTGGGTTACGTTCACGCGATTGCTCACCAGTTGGGTGGTTTCTACGACCTGCCACACGGTGTATGTAATGCTGTCCTCCTGCCACATGTACAGCGCTACAACAGCGAAGTCGCCGCTGAGCGCCTGACTGACGTTGCTCGAGCACTGGGTGTGGATACAACAGGTATGACAGGCAGCGACGGCGCGGCGGCAGCCATTGCGGCGATTTGTCAGTTGTCTTCTGATGTACGCATCCCAGCAGGCCTGACAGAGCTGGGCGTTAAAGAAGAAGACTTCGACATCCTGGCCGAAAATGCACTGAAAGATGCTTGTGGTTTCACGAACCCTAAACAAGCTACGCATGAAGAGATCGTTGCGATTCTGAAAGCGGCAATGTAATCAGATAAGGCGCGGATGCCATTTCGCTGCGCTTTTGTCATCATCATACTGATTACAGTAAACACATTCTGCCCGCACTTCGCTGCGGGCGTTTTGTTTTCGAGAATGAGTGCAGTCGCTAAGTTCGCATTCTTGTCACATTGTATTTGCAGTTTTATCGTGTAGTCTGCTCAAGATTGTAAACTAGGCCTCATTCTTGCCTTTGTTACACGCCAAATACTCCCTTTTTCAGCGCAAGTGATGTTTAACACCGCATTTATTCACTACACTGACAATCTCGAAAAATAACAATAATGACGACTTGGATGGCATGAAAACACTCAATAGTTTCCACCGCGTCGATGAAACGCAATACGCGTTATCGACCGGTAAAGTCAATCTGCTGCATTATCATCTGCCTAAGCATTTTCAGGGCGAATACCGCTGCTTTGAAACGCCACGCCTGTGTACGATTTTGCAGGGCGAAAAGCATATCCGAATCAATCAGTCTGAGTCGTTGAATTACCATAAAGAGCAATGTGTGCTGTTACCACCTCATGCCAATGTCATGATGTCGATGCCGGAGTTTACCGAGGCGCTGGTGTATGAGTTCAGCGAAGATGTACTGGAAGATGTCAGTGCCAGAGTCAATGAGCAGTTGGAAGTTGACACGTCTTTACAGGCTGAAAACGGCCACTTTCAGCTGTCCGGTTTACAGGATCGGATGTCAGCCTTACATCTACGCACACTGGAGATTCTGCGCAGCAATGACAGTAACATTCCCTTTCTGATCGATCTGGTGACGCAGGAGATGGTGTATGAACTGATGAAACGCCAGGGATCTTACGATATTTTGTCTCAGCACAAAAATCATCCGATTCATCGCGCAATTCGCCTTATGAAGTCATCGGTCAGCGAAGTCTTGTCGATCTCGCAACTGGCAGAAGAAGTGCAGATGTCACTGCCCAATTTCAGCCAGAAGTTCAAACTAGTGACTAACCAGACTCCGAAAGAGTACCTGACCCGGCTCAAGTTGCAGCAGGCAAGGCGCTACCTTAGTCATTTGTCGGTGACTGACACGGCGCTTGAACTTGGCTATGAAAATATTTCCCACTTTATCCGCCTGTTCAAAAAAGAGTTTGGTGTAACTCCGAAGCAGTTCAAACTCTCACGTCACAGCTAGTCTTAAACTTCAGGTATCGTCAGCCCTCACTCTTTTTTCGTGCTGGCGTATCACGGAGAGTCGTGTATGTCGGTACCACCTTTATTGTCTTTATCACCGTCTTTGAGCCAGAACACGGTACTGATTCGTGGTTTGTTCCGCGGCAAATACCACTGGGGTGATTTACCGCAACGTCTGCAATGTCTGTTTCCGCAGCGTCGTTTTATCTGCCTCGATATTCCTGGTGCCGGCACCCGCTGCAGAGAAATCTCTCCCTGTCACATTGATGGCATGGTTGAAAGTTTGCGTAATCAATTGCCCAAGGATCAACGGGTTGATCTGATAACGATTTCTATGGGCGGTATGGTGGGGTTGCAGTGGGCGCACAATTATCCGCACCAGGTTCAGAGCCTGTTGTGCATCAACACCACGGCGCGTGGATTCAGCCCGTTTTATCAGCGGCTGCGCCCGCAAAATTATCTCCCCATTCTCAGCGCTTTGCGTGCTGATCCCGAGCGCAGAGCTGAACTGATTTACGCTATGGTTGCTAATCGCCCGCCTGATCAGCAAGTGATTAACGATTGGGCGGAACTGGAGCGGCGTTATCCGATGCAAAGCGGTAATTTCTTCCGCCAGCTGGTGGCGGCCATGCGTTTTCGGGCGATAAAACCATCATGCCCGGTTCGCTTTATCTCGTCACGGTGCGATCACCTGGTCAGTTACCAAGCGACGCAGGCGTTAGCGCTTGCCTGGGGTTGCAGTCTGGTCATCAATCAACAGGACGGACATGATATACCGCTCGATAACCCGGACTGGCTGTGTCATCAGCTGACTGAGTGGTTGTAGCACGAATAACTGATATATTTGTTAATTTAGTGTGCACCTATTCACATAAACAATTTGACGACTTTGCTTTTCTTTCAATATCGCCAACTTTTTAATTGATAGTTTAATCACAACGTCAGAGGGTTACTATGAACGGATATAAAAAGCTTTTGCTCATTCCATGTTGTTTGTTTTCAACCACAGTGTTCTCAGCGGATTATAATCCCCAATCTGTTGCACCTCATCCTTATATCGGCCTGGCTTATGCCTATGTGGATGCGGATATAGAAGTTGATGGAGTAGGCTCAGATAATATTGATAACAGCTTGCTTGGTCTTATTGTCGGTTATCAGTTACACCAGAATTTTGCGGTTGAGTTTCGCGGTTATGGCAATATATCAGACTATGATGCATTCGGATCATCAATTGAAGTCGATACAGCGTTTAGCTTACTGGGGCGAGGAATTATCCCTATTTCAGAAAACTTTACAGTTTATGGTCTGGTTGGTGCTGGGAAAGTTAAAGGCAAAATCGATAGCTATTCTGAGACTGAAACAGAAATTCAGTATGGTGTAGGAATGGCGATCAATAAAGGTCAGCCGCTTGAGCTTCAAGTGGAGTGGTTCAGGATGTTTGACGACAGTTTCGGCGTTGAGGGTGTCAATTTTGAGGGTGATAACATCAACGTCAATTTGGTTTACCACCTTTAGTTGCTGATTTACCTGATATAAAAAAGGGCGAACCAGTGGTTCGCCCTTGTCTTTCATTCTGCTTGTTAGCCTTGTTTACGAATCAGGTAATCAAAGGCACCCAGGCTTGCTTTTGCACCTTCACCCATCGCAATGATGATTTGCTTGTAAGGTACGGTGGTTGCGTCACCGGCCGCAAAAACGCCTGCCATGCTGGTTTCACCGCGGCTGCCAATTTCGATTTCACCGCGGTTTGAAAGTTCAACCGCAGAATCCTTCAACCACTCAGTGTTTGGAACCAGACCGATTTGAACGAAGATACCGGACAGTTCAAGCTGCTTGATTTCGTCAGTATTACGATCTTTATAAGCCAGACCGGTCACGCGCTTACCATCACCGATGACTTCGGTGGTCTGTGCCATGGTGATGATATCCACGTTAGGTAGTGAATTCGCTTTGTTAATCAGCACCTGATCGGCACGCAATGTGTCGGCAAATTCCAGTACCGTTACGTGTTCTACGATGCCTGCCAGATCAATGGCCGCTTCGATACCTGAGTTACCACCACCGATGACGGCGGTTTTCTTACCTTTGAACAGCGGACCGTCACAGTGTGGGCAGTAGGCAACCCCTTTATTACGGTATTCTTGCTCGCCCGGTACGTTCATTTCACGCCAGCGTGCACCAGGGCTCAGGATAATACTGTTACTTTTCAGAGTCGCGCCACTTTGCAGATTGACATGGATTTTGCCGTCGGCGGTAAATTCCGAGCCCATCAGCTTTTCGGCTTGCTGTTCGGTAATAATATCAACGCCGTATTCTTTAAGGTGCTCACCAAGGTTCGCCACCAGTTTTGGTCCTTCAGTGTGTTTCACCGAGATAAAGTTCTCGATTGCCATGGTGTCCATCACCTGGCCACCCAAACGCTGAGCAACAATACCGGTACGGATACCTTTGCGGGCTGCGTAAATTGCTGCTGCCGCACCAGCCGGGCCACCGCCCACAACCAGTACATCGTATGGGTCTTTTTCGTTCAGGCTGGCGGCCGCTTTCTCTGCTGCGCCGTCGTCTAGCTTGTTGAGTATTTCAGCCAGTGTCATACGACCCTGACCAAACAGTTCGCCATTTACGAATACACTCGGTACTGCCATGATATCGCGCTGTTTTACTTCATCCTGGAACAGGGCGCCATCGATCATGGTGGTGCGTATATCTGGATTAATCGCGGCCATCATATTGAAGGCTTGCACTACATCCGGACAGTTCTGGCATGACAGGGAGATAAACACTTCCACGTCCAGCTTTTTGTCCAGTCGTGCAATCTGATCAATCGTGGCCTGATCGAGTTTGATCGGATGGCCGCCTGAGTGCAGCAGTGCCAGAACCAGAGAAGTAAACTCATGACCCATAGGGACGCCGGCAAAACTCAAAGAGGTGCCTTTGTCCGGGTTGGTTACTGTCATGACAGGCTTGCGATCACTGGCATTGTCGTCGCGTTCCACGCTGACAAGTTCGCTCAGCGAAGCAATGTCATTCGCCAGTTCAAGAATATTTTGCGCGCCTTTACTTTCATCTAGGCTGACCACTAGACGGACTGGCTGTTTTAAGTTCGCCAGATACTGAGATAACTGCTGTTTGATCGCTTGGTCTAACATACCGGGATACCTTTATTATTTATTTTAAATGGAGTGGTCACTCTGGATAAAAGGAAGAGCCAGCCGGGCATTCAGGTCGTCAGGTAGAGCGCCCGGCCAGCTCTTAAATCATCTTGTAATCATGGGATTACGGATTAATTTTGCTAGAAAGTCTGATTAGATTTTGCCAACCAGGTCCAGTGACGGAGCCAGAGTCTCTTCACCTTCTTTCCATTTTGCCGGACATACTTCGCCTGGGTGAGAAGCGACGTATTGCGCTGCTTTCACTTTACGCATCAGGTCTTCTGCGTCACGGCCGATACCTTCAGCAGTGATTTCCATAGCCTGGATAGTCCCTTCTGGATCAATCAGGAATGTTGCACGGTCTGCAAGACCCTGGCCTTCACGCATTACACCGAAGTTGTTGGTGATGTTGCCGGTTTGGTCGCCAACCATGTAGTAGTTGATCTTGCCGATAGTGTCTGAGCTATCGTGCCATGCTTTGTGAGTAAAGTGGGTGTCAGTCGATACTGAGTACACTTCAACACCGCGAGACTGAAGCTCAGCGTAATGGTCTGCAAGGTCGCCTAGCTCTGTCGGACATACGAAAGTGAAGTCCGCAGGATAGAAGAAAAATACTGCCCATTTACCCAGAACGTCCTGTTCTGTGATGTCTACGAATTCGCCGTTTTTGAATGCAGTCGCGCTAAATGGTTTGATTTTAGTATTAATCATATTCCGAGTTTCCTTTAAGTTATTGGTTGGAATGTCTTGTCTTCGGGAACTATATTCCCACCAAGTCGAGATTAAGAAAAATCGCTTATTGCTATTAAATTGATAGGTGATTTCTATCCAAAAATGCGCTTAGTAAGCTTTGGTGCAAACGAGAGAGGAAGATCCAGAAAGGTGAGAGCAGGAGGTCGGATTTTATTTTTCTTCTATTTTACAGCTGGTTAGGTTTTCTTTTGCGTTAGCTTGCTGTACAGGGCCAGAGAGACTTTAGATATTGGCCTGCGGCCCAGAATATGGCTGATAGCCCAGCCCGCCTTGGCGACCTGCTGCAGATCGACCCCGGTGTGTATTCCCAGTCCTTGGCACAGATAGAGCACATCTTCTGTCGCCACATTGCCCGCCGCGCCTGGCGCGTAGGGGCAGCCACCTAAGCCTGCCACACTGCAGTCTATGGTGGTAATGCCCATTGACAGCGACTGATACAAATTGGCCAGAGCCATCCCCCAGGTATCGTGAAAATGCACGGCTAACTGCTTTGCCTGCACTTGTTTCCGGACTGCCTCAAGCATCCGGGCGATACGCAGTGGCGTGCCTGTGCCGATCGTATCGCCAAGCGAGATCTGGTAGCAGCCGAGGTCGCGCAATGCTTCGGCGACACTGGCGACTTGTTCGGGTGGTGTCGGTCCGTCATAAGGGCAGTCAGCCACGCAGGAGAGATAGCCGCGGACTTTGAGTCCTAGTTGTTGTGCCTGGCTGACAACGGGCTCGAAGCGCTGCAGGCTTTGCTCGATTGAGCAATTGATGTTGTGCTGGCAAAAGCCCTGCGAAGCTGAAGTAAAGATGGCGATCTCATCCGCCTGACAGGCGATGGCCTGTTCGAGGCCGCGCAGGTTGGGAACCAGCGCCGAGTAAGTCACGGTCGGCGCGCGTTGAATGCCGCTGAACACTTCATGGGAGTCTGCCATTTGCGGCACCCATTTGGGGGAGACAAACGCACCGGCTTCAATATAAGTCAGACCGCTGGCCGATAGCTGGTCAATCAGCGCGATTTTAGCCGCGCTAGTGACCGCACTTTCATTTTGCAGCCCGTCACGGGCACCGACTTCAACCAGAGTGACGGCTGGTGGAAATTCGCACAAGAGGCCTGCCCGGGAAAGAAGCGCTTTCATTGAGGTTCTCCCGTGTTGCCGCCTGAAGGGGGAATCCAGTTTGGCGCACGTTTGGCAAAAAAGGCGCTCAGCCCTTCCTGGCCCTGGGGGGACACGCGGATGTCGGCGATTAATTGGCTGGTATAAGCGATCAGTTTTTGATCGAGCGGGCTGTCGGCGCAGCGCTGGCACAGGGCTTTGGCCTGCGTCAGGGCGGCGGGGCTGTTGAGCAGGATTTGCTCGCAAAGCTGTTGCACCGCCAGCGATAAATCTTGGGGCTGGTCACTGACCTGTTGATGAATTAACCCCATCTGCAGCGCGCTGGCGGCATCAAACGGTTCGGCGGTCAGCATATAGCGCCGTGCCTGTCGCTGGCCAAGGGTTCGGCACACATAGGGGGCAATGGTGGCCGGGATCAAACCCAGTTTCACTTCACTTAAGCAAAAGCGGGCACCGGCACTGGCTAGCGCGATATCGCAGCAACAGATAATGCCCAGTGCGCCGCCGAATGCACAGCCTTGCACTGCAGCAATAGTCGGATGGGGAAAAGTATCCAGGGTCTGCATCAGCAGCGCCAGCTGGGCGGCATCGCTGTGATTATCCGAATGTGATTTGGTTGCCATCGCGCGCATCCAGTTGAGATCGGCACCGGCAGAAAAATGGCGGCCATTGGCCTTGAGGACCAGCAGGCGTACCTTGGTATCTTTGGCCAAATCGTTGAGGTGATGCAAGAGCAAAGCAATCATCTGATCATCAAATGCATTCGATTTGTCGATACGGTTGAGAGTTAAGCTGGCGATACCGCTGGCGGATAGTTCACACAGTACACTTGGCTGAGCTGGGTTCATGGCGCGACTCCTGGTTTACATACGGAAAATACCGAACTGGCTGTCGGCGATTGGCGCACGCAGCACAGCCGCCAATGCACGTCCGAGAGTGTCGCGGGTTTCGAGCGGGTCGAGGATGCCGTCATCCCATAAGCGGGCACTGGCGTAATAGGGGCTGCCCTGGGTATCGTATAACTCGACAATCGACTGCCTGAAGGCGGCGGCTTCTGATTCTGACCACTCTTGCTGACGCCGGGCTTGAATGTCATGCCTTACTTGGGTGAGCACCCCTGCGGCCTGCTCACCGCCCATGACGGAAATGCGTGCGTTGGGCCACATCCACATCATGGTCGGATTATAGGCTCGGCCGCACATGCCGTAGTTGCCGGCCCCGTAAGAGCCGCCAATGATGACGGTAAACTTAGGCACGTCGGCACAGGCGACGGCCATCACCAGTTTCGCGCCATGCTTGGCAATGCCTTCCGCTTCGACCTTTTTTCCGACCATGAATCCGGTGATATTCTGCAAAAACAGCAGCGGGATTCTGCGTTTGGCACACAGTTCAATAAAGTGGGCCCCTTTTTGCGCTGATTCGGAAAACAGGATGCCGTTATTGGCCACAACACCTATCGCGTGACCGTGTAACGTGGCAAAGCCACAGACCAGTGAACTGCCATACAAAGCCTTAAATTCATCAAACTGAGAGTCGTCCACCAGACGGGCAATGATTTCGCGTACATCAAACGACAAACGCAGATCAGCGTTAACGATCCCGTACATTTCTGCGGCGTCATAGCGTGGCGGCAGCACCGAATCAGGCACAAGTGTGGGTGGAAAGTTAGTGCTGGCGATCGCCTGGCGGGCTAGGGAGAGTGCGTGCTGGTCATTGTCCGCGTAATAATCAGCGACACCGGATTTTTTACAATGCACATCCGCACCGCCCAGTTCTTCTTCACTGACCACTTCACCGGTCGCGGCCTTGACCAGCGGCGGCCCGGCGAGAAAAATAGTGCCTTGCTGGCGGACAATAATCGATACGTCTGCCATGGCCGGAATATAGGCTCCTCCCGCGGTGCATAGTCCCATCACCACCGCGATTTGCGGGATCCCTTTGGCGGACATGCGGGCCTGATTGTAGAAGATACGCCCGAAATGGTCGCGGTCCGGAAAAACGTCGGCCTGATAAGGCAGATTAGCGCCGCCGGAGTCAACCAGATAGACGCAGGGCAGGTGGCAGCGTTCGGCAATTTCCTGGGCGCGCAGATGTTTTTTTACCGTGAGTGGATAATAGGTGCCGCCTTTGACGGCCGGATCATTGGCGACCACCATACACTCAATGCCGTGAATGGTGCCAATGCCGGCGACCACACCTGCGCAGGGCACATCGTCTTCATAAACCTGCCACGCGGTAAACTGACCGATTTCGATAAAGGGGCTGGCAGGGTCGAGCAACTGCATCACCCGCTCGCGTACCGGCAGTTTGCCTTTCTGACGCTGGCGTTCAATCGCTTGTTCGCCCGCCCCCTGCAGCAGGGTTGCTCTGTGCTCAGCAAGCTGCTCTACCAGTGTAGTCATGTGTTCCAGGTTGCGTTGGTAAAGTTCAGAGCTGGTTTTGATTTTGCTGTTAATCACGGCCATACGCACTCCGTTACAGGTTTAACGTGACTCGTTGAACAGTTCCCGCCCAATCAATATACGGCGGATCTCTGACGTTCCGGCGCCGATTTCATACAGCTTGGCATCGCGCAGCAGGCGGCCGGCCGGAAAGTCGTTGATATAGCCATTGCCGCCTAACAGCTGAATCGTATCTAACGCCATTTGTGTGGCCAGTTCAGCACTGTACAGAATGGCTCCGGCCGAATCTTTACGGGTCACTTCGCCGCGATCACACGCGCCAGCGACGGCATACACATAAGCACGCGCAGCATTCAGACGGGTATACATGTCGGCGACCTTGGCCTGAACCAGCTGGAATTCGCCGATCGACTGACCAAACTGTTTGCGATCGTGAATATAGGGCAGGACCAGATCAAGACAGGCTTGCATGATGCCCAGCGGGCCGCCGGCCAGAACAACCCGTTCGTAATCCAGCCCGCTCATCAGCACTTCAATGCCGTGATTGATTTTGCCGAGCACGTTGTCATAAGGCACCCGGCACTGGTCAAAGACAAGTTCGCAGGTATTGGAACCACGCATACCCAGTTTGTCGAGCTTCTGGGCTGAAGAGAAGCCGGGAAATTCCCGCTCAACAATGAAGGCGGTAATGCCTCGTGAACCGGCTTCGGCGGCCGTTTTGGCGTACACAACCACCACATCGGCATCCGGTCCGTTGGTGATCCACATCTTAGTGCCGCTGAGCACAAAGTGGTCATTGCGTCGTTCGGCTTTGAGCTGCATGCCGACGACATCGGAGCCGGCATTCGGTTCGCTCATCGCCAGTGCGCCCACCCAGGCACCATCGAGTAATTTGGGCAGATATTTGACCCGTTGATCGGCATTGCCGTTGCGAAAAATCTGATTAACGCACAAATTGGAGTGAGCCCCGTAACTAAGGCCGACGGAAGCGGAGGCGCGGCTGATCTCCTCCATGGTGATGACGTGGGCGAGGTATCCCATGTGCGCGCCGCCGTATTCCTCACTGACCGTGACGCCCAGCAATCCCATTTCGCCGAATAACGCCCACAGGTGCTCGGGAAACTGGTTTTGCCGGTCAATATGGTCGGCGATAGGGGCGATATGCTGAGCAGAAAACGCATTGACCTGCTCTCGCAACATGTCAATGGTTTCGCCCAATCCGAAACTAAGTGGCTGATACTGGCTGTTCATAACACCTCCGCGTCTTTCCTTGCGCAGACACAGCGGGCAGAACAAACGCTGTGGTCACAGAAAGTAGCTAACGAAAGATGAAAATGCTGTTGTAGGAAGCGCCTATTACCTTGAATAAATAAGTACCTGGAAGACATCAGTAACAGGAAGAAATCAGTACTTGGAATCGCTAATTACTAACCTTCAGAGCCTGCTCGCAACGTTTGCGCGCAGCCTCCAACTCTCCCATTACGGCTCCGATGTCATCCAGCTGACGCTGTAAAACCGCCTTTTTATCCTCAATAATATTGAGCATTTTCACTAACTGTGTCTCGCCCTGATGAGCATCGTAAAGCTCAAACAACTCGCGAATTTCGGCCAGAGAAAAACCCAGACGTTTGCCACGCAAAATCAACTTCAAACGGATCTTATCCCGTCGCTGATAGATGCGCACTGTGCCTTTGCGCTCTGGCTGTATTAAGCCCATGTCTTCGTAAAAACGAATACTGCGGGTTGTAATATCGAACTCCTTGGCGAGCTCGCTGATTTTAAAAGTTTCCACTGACCGAAGTCCTCCAACTGCTCATTAGGGCTGGTCTGAAACCAGCGATGAGGGACGTTTGTGCTGTCAGTCACCTGTGACAGAGCCAGGTGATAAATTGTTATTGTTGTTAGTTTGTTTCTTTACGTTTACGTAAATGTTAGTGCTATGCTTACGTAAACGTCAAGAAGCCGCTGGGCGAAAATCGCCGGGTTGAAGCGCCTCAGAAAATCAACGAGGCGATTGTGTTCAGTTGTACCCGCCTATAACAAGCGCCTTGTGGTGAATACTTTCGTCAACGACACCGAGGACGAGGGCATGGGAAAAGCCATTTGGATTGTATCTGCCAAACGTACACCGCACGGGCGCTTTCAGGGTGCTTTGCGAGATTATTCTGCCCCCGCACTAGGCGGGCTGGCCATTAAGGCCGCATTGAATGCCGCGTCAGCGCCGGTTGAGCAGATCGACGAAGTGCTGATGGGCTGTGTGCTGACGGCTGGGTGTGGCCAGGCGCCGGCCCGTCAGGCCGCACTGGCGGCCGGGCTGCCGTACTCTATCGGCTGCAGCACCGTTAACAAGGTGTGTGGTTCGGGTATGAAAACCGTGATGCTGGCCTATGATTTGATCAACGCCGGTGCCGCGCGCTGCGTTATTGCCGGCGGCATGGAGAGCATGACCAATGCGCCATATCTTTTGACCAATTCGCGCAGCGGTATGCGGATGGGCCATCAAACAACCTACGATCATATGTTTCTCGACGGATTGCAGGATGCCTATGAGGGCCATTTGATGGGGGTTTATGCCCAGCAAGTTGCTGACAAATTGCAGTTCAGCCGCGAGCAGATGGACGAATGGGCGGCACTGTCGGCTCAGCGTGCCTGGGAAGCGCAGGATCAGCAACTGTTTGTTGCCGAAATGGCGCCGGTTAGCCTGGGGCAAGGGGCGGACATACTCGATTACGATGAGCACCCACGTTCGATCCGGCTGGAAAAAATTGCCCGGCTGAAACCTGCATTCAGTGCTGATGGCACGGTGACCGCTGCCAATTCAAGCGCGATAGCCGACGGCGCCTCAGCCTTGATGCTGATGGATGACGAGAGTGCTCTTGTGCAGGGTATTGAGCCTCTGGCGATAATGCGCGGTCATAGCACCCACGCCAGGCATCCGTCTGAATATACCTTAGCGCCGGTGTATGCTATTGAGCAGTTGCTTTCACAGCTCGACTGGTCAGCCGATGAGGTAGACCTGTGGGAAATTAATGAAGCGTTCGCTGTGGTGACTCAAATTGCGATCCAAAAGCTGGATCTGGATGTGGACCGGGTCAACGTCAAAGGCGGCAGCTGTGCTCTCGGCCATCCGATTGGTGCCAGTGGCGCAAGAATTCTGGTTACTTTGATTCACAGTCTGCGTCAGTTACAGGCTTTAGGCGTGGATGGTAACCGTGAACACAAAAAAGTCATGCGCGGTATCGCCACGTTGTGCATTGGGGGTGGTGAAGCGACCGCAGTAGCGATTGAAGTGCCGGTGCCTGATGAGGGGCCGCTGTCATGATGTTCTGCTTGACTAATCTCCTGCTACTGAGTCTGCATAGCATGCAGCGTCCCGTTTCTGCTGTCAGTTTGACCGGGCTGATCCCGGTGCGAGCTGACTTGAAAGGATCCGATTATGAGTCATTCTGTCCCGTTATTTATTGATGGTGAGTTTCGCCAGTCGGTGAGCCAGGAGTGGGTGGACGTCACGAATCCGGCCACAAATGAGGTTTTAGCACACCTGCCTTGTGCCACGGAAGAAGAGGTGAACGCTGCAGTGCGTAGTGCGCTGGCCGCGTTTGAGTCGTGGAAAAAAGTCCCGGTACCGGAGCGGGCCAGGCTGATGCTGCGCTATCAGCATTTACTCAAAGAGCATCATGATGAACTGGCGCAACTGCTGTCACAGGAAACCGGAAAAACCACAGCGGATGCCAAGGGCGACGTATGGCGCGGGATTGAAGTGGTGGAACAGGCCGCCAATATCGCCAGCAACATGATGGGGGAAACGGTTGAGAATGTCGCGTCTGATATCGACACTTATTCGCTTATTCAGCCGCTCGGCGTCTGTTGTGGTATTACCCCATTCAACTTCCCGGCGATGATCCCGTTGTGGATGTTTCCGCTGGCGATTGCAGCGGGTAATACCTTTGTCCTCAAACCTTCAGAGCAGGTGCCGCTGACCTCCGTGCGCCTGGCACAACTGTTTGAGCAGGCCGGAGCGCCGCAAGGCGTACTGCAGATAGTGCATGGCCGCAAAGCGCAGGTCGACTTTCTGCTCGCTCATCCGGATATCCGAACCATCTCTTTTGTCGGTTCGGTCAAGGTGGCGCAGTATATCTATCAGCAAGGCACTGCCCATTTCAAACGGGTGCAGGCGTTTGCCGGGGCTAAAAATCATCTGGTCGTGATGCCGGATGCCAATAAAGAACAAGTCATCAATAACCTGGTGGGTGCCTCGGTGGGGGCGGCGGGTCAGCGCTGCATGGCGATATCGGTTGCCATTCTGGTCGGGGAAGCGCGCGACTGGCTGCCGGATCTTAAACAGGCGATGGCCGCTATGCGGCCCGGACGCTGGGATGATGAGCACGCCGCTTACGGGCCGCTTATCAGCCCGCAGGCGAAGCAGAGAGTGCTGAGCCTGATTGAACAGGGGAAACAGCAGGGGGCGGTGTGCGAACTGGATGGCAGCCAATGTACGGTTGATGGGCTGCCGCAGGGTAACTGGGTCGGGCCGACCCTGTTTAGTGGTGTGACGACCAAGATGAGCCTGTATCGTGAGGAGATCTTTGGTCCGGTGCTGGTGTGTATGCAGGCGGACAGCCTGGAAGAAGCCATTACTGTCATTAATCGCAATCCTTATGGCAACGGCACGTCGATTTTTACCGCCAGCGGTGGTGCTGCGCGTAAATTCCAGCATCAAGTTCAGGTCGGGCAGGTCGGGATTAACGTGCCGATCCCGGTGCCGCTGCCGTTCTTCTCCTTTACCGGCTGGCGCGGGAGTTTCTACGGGGATTTGCACGCCTACGGCAAGCAGGCCGTGCGCTTTTTTACCGAAACCAAAACGGTCACCGCGCGCTGGTTTGAGGATGATATTCCCGGCGGGCCTAACCTGACCATTCATCTCAGATAAGTGACTCAATCCTCTGCAGCGCAGGCAACCTTGACTGTCAGGCAGAGGCATAAACAGGCAAAAGACAGAGCAAGAGCTCAACAGAGAAAAAGCAAGGCTACAAAAACGGACAGACAGATACGGAGCTCAGTATGGACTTTGAACTGAATGAAGATCAACGGGCGTTTGCCGATACCGCGCGCCAGTTTGCCAGTGAACGTCTGGCACCATTTGCTGCGCAGTGGGATGCAGAACAGTTTTTCCCCAAACAGGTGTTACGTGATGCCGGAGAGTTGGGTTTTCTCGCGCTTTATACGCCTGAAGAAGATTGTGGCCTTGGACTGAGTCGCCTTGACTCGTCGATTGTGTTTGAACAACTTGCGATGGGCTGCACCTCGACCACCGCGTTTATGACTATTCATAACATGGTGACCTGGATGGTCGCCAGCTTCGGGACTCAGGAAGCGAAAGCCTATTTCTGTCCGCAACTGGTGTATGGCAAATGGCTGGGCTCGTACTGTCTGACTGAGCCAAATGCCGGCTCAGATGCAGCGTCACTCACCACCACAGCGCGCAAGCAAGGTGACCATTATATCCTCAACGGCAGCAAAACCTTTATCTCCGGTGCTGGTGAAACCGATGTACTGGTAGTGATGGCGCGTACCGGAGAAGCAGGAGCAAAAGGCATTTCTGCGTTTGTGCTACAGGCTGACACGCCGGGAATCAGTTACGGACGCAAAGAACCCAAAATGGGCTGGAACAGCCAGCCGACCCGCGCGGTGACCCTGGAAAACGTCCGGGTGCCGGAAAGCGGTTTACTCGGACAGGAAGGGGAAGGATTTACCTTCGCCATGAAAGGGCTGGATGGCGGGCGGATTAACATCGCGACCTGCTCCGTCGGCACCGCACAACAGGCACTCAATCAGGCCACACAGTATATGCAGGAGCGCAAACAGTTTGGTCAGTCACTGGCTCAGTTTCAGGGGCTCCAGTTTAAGCTGGCGGATATGGCAACCGAGTTAGTAGCGGCGCGCCAACTGGTGCGCTATGCCGCCAGTAAACTGGATCTCGGGGACAGGGAAGCGACCACTTACTGCGCAATGGCGAAACGATTTGCTACCGACGTTGGTTTTCAGGTGTGTGATGCGGCGCTGCAACTATATGGCGGCTATGGTTACATCCGTGAATATCCGCTCGAACGCCATTTTCGTGACGTGCGTGTACATCAGATCCTGGAAGGGACCAATGAGATTATGCGTCTTATCATCGCGCGGCGGTTACTCAGTGAAGGGTGTGCGATTTGGTAGCGGGAAAGAGCAATTTACGGAGCGATTATGGCTGAAAACATTAATTCGGTAACGCCCATTGAGGTTGAAGTACGTCAGCATGTAGCGGTGGTTACCATGAACAACCCGCCTGCCAATACCTGGACAGAACAGAGTCTGGTGCAACTGAAAGGGCTGGTGGAGTCACTCAATAATGACAAAGATATTTATGCCCTGGTACTGACCGGGGAGGGCGACAAGTTTTTCTCGGCCGGAGCTGATCTCAAGCTGTTTGCCGATGGCAATAAGGCCACAGCTCACACCATGGCGCGCGTGTTTGGCGAAGCGTTTGAAACCCTGAGTACGTTTCGTGGGGTGTCGATCGCTGCCATTAACGGCTATGCGATGGGCGGTGGTCTGGAGGTCGCGCTGGCATGCGATATTCGGGTTGCAGAGCGGCAAGCTGTTTTAGCGTTACCTGAAGCCAAAGTCGGTTTACTGCCCTGTGCCGGCGGAACGCAGAATCTTACCGCTCTGGTCGGTGAAGGCTGGGCGAAGCGGATGATTTTATGTGGTGAGCAGATCGCAGCAGATCAGGGGCGGCAGATAGGTTTGGTGGAAGAGGTGGTAGAAAAAGGACAGGCGCTGACTTGCGCGCTTGAGATGGCGCAGAACGTGGAAAATCAGTCACCGTCTTCCGTGGCTGCCTGCAAGCGACTCATTCAGCAGACTCGTTATGCGACTCACCAGCAAGGTTTGATCAAAGAACGCGAATACTTCCTCAACCTGTTCGATACTGAAGATCAGACCGAAGGCGTGCAGGCGTTTCTGCAAAAACGCAAACCGCACTGGAAAAACCGTTAGGTCAGAAGATAAACATCAATGTGAGGAGGAGATATGACTGACCGTGTCAGCTTTCAGGAGCTGAGGTGCCGGGATAATGTCCATAAAATTGGCGTCGCGACATTAGACAATCCGGCTTCGCTCAATGCTCTGAGTTATAACATGCTGGCCTTGCTGTTTGACCAGCTTTTACGGTGGCAACACGATGATAATCTGGTGTGTATTTTACTTGAAGGTGGTGGAGAAAAAGCGTTTTGTGCTGGTGGCGATGTCCGCACTATGCACAATGTCATGCGTGATAAAAGTGATGAAGAGATTCAGGCGTTCTGCACCGAATACTTTTCACTTGAGTACCAGTGTGACTATTTGATCCACACCTATACCAAACCGATCATCGCGTGGGGAGATGGGATTGTTATGGGTGGCGGAATGGGACTGTTCATGGGATGCAGTCACAAGGTCGTCACCCCGCGCAGCCGTCTGGCCATGCCGGAAATCAGTATCGGCCTGTATCCTGATGTGGGTGGCACCTGGTTCCTGAACCGTTTAGCACCGGGCATTGGCCTGTTTCTGGGCCTGACCGGCGCGTCGGTCAATGCCTTTGATGCTATTGATATTCGCATGGCCGATTACTTACTGCATTACCAGGACCGTTCGCCTTTGCTGTCGGTGCTGCAGGCTCTGGACTGGCAGGGAAATCACCTGGCACAGGTCAGCCGGGTACTCGATGAACTGGTGGCAAAGGATGGTGATGACGGGGTCAGTAGCCAGCTACTGCCTTATCTGGCTAAAATCCAATCGGCAACTAAAGCCGATACTCTGACTCAGGTGTGCGAACAGATACTCGCAATCGAAGGGCAGGACAAATGGATTGATACCGCCCGGCGTAACCTTGCGGCTGGTAGTCCGATCTCGGCCCATATCTGTTACCGTCAGATTACCCAATGCCAGCAACTGAGTCTGGCCGATTGCTTTAGGCTTGAGCTGAGTTTATCGGTGCGCAGTGGTTTGTTGGGCGAGTTTCAGGAAGGCGTCCGGGCACGTCTTATCGATAAAGATGGAGAACCCCACTGGACATTCAAAAGTGTCGCCAGCGTGGACGATGCGGTGATAGACCAGCTCTTCACCTCGTTATGGCCGGACGAAATTCATCCACTGGCAAGTTTAGAACAGGTGCATCAGTCAATTCCACCTCAAGGAGGCGTGGCATGAAGACGATAGCGTTTATCGGACTGGGTAACATGGGTTCTCCCATGGCAGAAAATTTGATCAAATCAGGCCTCGCCCTGCAGGTGTTTGACCTCAATCGCGAAGCTGTGAAACGGCTGCAACCGCTGGGTGCTAAGGTGGCTGATTCTGTTGAGGAAGTGGTTCAGGGCGCTGATACGGTGATTACGATGCTGCCTGCCGGCGTGCATGTCCGGGCGGTGTATCTGGGCGATCATTCCGGGGCGGTGGGTCTGTTGAATCTGGTTAAGCCCGGCACGTTTCTGATTGATTCTTCCACCATAGACCCTGAGTCGGCACGGATTGTCGCCGAGCAGGCAACCAATAAACAGCTGGATTTTGTGGATGCGCCGGTATCGGGTGGAGTGGCAGGGGCTCAGGCCGGAACGCTGACCTTTATTGTCGGCGGGACAGATACGGCATTTGAACAGGCCCGGCAGGTTCTGCAACACATGGGGAAAAACATTTTCCATGCTGGTAAAGCCGGTGACGGCCAGATGGCGAAAATATGCAATAACCTGATGTTGGGTATTCTGATGTCCGGAACGTGTGAAGCTCTCAATTTAGGCATCGACAACGGACTTGATCCTGAAGTGTTGTCTAACATTATGCTGCAAAGTTCAGGCAGAAACTGGGCCCTGGAGTTATATAATCCGTGTCCCGGTGTAATGGAAAATGTGCCAGCCAGCCATGATTACAAACCGGGCTTTATGAGTCAGTTGATGCAAAAGGATCTTGGTCTGGGTATTGATGCCGCTCTGAAAAGCCAGTCATCGATTCCGATGGGTTCGCTGGCACGTAATCTTTATGCCTATCACAATGCGAATGGCAACCAGGAACGGGATTTTTCCAGTCTGTTTGAGTTCTATCGTTCCCGGGGCTGACAGGCAGAGATCAACAGGAGGCTGCAAATGAATCTCAAAGAGAGTGTGATAGCAATTACGGGTGCAGGCCAGGGGCTGGGGCAGATGATGGCGGTCACGCTTGCTCAGGCGGGGGCTGATCTCGCCTTAATCGATACTAATGAAGCGGCTTTGATAGACACTCAGAGGCAGTGTCATATGCTCAGTGCTAAAGCGATTTATTATGTAGCGGATGTCACCAATGAAGCGCAGGTAGTCGACGCATTTCACGACATTGTGGTTGATTTTGGCCAGCTAGACGGTTTGATTAATAACGCCGGCATATTGCGGGATGGTCTGCTGGTCAAAGTGAAAGATGGCGTGGTCAGTAAAATGTCACTCGAGCAGTTTGATAGTGTGATGAACGTGAACGTTACCGGAACCTTTCTGTGTGGACGCGAAGCGGCAGTGAAAATGATCGAAACCGGCAGTAAAGGGGTGATCATCAATATCTCCAGTGTCTCGCGGGCCGGCAACATGGGCCAGACGAATTATTCAGCTTCTAAAGCTGCTGTCGCAACAATGGCGACCTGCTGGGCCAAAGAGCTGGCTCGCTATGGTATTCGGGCTGCCGCGATCGCCCCAGGTATCGTTCATACTGCGATGGCAGACCAGATGAAACCAGAAGCGGTAGAACGTCTTAAAGAAATGGTGCCTTTAGGGCGGATGGGAGAGCCGGTCGAAATTGCCCAGGCGGTGAAATATATACTGCAGAATGACTACTTTACTGGCCGGGTGCTGGAAGTGGACGGTGGCCTGCGCATGTGATTTTTATTGTGCAATATCGTTGAGGTATCAAAAAGCGTCAGTGAATCCACTGACGCTTTTTTTATCACGGCTTGCCTTTTTGTCGCAGCTTATCTTTTGCAGTATTAGGCCGCGCCCAGTGACTGATTTTGCTGTTCGACCAGGCCAGCAAAGTTCACCAGCACCTGTCTGGCATGATGGGTCTCTTTCACTGCCGCTTGCTTGCGTTCGTAATCATCAGGTAATTCATGCTGCAAGCCGGCTAACGACAGCTTCATCACTTGTGGGGTAAACTCCGGGTGGAATTGTACGCCCCAGCAACATTCACCGACCCGATAGGCATGATGAGGTTCAAAGTCGCTGCTTGCCAGATGGACGGCATTTTCAGGTAAGGACAGTACCGATTGATAATGGACCGCCTGCGCGTCGAACTGTGCTGGCAGATCGCTAAAGATAGGATCCTGCGCTGCATCCGGCTGTTTGTTGATGGCTATCGTACCGATTTCCAGTCCGTTTGGATGGTAACCGACTTTGCCGCCTAACGCCTGAGCAATCAGTTGGTGACCAAAACAGATCCCGAGCAGCGGAATACTACGTTCAACCAGATCCTCGATTTCCCGTGACAGGCGCAGCATCCAGTCTTCTTTGTCAGATGCCATCGCCAAAGAGCCCATGATGATCACACCTGCCAGATGGTCGGAGTGTGGCAGTGGTTGATTAATACCGTCGTGAAACTCAATTATGGCCGTCTGATTGGCCGGTATCGGATGGCGATATGCCTCAATGACGTTTTTAGCCCATTGCTCAAATTTACCGAACGCATCTAATTGTGGTTTAGGTGGCAATCCCACATTAACGATTAATAACTTTTTCATGGCGCTCCTTGTGATTCATATTCATCCTTGAACATAATTTTCAATCTAGAGAAATATTCTCCTCACTGCAACGAGAATTTGTTGCGTCATAAGATGTGAACCAGCACCAAAATTGGGCAAAAGAGGGAGCAATGATTGAAGCGTTGAGAAAGAAAGATTGCGCTTGCATAAAAAAATGGCCCGCGTAGTATAGAGGTTTAGATGGCTAAACGTCTGTAACCTACAGCATACGGAGAGAGTAATGAAAGGACTTAAGCGAGTCGGTCAATGGGTACTGGCTGCGGCATTGGTAGCAGGTTTGGCGGCCTGTGGTCAGAAAGAACATACTGAAATAAAAGTGGGTGCAACCGTTGGTCCTCATGCTCAGGTCGCTGAAGCGGTCGCCAAAGAAGCGGCGAAGCAGGGCTTAAACGTTAAAGTGGTCGAATTTTCTGACTACATTACGCCCAATGCGGCGCTGGAAGATGGCAGCATTGATCTCAACAGTTACCAGCATCAGCCTTTTCTCGATAACTACAACAGCAGCCACGATTCCCACCTGGTCTCAATTGGTCAGTCAATCCTGATGCGAATGGGAGTATATTCTAATAAGTACCACTCGCTGGATGAGTTACCACAAGGCGCCCGCATTGCGATTCCAAATGATCCGACCAATGGCGGACGTGGTTTGTTGCTGTTTGCTGATAGCAACCTGATTACCTTACGTGAAGGGGCTGGATTTAAGGCGACTCTGAACGATGTGGTTGAGAATCCGAAGGACTTTCAGTTTGTTGAAGTGGATGCCGCTCAGTTGCCACGCACTCTGGATGATGTCGATGCTGCGGCAATTACGATGAACTATGTCATGTCAGCCGGGCTGGATCCGAAAAAGCAGGGGATTTATCTGGAATCCAAGCAGGCACCTCTGGCGGTGATGGTAATTGCGGCGCGCGAGCAGGACAAAGACAACGAAGATTATAAAAAGTTCGTCCAGATTTATCAGTCTGAAGGCATCCGTGAATATATGCAGCAAGCCTTTAAAGGCACAATTGAGCCCGCTTTTTAAGGAGTTAGGGCTGACAACTCAACCGCTGTGGTTATCCATGGCGGTTTTTTATTTTTCCCGGTCTGGGAAATGGATCTCAGAATGACGAAACCTGAAAAATGCTGACTTGAGTCATGGTTACAGGCTGCTACATTTACTATTGTGCGGCTCAAAAAGTGCGCACCTTATTTGTGTGACCAACCAACTTAACGAGGTTTCTATGCTAGGCGAAAATCACTCTTTAGCGCATGAGTATCCAGAACATATGGACACCATTTCCCAGTTAAGCGCGAGCGATGATACGTTTGCAGAAAATGCGTCAAATTACGATGCACTAGACAGAGAAATTAGAAAGTTAGAACTGCGAGGTGCACCGATTGATGATCACAACATGAATTCGATGAAGCTCAACCGGGCAGAGCTGAAAGATTGGCTCCATTCCCGAATCATGAACGTCTGAAACCCGGCGACAATCATCGGTTGGTAACCACAATACCAGCCCGCCAAACAGCCACCCTATGGGTGGTTGTTTGTTATCTGCGGTTTATACTGGTTTTATGCATCATTGCCGGTACACGCCTCAGCGCGCTGATGGTAAACTGCGGCTCTGTTTTATTGAGTAGCTAAAGGTAATCTCATGAACCCAATTATTGCGCTGTTGAAAGAGAACAACATCAGTGATCAGCAAATTCGCGAAGTGTTTCAGGCTCTGACCCAAAATCCTCTGATGGCGATGGCCACCATCAGCCAACTTGGTCTACCGCAGGAAAAACTGCAACTGCTGATGGGCCAGGTGATGCAAAACCCGGCTTTGATTAAAGAAGCGGTAGAAGAACTTGGACTGGACTTCGCTAAAGTTGAAGAAGCAAAAGCGAAACTACAACAATAAAGGTTGTCGTCAGTTCACAGTGAACCAGGCATTGCGTAGCTAAGACTCTACTCAACGCCTGGTTTTAATAACAGCTGAGTGTTTTAATAAAAACTAAGTGTTTTAACCACAACTAAGTGATGGAAAGGCTGCATGAGGCAGCCTTTTTAATCAGTATGATGCTTCGATTCACCCATAATCTCGGCGTATCGTTAAGCTGTCGCCTGTTAGAGGCTACCGTCCTTTGAAGAACCGGTTGTAAACCAGCAACAAGACAATCGCACCGAGGGTTGCCGTCAATATACTGCCCAGATTAAAACCATTGGCGCCACCAAAACCCAGCACGCCGCCGATAAGTCCGCCGACAAAGGCACCACCGATACCTAACAACATTGTGGCTATCCAACCGCCGCCATCTCGTCCCGGCATCAGCCATTTTGCCAAAGCACCTGCAATTAAACCCAGAATGATCCACGCGATGATACCCATATGCACTCCTTATGTTGTTTTGTGTAAGCATAGTCTATGAGTGTCATAGTAAAATGGGCGCATGACAATTTTTGGTCAGCGTCCTTACTGACTGACATAACGCGAAGACGCGAGGAAAGACTGGTGGATATGGGCTAGCATCATGTCCGAGGCTTCATGGGTCATACCTTTGATGACCGATTTGACGATTTCACCGTGCTCAACAAAAGACGAGCGCGCGCGATCGGCCAGTTTGAACTGCGCCCTTCGATAAGGGGCAACCTTAGCTCTGGCGCTGAGCACGGCTTCTTCCACATAACGGTTATGACAGCCATGGAACAGGGCCTCATGCAGTTTGATATTGGCTTTGTCATACGCATCAATATTACCCGAGGTGACATGCTTATGGCTGTCAAGGTGGATGGCGAGCAGCTCTTCGCGTTCTTGCTGAGTCATCTTGACCGCAGCAAGTCGTACACACAGTGCTTCCATTTCGGCAACGTATTCAAACATTTCTGCCAGGCGGGATACAGGTACGGCACTGACAAACACTCCGCGCCGATGACGATGTTCAACCAGGCCACTGGCGGTAAGCTGTTTCAGCGCCTCACGGACCGGAGTCCGCGAGACCTGGAAACGCTGCGCAAGCTGAGCCTCATCAAGGCGAGTACCTGCGGCAATCACTCCCGCCAGAATATCGTCGGAGAGCGCAATCCGGATACTGTCCGCCAGAGGCACCGACGGGTCAGAGACCAGTGATGCCGACAGTGAATTAGGGTGTTCAGACATAGGCTGATCTCCTTGATAGTCAGAGGGTTAGCCAGCAATACCCAGCATAACCATACTTGGCAGCCATAGGCTGATCGCGGGGAAGACGTTAATCAGCACCAGCACAATCAGAGCCAGCCACACCAAGGGCAGTGATCCGCGCACAGCTTCGCCATAGCTGACGTTATCCAGACTGCTGGCGACGAACAGATTCATACCAAACGGTGGTGTGAACATACCAATCGCACAGTTCACACACAGAATCACACCAAGGTGAATCAAGTCGATTCCTGCCGCCTGAGCCACCGAGACAACCAGTGGTACCAGAATGATCACAATCGAGTTCGGGTCCAGGAACATCCCGGCAATCAACACGATGCAGTTGATGATAAGCAGTAACATCAGTGGATTATCGCTGAGTTGGCCCAGAGCTGCCGACAGAGAATCGGTCAGGCTGGAAGTGGTCAGATACCAGGAGAATGCCGCAGCGGCAGAGACGATGATCATCACTTGGGTGGTGACGACTGAGCTGTCGACACACACTTTCCAGATGTCTTTCAGTGTCAGATCCCGATAAACGAACAGACCGACCGCGGCGGAGTAGATAACCGCGACCGCAGCGGCCTCAGTCGGGGTAAACAAGCCGCTGTAAATACCGCCCAGAATAATGACTGGGATCGCCAGCCCCCAGATTGCTTCTCTGATTGCCGCCAGCAGCTCAGACATGTTCGGAAACGGCTGTGATTGCATACCGGCGCGGCGGGCGCGATAGTAACAGTAGGCAAGAAAAACCGAGCCGTACACGGCGCCGGCACCGATACCGGCCATAAAGAGTGCACCAATCGAAACCCCGGCCATGGCGCCGTACACAATCATAAAAATGCTCGGCGGTATAATGATGCCCAATGCACCGGTCGCCATCAGCAAACCGACACTGAACTGGCGGTCATAGCCTTCTTTTAACATTGACGGCAGGATAAGGCGTCCGACTGAAACCACGGTCGCCGGGCTGGAGCCGGAAATGGCACCAAAGAACATCGAGCCGGTGACGGTTGTCATCGCCAGGCCACCGCGAAACGGGCCAACCAGCAACAGCGCGACTTTGAGAATACGCGCCGACAGGCCGCTGGTGCTCATCAGGTTGCCGGCCAGAATAAAGAGCGGGATCGCCATGAGCGGAAAACTGTCCAGGCCGGAAAACATCCGTTGGATGATGAGCATCAGCGGAGTACTGCCGCCCAGGTGCAGCCCGATAAAGACGGCCAGGAGCAGGGCCACGAAGATAGGCAGGCCTAAAACCAGCAGCCCTGAAGTTAATGCAAAGAAACTGTAGCCCATGATCACGCTCCCACGTAGACGTTTTCGCTTTGTTGTTTCGGCTGTTTAAACAGCGCCAGCAAAGATTCACTGATGCGGATAAACATACAGACAGAACTGACCGGAATAGCCAGATAGAACCAGTACATCGGCAGCTCCATCGCCGACGATAACTGGCCGAACATCATCATGCGCGACGCCAGTTGCCAACCAAACCAGGCGAGCAAAAAGGTAGTGATCAGGCAGAGCACGCAGATCAGGATCTGAAATGGCTTTTGCAGAGCTTTGGGGAGCACTTGCTTGATGACATCAATACTGATGTGTGCGTTATTGCGAAAGGCGATGCTACTGGCCATAAACACCATCCAGATAATGGCGTAACGTACGCTCTCTTCAGCCCAACTAAATGAGGTATTGAAAACGGAGCGGGCGATAATCTGGCTAAACAGCATTCCCGATGCGTAGATGATCAAAACACCGACGATGGTGTTCTCAAAAAGGGCCAGCAGGCGGCTGAGTTTATTCCACATAAGCATTCTCCCGGGGGCAGCCCCGGGATCCTCGTTGAATAGTGATAATCGGAGGTGAAATGGTTGACGGAGGCTGTAGTTGCCAGTCCGTTACATTTCAGACAGTTGGCTTAGTTTTGCCTGAGCACGATCGAGCAAACCTTGACTCAGCTTAGCGCCAAACTCCTGATAAACAGGAGACATCGCATTGCGGAATTCGCCCAGCTGTTCAGGAGTCAGTGAGATAACTTCGGTGTTGCCTGCCTGTTTAATGCCGTTCAGGTAGACTTCCTCGCGTGCAATTGAACGTTCACGCTGGTAGTGACCGGCTTCGCGTGCGGCCGCAATAAGCAGTTGTTGATTTTTGGCCGACTGGCTGTCGAACCAGATCTTGCTGAATACGAATGCGGTACCGAGGTAACCGTGATTAGTTAACATCAGATCCTTTTGCACTTCATAGAATTTCATTTGTGAAATCGAAACCAGCGGGTTCTCCTGACACTCCACCACACCCTGTTGTAGGGCGGTGTAAGTTTCACTGAATGCGATCGGCACCGGGTTTGAACCCAGGGCCTTGTACTGGGAAATCAGCAGTGGACTTTCCATTACACGAACTTTGCGATCCTGCATATCCGCAGGCTTGGTAATTGGGTCATTACAGGTCATCTGTTTAAAACCACTTTCCCAGAACATCGCCGGTTCAAAACCTGACGAGCGCAGGCCAGACAGCACTTCATCACCGATTTCACCATCAAGAAACTGGTAGGCAACTTTGCGGCTCGGGAACAGGAATGGCATGTCAATCAGCTGCAGATCTTTATCAAAGCCACTCAATTTTGCCGTTGGAATCGGAGCCGCCTGAACGGCACCAAACTGCATTTGCTGAGCGACTTCCACATCGTTACCGAGCGCGTTATTGGCGTAGATTTTGACTTCATACTGACCGTCAGAGCGGGCTTCGACCAATTGCTTAAAGCGTTCAATACCTTCCTGCTGCGCGCTGTCTTCCGTCATATCGCTGTGTACTTTAATTAACGTTGCGGAGTAAGCATTCATACTCACAGCCGAGAATGAAAGAGCAAGGGTGCTGAACATAAATTTTAAACTGTTTTTCATCGGAATCCTCGTACCTGTCCTTGGTGGGTGTCTTGTATACAAGAGCAATATGGATGCCAGATGGTTAAATTTATAAATAACAATAACTTACATTATTTTCTGTTGTATCGTTGCACTAATAATGTGCAAATATTCTGCATTGTATACTTATTGTAGGGCAGGCATGACGGCACTCGGCTCTTACGGGATAGACAGGTACGCCTGAGACTGAGATCGGAAGCTGACAGCTACTGAGTGAGACAATAACGGTCACTCTTTGCCGGCTTTAAATCCGCTGGCGGGATTTATACGCTTTAATATAGAGAGGCGTTTCAACAAATAGCGTTTTTCAACACATATCGTTTTTCAAAAAATAGGGTTTTTCAGTAAATATGGCTTTTCAAGAAACATGACTTTTAGACCAATTGATTACCAAGCCATATGATTATCTAAGTAATAAGACTTTCCCAAAACAGAGGAGGTATCCATGTTGCATCATCTCAATCATCGACTGACTACGGTGGCTGAAAGTCTGGCAGAGTTCACTGGCATGATAACGCCGTATCTGACTGCCGGGGTCTGTACCTGCACCACCCACCAGAATCGGGTGGAATTTGAATATCAGCATGACCTGAGTTTTGAACAGGCCGCCGAGCAGGGAGAACGGCTGCTGAGCTTGTTCTGCTTCCCGCTCAGTTCTGATTCAGCGCAGCAAGTGAATCTGCTGGTAGATATTGCGGGCCAGGAACACACGACGCGGCTGCATTTTGATCTGACCACCCCGCAGGGCAGCGATTTACTGCTGCGCTACGTATGTGAAGAATTGTTGGCTTATTTTCAGCAACAGGCCGCAGAAAACAAACAACATTAACAGCAGGGGAGCTTTATCCTGCGTAGCTTACGATGATTTCGCTGATGACCGGTAAGACGGAGATGATCAGCAGGGCGGCCATACAAAGGTTAAACCAGCGCATGTAGGTCACATTGTCGAGATAACGACGCAGTATTGACCCGAACATCAGCCATACCCCGACACAGGGAAAAGAAACAATCAGGAACGTGGTGGCAATAGTGAGATTTTGCTGCGTGAACTGGTCTCCGACTGTGGTAAACGCAGATATTGCGCCTATTGCCACCACCCACGCTTTCGCATTGATCCACTGAAACAGTACTCCCTTGATAAAACCGAACGGCTGTGCATGTCGACCGCTCTGCCCAACAGTCCCGCTGCGGGCGATAAGGCAGGCCAGATAAAGTAAATACAAAGTTCCGGCGACTTTAATCAGCAAATTCAATCCGGGAAATAGGTTGAACAACTGCGCAAACCCCAGACCAACTAGCAGCAACATCAGGGCGAAGCCGATACAGATCCCACTCAGTAGTGGAATGCTTTTGCGTATGCCGAAATTAAGTCCGGATGTCATTACCATTATATTGTTAGGCCCAGGAGTGACGGATGACGAGATGGCGAACAGCACCACAGATAAAATGTATTCCATAGATGAATGTATTTCCTTGCTGGCAGACGATAACAGTAGCGCTATACTGCAATGGATTATTTATCGTATTAAATGTTCGATAAAAAGAACGATAAAGTGATATTGGACAGCGTTGAATAGATTGTCAAATAAAACGTTTGACCAATTTAATGAACGGTTCCAAAGTGAGAGTTTACACACAACAGGATAATTATGAGTTATGAGTGCGAATCATCCGCCAATTGCCGAGATTGCTGTCAAGTTAAAGTCTGAAAGACAGAAGACTGGCTTGAGCATTGCCGAAGTTGCCCGGCGTGCAAACATAGCCAAATCAACCTTATCTCTATTGGAAAACGGATCAGGCAATCCTAGTATTGAAACGCTGTGGGCCATTTGTGTGGTGTTGGATATTCCGTTTTCACGCTTACTGCAAGAGCCTAAGCAGGTAACGAAAGTGGTTCGTTATGGGGAAGGGATGACAGTGGTGTCGCAAGGTGAAAATTATCAGGCGACATTGTTGGCTGCCTGCCCGCCAAACGTCAGCCGTGATATTTATCAGGTGGAAGCGAGACCGGGCCAACCACATATTTCAGCGGCGCACAATATTGGTGTCGTTGAGCATGTGTTGATCACCCGAGGTAGAGCCAGACTTGGGCCAATCGGCGAAGAGTATGAGTTAAAGCAAGGCGACTATATGGTGTATGCCGCTGATCAGCCGCATATATTCGAAGCTTTGGAAGAGGAAACCAGTGCGATGCTGGTCTCCGAATACCATTAAATTGTTCAAGGATCGTTGTTCGCGTTGCAGTGAAAAAAGTCCGGCTTGGCTGCTGACAAGCCGGATTGAGAGATTGGTGGTACAGCGCCGCCGATTAACGCCGCTTGTGACTAAAGACGTTGGTTGCGCTGACAGCAAACACCGACAACACGATGAGTGCCAGCGACGGGGCAAGCACCACCCAGTAACTGCGTTCAATGTACGGCATACCCTCCGCCAGAATTCGGCCCCATTCAGGGCTGGGCGGCATAGCACCGAGCCCTAGGAAACCGAGCGAAGCCAGCGCCAGTGCCAGGCCGGGAACACGCAACATGGCGTGTCGCAGCAGTGGTTTAACCACGGCAGGAAGCACGTAACACAGATTGCGTCTTACCACGCCCACTCCAATCAGCGGCAGCATCTGAATATACGGTCTGGCTTTTACTTCGGTGGTCAGCGCAGCTGCGTGTGCCGCTAGTGGCGCCCAGCTCACCAGCACCACCGCCAAGGTGGCGCCAAATAGTCCCGGGCCGTAAACGGCGGCGATCAAAAGGCCGCTGATGACCGGCGGAAGGGCATTCGCCACCTCAATCGGCCCGGCCATTAAACGCGGCCACTGGCCAATGATAAAGCCGATTACCAGACAAAATAGTGACACTGTCACGGCAAGCAGGCAGGTATAAAGGCTGCCATGGGCGACTCGAGCAAGCAGATCACGCCCCATGGCATCGGCTCCAAACGGCAGAGCCAAAGACGGAGGTTCAAGTCGCATAAAAGCGATATTGTAAGGGTCCCGTCCCAAACCGAACAACATTACCGCGGCCAGAAATGCCAGGCAGAGCAGAGGTAACCAGCGCGTACTCTGACTGACGGTGACATCCGACTCTTTAGGCATTGGCATCGCTCCCTGATGCAGGGCTCGGCCAAGCAGTAATGCTTTAAGCAGGTTGACACTGATGCCTACAACAAAAGCAAACAGCAGAATCAATAAGATACCGAGTTGTAAAGTCGGGACATCTTTGGCAATCGCAGCACCCAGCGTCGCCCGGCCCAAGCCCGGAATGGCAAAAACTTTTTCAACCGCGATGGCACCGCCGGTCAGTGAAACCATCACCAGGCCGATCATCGGTAGTACTGTTGTCAGAGCGCGTTTCATCACTGCCAGGGTGATATGAAAGCGGCTGATGCCCGCCACACTCCAGGTTGCTACCCAAGGCTCGGTAAATACCTGAGTGAGCGCATCTGACAACAAGCGTCCAAGGTATCCGCCAGCCGGAATGGCCAGTGATAAAGCCGGAAGAATCGTATAGCTAAAGCCTTGCCAGCCGAAGGGCGGCAACCAACGCAGCCATACTGCGCCAATCAGTAATAAGATTGATGCGAGTAAAAACTCCGGTAACGCGGTCATGGCGACGGCCAGAGTGCCGCTGCTGCGATAGGCGTTGCCACGCAGCCCGTGGTAAATAGTCGGGAGCGTGAGACAGATAGCGATGACAAACGCCGCGAGCAGTGCCAGCGCCATCAGTGTCAGCGAGACGCTGGCCGCACTGAGCATTCCATCCAGAATCGGACGCCCCGATACCCAGGACACGCCGGGATCGCCACGGAATATGCCTTGCAGCCAGTGCCACATTAAGGCAAGCGGCCCTTGATCCAGCCCGAGTGATTGACGGATAGCCTGCAAAGCTTCCTCACTCGGATTCTGCTCTGCAGAGCGCGCGCGCAGCAAAGCCAGCGCCGGATCCTGACCGGATAACCAGGGCAACAGGGCGACCAGTACCACCACACCACACAGAGTGGCGATGCGTGAACCGATAGTGACCATCCTTGAACCGGCAGGGGACAGGCGAGAGCACCACTCAATCAGATTGCTCAAGCCTGGCCGTCGAAAGCGAAGCCCGTTATCCGGGCGGCGCTGAACAACACTTTCAGTCATAAATGAGCGCTACCTTATTGCATGGTCTGTTGGTCAGACACCAGGTAGGTCTGATTGCTGACCAGCGTGCGTTCACGCGGGTCACGCACTGCCGCTCTTACTCGCTCTGATTCACCCTGGATAACGCGCTCGTGCAGCATAGGGATGGCGGCATCACTGGCGAGGATCAGACGCTCAGCCTCCATGATAGCCTGCTGACGTTCTGGTCCGGCCGGTAATGAAGCCGCGTGCTGCAGTGCATTATCGATGTCCGTCTGGCAAAGCTGAGCGATATTAAATGAGCCGGCGCAGCTGAAATCACTGTACATATAAGCAACCGGGTCGCCAGAGTCGAGCACGGTAGCGCGGGAAAGAATGAAGGCATCAAATTTACCGGCCAGTGCGTCAGACTCAATCTGTGAATATTCACGCACGACCTGTTCTACCGTAAAGCCTGCATCTGTAAGTTGCTGAGCCAGGTACACGGCGACCTCAGGCAGTTCGGTGCGATCAGTAAACGTAGCCAGGGTGATATGCGCGCCTTCCGGCAGGGCTGCTGGCGTCGGGTTGGCGACTGGCTGACGCAGTTTCGCGGCCCAGGGCAACGCTGGCCCCAGCAAACCTTGGGCAATATCGGCCCGCTTTTCATAAACATTATCCACGATTTGAGCCCGGTTGATGGCATCGCGCGCCGCGGCACGCATCGCCGGATCCTGCATTACCCCGTGACGAGTATTGAGATATAAAGTGTTGGTACGGGGCATTGGCACTTCGTGAATCAAAGACTGATCCAGTAACGGCGCCTGAGAAACAGGAATGGCTTCGACGATATCAGCGGAATGAGTACGTAACGCTGAAGATCGGGCAAGACCATCGGGAACAAAGCTGACATCAATACCTTCGGCCTGTGCGGGTTCGCCCCAGTAATCAGGGTTACGGTCTAATGTTGCTGAACTGGTGCCGTTGACGCCGGTCAATATAAATGGCCCGGTTCCAGCCAGCACCGGATTGATGACGCCATTTTCGCCATACGCACTGAGTGCGAGAATTGAAAGTTGCGGGCTGGTCAGACGTTGCGCCAGCAGAGGATCCGGTATTTCGCTGGTGATGATCACAGCGTGCTCGCCATCAGCACGGATTTGCAGTGTTACGCCATCCAGAATACGTGGTTTCGGCATTGCACTGGTTGCGGTGCTTAACGCGTTGACCACGGCTTTGGCCGTTAGTGGTGTGTGATCATGAAACGTCACGTCAGAGCGCAGCTGGAAACGCCAGGTTGTCGGACTCAGTTGTTCCCAATGGGTGGCGAGGGCAGGCGCAAGATTACCCTCTTGATCAAGAATGACCAGCGTTTCCGCTGTGCTCCAGCGAGACAATTTAAATGCATCGTCGCTGAGTGGAGTCAGGCCGGAACGCGGCGGCAGCAGCATGGCTAACTTAATGCGAGAGGATTGGGCCGAGTTTTCGCTGTTGATTGGTTGCTGTTGTTCAGAATCAAAGCAGCCCGAGAGCAGAGAAACGGACATAGCCAGCCCGAGCCAGGATTTGAGCGGTTTCATGAAGCAAAATATCCTTACTTATTAATTGGCAGACAATCGTGTTGACGCCGGTTGTGTGCAAAACGTGTTTTTACAAAAAAGTGTGTTTATAAAATCGTATCGGAACTCAATACAGTCAGAATGCGTGCACCTGCGAAGCCAGATGAGTTAAATTAATTTGCGGCACGGCATCAAGCAGCCTTTGCGTGTGCTGTGTCTCCGGACTCGCCAGCAGGTCTGCTGTCATCCGGTCTTCGACAATTTGCCCCTGGTGCATCACTATCATGCGTTCACACAGACCGGATGCCATCGAAATATCGTGAGTCACAACCAGCAAACCCATGCCATTTTGCTCGCACACGCTGCGCAGCAGGGCTTTCATCTGTTTACGTAAAGGCAAGTCCAGGCCACTGGTTGGTTCATCAGCCAGCAGGAATTTAGGTTTAACGATCAGGGCTCTGGCTAACGCGATGCGCTGGGCCTGACCACCGGATAATTCAGCCGCTTTGCGCTGCAGGATTTCCGGGGGTAACTCTACTTGGCGCACTGCCTGCTCCAGCATTGCCTGATCGGCGTTGCCCAGACCCAGTCTCTTGACCGGTTCAGCCAGCAAGCGGGCAACGCTTTGCTGCGGTGGCAGGGAAGTGTGTGGATCCTGCGGAATGTATTGCACCAGTCGACGGTAGGCTTTCATCGCTTTCCAAGACCTGTGGCGCAATGATTCACTTTCGCACTGGACATCACCACATTGCGGTAAAGCCAGTCCCAGAATGAGTTTCAGCAGGGTTGATTTACCGCTGCCGGATTCACCGACCAGTGCAATGCGTTCGTATTGGCCAAGTGTTAAATTGAGGTCGCGAATGATGTGACGCACCACTCCCGGCTGGCGGACGGTATAGCTCAGCTCGTTCAGACGCAGAAAAGGGGCGGAGGCAATAACGGAGACGCTCATGCGCTTTTGACCTCTGATGCAGATTGATCATTCCAGTCAATGACTTGATTGGCCGCACGTACAAGGCTTCGGGTGTATTCGTGCTCAGGTTGGGTTAACAACTGATGCATGGTTCCGGCTTCGACAATACGTCCGTTGTGCATCACGATCCCCCGTTCACATAACTGGGCCGCTACGTTGATATCGTGGGTAATGAACAACAGCGATAAACGGCGGCTGTGCAGTTGCTCCGGATGCTGGCAGGCATCTTGACCACAACACTGCTGCAGCAGCTCGATGACTTGTTTTTGATTGATGACATCCAGCGCGGTAGTCGGTTCATCAGCAACCAGCAGGTTGGAACCACTCAACAGAGCGAAGGCAATGCACAGACGCTGACGCTGGCCACCGGAAAGCTCTGAGGGTAAGCGATTGAGCAGGGCTTTCCCCTCAACAGTCGATTGCTCACTGTCATCGGCAGGGATGAGCTGCATCTGCTTGAGTAAGGGCAGTAAAGCTTGCTGTGAATGAATATTGGTACTGAGCGCCAGTTGTTTACCGACGCTCATCAGCGGGTTCAGTGCGCTGAACGTATCCTGGAATACGGTTGCCACACGTGCAGTGGACGGACGGCCAAGAACAGGCAGGGTCGTCACTGATTCACCATTAAAATGGATATTCCCTTCAACCTTGCAGTACGGGGCTAGAGTTCCGCTGATAGCCTTAGCCGTCAGTGACTTCCCCGAACCTGATGCGCCAAGCAGGCAAACACGTTCGCCTTCAAAAAGTTGTAGATTGATGTCACTGACCAGCTCGGACCCATCAATCGTAATTGATAAGTCTTTGATATCCAGTATACATTTTCTTTTATTCAAGCTTCTCAGCATAGTTGGGCCGTCTCATTACCTCTTGGTTATGTAATAACATAACAAAAGACAGCGAAATGAGAAAGCTTTCTGTTGTTTTTTCAGCTTATGAATCGTGGTGAAAAGGTGCTTTCCCCCCTAAAAATCAGAGTGCAGCCTCGCTCTAGGGCAGTTGAGTGTGTTTTCTGAACTGAATCGGCGACATGTTAGTTTGAGTCCGGAAAAAACGAGAAAACACCGACTGAGAGGAAAAACGGGTCAATTCGCTGATCTCACTCATACTTTTGTTGGTTTCAGTCAGCAAAACAACCGCTTTATTGAGACGAACCTTGTTATAAAGATCGGTGAAACATTGATTCTCATTACTCAGTTTATTATTTAATGTCCAACGACTGATACGCAGGTATTCACAGACTTTGTTTAACGTGCTGTGACCACATGTCAGGTTATGTTGGGTCATCAAAGTAGCGATAATATTTTCAATGCTGGCCGAGAATGAAGATGATTGAATCGTTTGATGAATATTATCCAAAGTGCGCCGCTGTAACTGATATAAACGCTGATTAAATAATGCATTGGCTTGATTAACCAGAGGGGAGCGGATAATAAAATAGTTGTGACTGGTGCCGAATAAGCATTTTGTAGCAAAACGGCGATTAATCATTTTTTCCGGGATGTTGTTATTATGAATAAAACCTATTTCTGCCTGAAAATCGACCAGGTACTGGCTGCTGATGTCATGCAGAAAAGCAAAATTAGCCACAGCACTGGAGACCATTTGATTTGGCCCTTGATCGGTATAACCTACTTTCAGGCCGTTGGGTGTGACCTCAACCTCACACAGATCGCAATTGCCGATCAAAGCACGGTATCTTACGTAAGACCTTATGGCATCGGCTAATGACGCTTCATTGCAGCATAAACTGAACAGTTCAGGAAACAGGGAGTAGGCGTTCTCGAGGCCGGACTGCGCAAAGAAGGTTTTCTGATAAGGACGACATTCATCTAACAGTGCGTAATGAGCCTGGCTGCTGATCCGGCCATGCTTTTTGTTGAGTTCATAACGATTAATATCACACTTTTCAATAATAACATCATTATCAATGCCAAGCTGGGATAGTTGGTTTAATATACCAAAAGTTAATGAGCTCGATACACTGCTATTCATCATCCACCCTTTTATGTCCATATAAATGAGTCAACATCATTAGGCATGATTATATCAGTCTTCATGGTTTTATTTGTAAAGGAATATGAATTGGTGATGTCTATTCAAAAAATAAGGTCAGGCAATATTCTTGTTACTGAGCGTTTTCTATTTGATACGAAAACTTTTAATTTTCCTCACATTAATAAGACTAAAAAGCCCGCATGCGGGCTTTTTAGAAAATGAGCAACGGTTAATGACGCCGTGCTTATTTTTAACTTGACTCTTTGTACAAGTGATTTTTTGCACAGGTGGTCGCTTTTTACAGAGGCGATTACTTAGCGACCGTGATGAGTCCTGCTGTGGTCACACCTTGTGGCAGAGCCAGCGCTCCTGGCGTGGTCTCGCTCACGACAATTTCCTTGCTGACGGTAAACGTAACCGGTGCGGTTGCTGCGCCGTTCAGCTTGCCATTGATATCTGAAGACGGAGCGATGTAGACCTGATAAGCGCCTGGTTCAATAATCCACTTGTTGCGACTGGCGTCAAAGCTGGCCAAATCGCGGGCAGAGATAGTAAACGCCAGTTTCTCATTCTGACCAGGTTGCAATAGCGAAGTCTTCGCGAATGCTTTCAGTTCAATAGCCGGCTTATCTAGTTTGCCCTGCGGAGCACTCACGTAGACCTGAGCCGCTTCTTTACCCGCGACATCGCCGGAATTATGAATGGTAGCAGAGAGCTGAATCAAGCCGCCTTTTTTACCTTTACGGCCAAGGGTGTTGGCAACCACTGTCGGGTTACGGTATTCAAAGTTAGTGTAAGACATACCATAGCCGAACGGATAGGCGGTATCGACATCGAACGACGTGTAGTAGCGGTAGCCGACATAAATCCCTTCGTTGTAATGTGACTCATCAACCAATCCGTCATTATCGATATCTGTCCCCGGGAAGGTCTGTGCCGATGGGACATCACTGTAGGATTTTGGCATGGTTTGCGCGAGCTTACCGCTTGGATTGACATCACCGGCCAGAATATCCGCGATCGCGTTGCCGGTTTCCTGACCGCCCATGTAGGCCAGCAAAATGGAGTCGACTTTATCTGACCATTCAGTGCTATCGACCACCCCGTTGACATTGAGTACCACGGTCACCGGTTTGCCTTCTGCGTGGAAAGCCGCTGAGACAGCGTTGATGATCTGCAGCTCTTCGTCGGTCAGCAGGTAATCACCGCGCGTATTGGTGCGATCGCCGCCTTCACCCGCCTGGCGTCCGATGGTGATAACCGCTGCATCATCGTTTTGCGCGGCGGCGTCGACCAGGCTTTGTAACTGTTCGCTGACCGGTGGTTCTTCACAATATTCATAACCGCCGAGCAGGGTATCGTTGGTCTGCTTATTTTCGGCAAAATAGGTCGTGTAGTAATCCGTCAGTTCACTATTGACCTCAAACTTCTCTTCCAGAGCCGGGGCAATGTGCGCTATGTAGGCGGCGTTGACATCACCACTACCGGTCCCGCCTTTGAGAGTGTTGATCTGTGTGGTGCCGAATGACGCGACTTTGGCACCAGAAGAGAGCGGCAGGGAAGCGTTACTGTTTTTCAGCAGTATCATACCTTCCGCTGCAGCCTGACGAGCGAGCTCGGCGTGCGCATCCAAATCAGGTTGATTCGAGTAGGAGTAGTTCAGGTAGGACGGGGTTTTCTGTACTTGGGTCAGGATTGCGACCACACTGTTGTCGATCGCTTCCATGCTCAGTGTGCCGGCCGCGTAAGAGGCTGCCAGATCGGCTTTTACGCCGCCCGGTTCGATCAAATCGTTGCCGGCACTGACCTGTTTTGCCGCCGATTCGACATCCCGGCCGACATCGCCGCTAAAGTCGCTGGTCAAACCGGATACGTTACCGGCAAACCAGTCAGACATCGCCAGGCCTTTAAAGCCCCATTCGTCACGCAGGATATCGGTCATGACATCTTTACGCTGGTTAACGTAGGTACCATTAAGTAGGTTATATGAGCTCATGATCGCCCAAGGCTGCGCATCTTCTACCGCGATCTGGAAGCCGCGCAGGTAGATTTCACGCAGGGTACGCGGGTCTGCGATGGTATCGTTGAAGAAACGGTTGGTTTCTGCGTTATTAGCGACGTAATGCTTGATTGTGGCACCGATGTGATTCGATTGCAGCCCGTTGACCATGGCGGCGGCAATATGGCCGGAAACAATCGGATCTTCAGAATAGTACTCAAAGTTACGCCCCAGCAGCGGGTTACGCTGGATATTCATCCCAGGTGCGAGCAGAAAGTCGACGCCGTACTCTTTGACTTCATTGCCTTCAGCCTGACCAACCTGCTCAACCAGGCGGGTATCCCAGGTCGATGCGAGCAGTGAGCCAATTGGCCATGCCGTCGCGTAATAGGTGCTGTTATCATTATCGCGGGTCGGATTAATGCGCAGGCCGGCAGGACCATCAGCCAGTTTAATTGCCGGGATGTCCAGTTTACGGTTTTTCACGCCGTTGATGTAACCGGCGACGCCGCTGACATCTTTAGTTTCATCCAGGTTAATCGCGTCCTGACCTTGGTAAGTGGTCAAATCCATGCCAGGTCCAGACAAGATGTCTAGCTTCTCACTCAGGCTGAGTTTTTTCACCATAGATTCCGCTTTCTTGCGATATTTGACACCGTTGTGCTGAATCTGGGTGTGGTCTTTCGCCGGAGCGGCCACTGCTGTGCCAGACACGGTCATGGCAACCGCGATGGTGACTAATGTAGGCAACGTTTTGAATTGAGACATGGTGTTTCCTTATTAATTATTATTCCATATGAATGAACGAGTCAGCGGAGTGGTCTCCGTGCTCTTCTGTACTCACTTCATACCTTAAGGGATCGCATCGCCGGCGTGCTTTGCATCTGGGAGAAATATTTGACATTTCGGGGAAGAGTTGTGAAATGTGATATCGGTGGCGAGTTTGCCACAGACTCTGGTTATGCTTTGTGTCACCAAGTCATAACCATTCGATCTAACTAAATGAGTCGCAGGGGTTTTTATCTGAGCCTGCCACCCCTATATCTGTGTATGCCGAACTCCAACATCAATAAGGAAACATAATGTCTAACGTATATGTACCACCAAAAGTTTGGACAATGGACAGCGAAAACGGCGGTCAGTGGGCGAGTATTAACCGACCTGACTCCGGCGCACGTCATGAAAAAGAATTACCGCTAGGGGAGCACCCGATCCAGCTGTACTCAATGGGAACTCCGAACGGACAGAAAGTGACCATCATGCTCGAAGAGCTGCTGGCACTGGGTGTCAAAGAAGCCGAATATGATGCATTTCTGATTCGCATCGGCGAAGGTGACCAGTTTGGCTCCGGATTTGTGGCGGTTAACCCGAATTCAAAGATTCCGGCGCTGGTGGATCGTTCCGGCGATGCTGCGATTAACGTTTTCGAATCGGGTAACATTCTGTTCTATCTTGCAGAAAAGTTTGGCCATCTGTTGCCAACCGATGTGGCTGCGCGCACGCAGGTGATGAACTGGTTGTTCTGGCTGCAAGGATCTGCGCCATACCTGGGCGGTGGTTTTGGCCACTTCTACGCCTATGCGCCGGAAAAATTCGAGTATCCGATTAACCGTTTCGCGATGGAAGCCAAGCGTCAACTGGATGTGCTGGACAAGCAACTGGCAAACCACACCTTTATTGCTGGTGAAGAGTACAGCATTGCCGACATTGCTATCTGGCCTTGGTACGGTAACCTGGTACTGAACAACGCTTACGATGCGGCTGAATTCCTTGATGTACAAAGCTATCAGCACGTGCAGCGTTGGGCGAAAATGATGGCGCAACGTCCTGCTGTTCAGCGCGGCCGTATTGTTAACCGACCATTTGGTGAAGAGTGGGAAGGCATTGAAGAGCGCCACAGCGCTGCTGACATTGATGCGGCACTGGCCAAAAAGCCTCAGTAAACGCCGAACAAAGTAACAAGAGAGCTGCGGCTCTCTTTTTTGATCTTAGCGTGTTTTGACCTGAGTTACATGCCACGGTAATGATGTTACATGCTGCGATAATTGTCTTACATGCTGCGGTAATTAGGGCCGCCTCCGCCTTCCGGCGGGCACCAGTCGATGTTCTGTGACGGATCTTTGATGTCGCAGGTTTTGCAGTGGATACAGTTCGCGGCATTAATCTGAAACTGAGGCTCTCCATTGACCTGAATGACCTCATACACTCCGGCCGGGCAGTAGCGTTGCGCCGGTTCGGCATATTTTGCCAGGTGCACCTGAATCGGAATGGTCGGGTCGCGCAGTTTAAGGTGGCAAGGCTGATCTTCTTCATGGCGTGTTGCGGTTAAATAGACAGAGGATGCTTTATCAAAGCTGAGTACACCATCGGGTTTTGGGTAATCGATCGGATGGCTGTGACTGATGCAAATAAGCCGTTCGTGATCAGCAAACGGGTCCTCCATCTGCCATGGGGCTGCGCGTTTGAACAGCGGCACCCAGACATTCTGCTCCAGGCTGTTGATCACGCCCCCTGCAAGGTTGCCGTAGCGGTGGATAGTGGCGCAAAAATTTTGCGATTGTTCCAGTTCGGTGTAAAGCCAGGAAGATTCGAACCGGGTTTGATAATCCGGTTCAGTCGGCGATTGGCCGGATTGCAGGCAGGCCGCAAAAACGGCTTCAGCGGCCAGCATGCCGGATTTCATCGCGGTATGGCAGCCCTTTATTTTGGCGAAATTGAGTGTGCCCGCATCACAACCTATCAGCAGCCCGCCGGGAAACTGCTGTTTGGGCAGAGAATTGAGCCCGCCTTTTGCGATGGCCCGCGCACCGTAGCCGATGCGCTGCCCACCGGTCAGATACTGACTGATTGCGGGGTGATGTTTGAGGCGTTGAAACTCTTCGAACGGATTCAGATACGGGTTGTGATAGTTGAGGTCGGTGATCAGGCCAACTGCGACCTGATTGTCGCCAAGGTGATATAAAAAGCTGCCGCCGGTGGTATGGGTTTCATTGAGCGGCCAGCCCAGGCCATGCAGCACGAAACCGGGCGTGTTGTGGGGATGATCGTCTGGCAATTGCCAGATCTCTTTCAAGCCCAGCGCATAATGCTGCGGCTGACGGCCGCGGTCGAGGTCAAAATGTTCTATCAGGGCTTTGCCAAGGTGGCCGCGTGCACCTTCAGCGAAAACGGTGTATTTGGCTTTGAGTTCAATGCCGGGCTCAAAACTGCGTTTTTGATCGCCATTTTTATCCAGGCCCATATCGGATGTGGTGACGCCTGTGACTGCACCGTTATCAGCATAGTTTATTGTTGCAGCGGCAAAGCCGGGAAAGATCTCTACGCCGAGCTCTTCCGCCTGAACCGCAAGCCAGCGACACAATTCCCCCAAACTAATCACGTAATTTTTCTGACTGTTGTGCATGGTTTTAGGAACGACAAAGCGTGGCAGGCGGATATGATTATGTTCTGTGACCAGGTAAGTAAATTCATCATGACTGACCGGAGTGGTGAGTGGTGCCTGGCGGCTGGCCCAGTCAGGAAACAGTTCATCCAACGCTGTAGTTTCAAACAGAGCGCCAGACAGTATATGGGCGCCGACTTCCGAGCCTTTTTCCACCACACAGATGCTGAGTCCGGGGCGGTTTTCAACTTGCTGCTCCTGGCTCAGTTGCGCCAGGCGGCAGGCACAGCTCAGCCCGGCGGGACCTGCACCGACAATGACCACATCAAACTCCATCGATTCTCGTTCCATGTCCCCGTCCTCGTTTCATGGCTGCGTGGCGCCTCTGCTCATGTATGGAGTAACTATAGTTCAGTTGACGTAAACGTAAACTAAACTAAGCTCAAATTAGCATCATCAAAAAAGCGGGCATAATCAACTTAACGTACGATTAAACAGTGTATTAGCCAGCTTTCCTCAGTGAAAATAAAACCCCGATGCAAAATCGAGTGCATAAGGAGGCGATGTGAAAGTCTTAGTTGCGATTAAACGTGTCGTTGACGCTTACGTAAAGGTAAGAGTGAAAAGCGACGGCTCAGGCGTTGAAACGAACAACGTAAAAATGGCAATCAATCCATTTTGCGAGATCGCCGTCGAAGAGGCGATTCGGTTGCGTGAAGCTGGCAGCGCCGATGAAGTGGTGGTGGTTTCAATCGGCGCTTTAGCGTGCCAGGAGCAATTACGAACCGCGTTGGCTTTGGGTGCCGACCGCGCGATTCATATCGAAACCGAACAGGTCCCGGAGCCCTTGTCGGTGGCCAAATTGCTGCATGCCGTAATGGAAAAAGAGCAGCCGGGCCTGGTTCTGTTGGGTAAACAATCAATCGATACCGACAATAATCAGGTGGCGCAGATGCTCGCGGCGCTGAGTGGCAGACCGCAGGGCACTTTTGCTTCAGCCGTACAGGTACAGGGCCAGGACGTGATGGTCACCCGTGAAATTGATGGCGGACTGGAAACGTTAAAGCTGAACCTGCCAGCCATCATCAGTACCGATTTGCGCCTTAATGAACCGCGTTATGCCTCCTTACCGAATATCATGAAAGCCAAGCGTAAACCTATGGAGGTTCTCAGCGCCAAATCTCTGGGTGTCACTCTGATTCAACATCAGCAAGTACTGGACGTGATGTCGCCGCCACAGCGCAGAGCAGGAATAATTGTTTCCGGGGTCGATGAATTAGTCGACAAGCTAAGAAATGAAGCCAAAGTGATTGATTAATCGTGATATCTCTTGCGAGTGCACGAGCGTGACAGAAACGGGAGCGAACGATGACGGATAAAGTGTTAGTGATTGCTGAACATAACAGTCAATATCCGGCGGTTGATACCTTACGAACCCTGCAAGCCGCACAAAGTCTGCATAGTGACATTGATGTTATGGTGATTGGTTATGGCTGTGAAGCGGTTGCCGAGGCGCTGCGCACTTGTCAGGGTATCGACACGGTCTGGCTGGCAGACGACGCGGTGTATGAGCACCATCTGGCGGAAAATATGGCTGAATTGATTGCCGATGTGGGTAAAGATTACCGTCATATTCTTGCTCCGGCGACCACATTTGGGAAAAACCTGCTGCCACGGGTTGCGGCGCTGCTGGATGTCGGGCAACTCTCGGATGTGGTTGAGATAGAGTCCGCCGATACCGTGGTGCGTCCGATTTATGCCGGCAATGCACTGTGCCGGGTCAAATCGCTCGATGCGATTAAAGTGATGACGATTCGCAGCTCTGCGTTTGCTTCTGTGTCGACTCAAGGCGGCAACGCTCAAGTGTCTGCGCTGGAGCAGGTCATCAAGTCCACCCAGTCGCAATTTATTGAGCGGCAGCAGGCGCAAAGTGAACGTCCGCAACTGGGCGCTGCCCGTGTTGTCGTATCTGGTGGTCGTGGTCTGGGCAGTAAGCAGCAGTTTCAGCTGGTGGAACAGTTGGCAGATAAACTGGGCGGGGCTATCGGCGCCTCGCGTGCGGCGGTAGATGCCGGCTTTGTTTCGAACGACTTGCAGGTAGGGCAGACAGGGAAAATTGTTGCTCCTGAGCTCTATATCGCCGTCGGTATTTCTGGCGCCATTCAGCATGTGGCGGGCATGAAAGATTCTAAAGTGATTGTTGCTATCAACAGCGATCCGGACGCGCCTATTTTTCAACTGGCGGACTATGGGCTGGTGGGGGATTTGTTCGAGATTATGCCCAAGTTGATTGACGCGCTGTAATCGTCGAAGGCAATGTGGCAAATCCGGTCTGATTCACACAGTTTGCTCCTGTATCGAAAAACACTGTCTCATTGCCAGCACTTTAGTGGATGAAAAACAGCGGCCATAGACTGGCCGCTGTTGGTATTGATGAGTCGTTCCGGCATGACACGATATTACATGCTTGGTCGCTGCAGATCGTCGACTAAAGCGCGCGCAAAGCGTGCGGCTTCCCCGCCGGTACAGGCTCTGTGGTCAAACGTGATAGAGAGTGGCATGGTTTTCACGTTCATCAACTGCTCATTTTTTATCATTACTCTTTCCACTATGCGTCCGGCCCCGACGATGGTGACCTGAGGCGGAGTAACAACTGGTGTGGCAAAAATGCCGGCAATGGCGCCAAAGTTAGAGAGTGTGATGGTGGCGTGTTGCAGTTGCTCGCGACCAATTTTACGTTCACGAATCCCCTGAACGGTATTATCCAGCCACTGGCGCAGCTCAGAGGGTTCGAACTCGTTGGCTTTACGCAGCACCGGCACATACAAGCCGTGCGAGCTGTCAACGGCAATACCGATATTGACCACGTTATGCACACAACGAGTCATGGTATCGGCATCAAACCAGGCATTGAGCGCGGGCTCCTGCTGACAGGCAAAGCAGATGGCCTGAATCAGGCGAATAGAAATGTCCTCACCGGGCTTCCAGTCCATCAGCAGGGCCTCTTCCGTAATGGTAACGGCAGCGACCTGTAAATGTGATTCCGTCATGGTATTAACCATAGTACGGCGTGCACCTTTGAGGACTTCGGTTCCCGGAATTTGCTTATCTGCGGCCTGATACACATCCGTTTCCAAAATCAGTCCGTCCGGACCGCTCCCCGAGACACGCAGCAAATCAACTCCGAGGCGTTTGGCGAGGAGACGGGCTGCTGGCATCGCACTTAATGGTTTTTGTACCGGCTGAACATGTTCACTGCTGCCGATCCAGAAGTCGTCGACATCAACGCTGTGGGATTGATTAGAGACGTTACCAACGACGGTTGCTGCATCCTGGCGTTTTTTACTCACGTCACCGTTTTGCTGGCTGGTGGCCTGATCTTCAATTTCAAGCAGCAGGCTACCAATATTGATGACATCACCTTCTTCACCGTGGCGACTGACAATTTTACCTGCATAAGGTGCCGGGACTTCCACCACAGCTTTGGCCGTTTCGACCGTCAGCACGACCTGATCGACTTCAACCCAGTCACCGACGTTTACGTGCCATTCAACAATTTCTGATTCGGCCAATCCTTCACCAAGGTCTGGTAACATAAATGACTTCATTTCCAACCCTCCACTAATTCCCGTGCTGCCAGGACAATGTCCTGTTCCTGAATCATGAAATAAGCTTCATTCTTGTAATAAGGCATTATGGTATCCATACCTGTCACCCGTTTAGGTGGTGCTTTGAGCAAGCACATGGCGTTTTCGGCGACACGGGCGAGGATTTCCGCCCCGACCGCGCAACTGCGGCTTGCTTCGTGGACGACCAGCAGACGACCGGTCTTTTGCAATGAGCGTTGTATGGTCGCCATATCAATCGGTTTGATACTGGCCAGGTCGATAACTTCCACTTCAACTCCTTGTGACGAGAGTGTCTTCGCAGCCTGCAGCGATTCCACGACGCATGCGCCCCAGGTGACCAGAGTCAGATCCCGGCCTTTGCGCAGGGTAAAGCAGGTATCTAAGGGCAGCGCTTCACCGTTATCTGTGACATTCGATTTCACTGTGCGGTAGATTCGTTTGGGCTCAAAAAACATCACCGGATCATTGCTACGTATCGCCGCCAGTAACAGGCCATAGGCCCGCTGTGGTGAAGAAGGAATGACCACTTTAAAACCGGGAATATGGGCAAACAGAGCTTCTACGCTTTCCGAGTGATGTTCAGGTGCATGGATACCGCCGCCGAATGGCGCCCGGAATACCGCTGGGCAGGTGAGACGGCCACGGGTTCGGTTACGCATCCGCGCAGCATGGCACATCAGATGTTCCATGGCCGGAAAAACAAAGCCCTGGAACTGAAATTCGGCTACCGGGCGCAGTCCCTGAGTCGCCATACCGACAGCGACACCGCCGATCAGCGCTTCAGCCAGCGGTGTATCAATGACGCGCTTGAAACCATACTTCTCTTTGAGTCCGACCGTAGCGCGAAATACCCCGCCGTTATCACCCACATCCTCGCCCATCACGATGACGCTGGGGTCGTGTTCCATTTCATGATGCAGAGCCAGATTGACCGCTTCCACTAGTGTCATTTCACTCATGATGACCTCCTTGCATGCGCATCGCCTTATTGATCAGTTCGTCACGCTGAGCGTGCAGATCAGGAGATAACGACTCATAAAGAAAATCAAAAGCGGATTCCGGCGCCTGAGGAGGTAAATCCAGATAACGTTGCACGGCGTGCTCAACCACCTCTTTACAGTGCTCCAGCCAGTTTTCTTCTTCCTGTTCACTCCAGGAGTTCTGGTTCATCAAATAGGTTTTTAGCCGGGAAACCGGTTCAAATTGCCAGGCTTGTTGCAGCTCGTCTTCGCTGCGGTAACGACTGGCATCATCGGCGGTGGTGTGATCGCTGAGGCGATAGCTGACGGCTTCAACTAAGGTTGCACCTTTGCCTTTGCGCGCTCGATCCAGGCTGGTTCGCACGGCGTCGTAAACCGCGACAATATCATTACCATCAACCGTAATGCCCGGAATACCGGCGCCCTTGGCTTTTTCCGATAAGAATTCGGCAGCGCATTGCAAATGGCGGGGAACAGAAATTGCCCATTGGTTGTTGTTCACCACAAACACCAAAGGAATGTGCCAGGCCCCGGCGCAGTTGATAGCTTCAAGAAAATCACCTTTTGAGGTGCCGCCATCGCCACACATCACCAGGGCAGCCTGATGTTGTCCCTGAATTTTCAGGGCAGCGGCGACACCGACTGCGTGCGTACATTGCGTGGCAATCGGAACGCAGAATGGCAGGTCACGACAGTGCTGCTCAGGATCAGGGGAAAAATCACTGCCTCGTTCGTCACCGCCCCAGTACTGGAGATTTTTTTCCATCGCGATACCTCGTGCCCACATGGCGGGCATATCACGATAGTAGGGGATAAAGACGTCATCGCGCTGCAAAGCGCGACCCACAGCGATGCCAACGGCTTCTGCTCCCAGATGGGAGGGATAAGTACCAAGCTTACCGGTGCGTTGCAGGGCCACAGCTTTGTGATCGTAGGTTCGGGTCAGCAACATATCACGATAGAAACTGGTCAGTGTTGCGATGTCTGCCCAAGCCGGTAGTGCTCTGAGCAGGTTGCCATGATGGTCGATAAATCGCTCCATAGGGAGTGCCTGAACGTTCATCTCAAGCTCCTTTTCGCCACTGCAGTGTCAAGCGCTGCCGGCAATCACATGTCATATAAAACTCACCAACAATCGGACGGGAAGCGCTCGCGATTATTGGTCGATTTAGGAACAATACTCGATACTTGTGGGGCTTCATGTATAAAACTGATTGTCGCTCAAGCAAGCAGTTCTCAAATCGTAAAACATAATGTGCTGCAAATCTGTCTGGATCGACGCCACAACGGCCTATTTCGCCTTGTTCCAGCAAGCAATGTTGCGATTACCAGATAGGGTAAGTGTAACTAAAATGTTAAAAATCGCACAAAGTCGGGGCAGATGAGAGAGTAAAATAATGCTTACACCCGATACAGGTTAGTGAAATATTCTGGATTTATCGGGGCTTAGATCAGTAGATTGAAGATATCTGCCAAGTTGCAATCAATAATTGCACAAATATGGTGAAGATCGCATTTTGAGAAATTTATCAGACGGGAAACTGAAAATAAAAAGAGAACGCCGGGGGAAGCTTTCTCTTATCGTTGACTCAAACAGCAGATTACTTGTCACTGCTACGTTGCGGGAGCATGCTTTTCACGTAAGAACGTTTTGCCCAATGAGTCATAAATATCACCGCACAGATATGCGTTGCGACCGCCAGCATGGTCAGGTTGGCAAAAAATTCGTGAATCTCTTTCATGCCATCTTCACCCCAGAAGATATCTAACTGAGTTGCCCAGCCAGTGATTCCGGTGCTGATTAAAGCTAACCACATTACCCAAATCATGACGGCACCGGCCGGGTTGTGGCCAATATGGCTGTCCTGCTTTGTGGCCAGTACTTCTTTAAGGTGTGAAATTGCCTGACGCACGGATGGTCGAAACGCGGAAAGACGAGCCGGAGAATCGGTGATGATCCCCCAGGTCAGGCGTACCGAGAGGGCGGCCAAGACAAAATAGCCTGCCCATTCGTGTATTTCGCTGCCAGGTTCGGTCACAAAGTAGTTGGACAGGAATAGCGCAGCCACGACCCAGTGGGTCAGACGCACAATACTGTCCCATACATAAGGCTTAGTCATCTTTCTCCTCTTTTACTTTGCTCATGTCAACCGGGTTAAAATAGATCTCAACGCGATGTTTTTCTGCATCATAGCCATACAACTCATAACAACTGGTCTTCGTCGTTTTAAATTTCTTAATGCTGTAACCCATGTCCAATACCTGCTGTTTCGCCTGTGCAAAAGGCATCCAACTGGATTCAGGTTCGGTGGTGCAGGTTGGATCGGCCAATGCAGCAGATGAGGCAGCCAGGGTAGCAATCAGAAGTCCGGTACGCAGTGGGGTAATGACAGACATAGCTTCTCCTTGAGATTATCGATGATGTCTGCAGATGACTATGCCTACGGACACTTAAGAGAAACTTAAGAAATCATGATCCAGTGAAGGGCAAGGATTATCTTCTGAATAAAGCGTAAACCTGTTGTAACGAAGTCGTTATAACCGGTAGAGGAGCCGATAGAGGATAGCTGAGATAGCTGCACAGGAAGTAACAAGCCGGATCAAATCCAGCTCGTTACTGATGTTCAGAGGGGCTCAAGTGTGGTGAATTGCTCTCGGCTCATTGTAAGTGGTTGTCACCGGTACTGTAGGCAATGATCTGACTGATCTCGGTCATGCTGCGGCCGGATTGCTCTCGCCATTGACAAAAGGCTTCAGTGGCTGCCTGCAGGGATCGTTTGGTATTTTTACCACCTTCGATGACACCGGTATTACGCAGGTAAGCCTCAACATCACCCGTCAGGATAAAGGTGTCCACACCCATTTGACGAAGGGTGTAAGGGCCGGTATTCCCGCCCAGGCGATCGCCGTGCTTTTTCAGATAATCCCACAGTTCAGTGATGCGTTCGGCAGGCCAGTCAGCCACCATCTGGCTGAATGAACCATGAGTGAGGCGCGCTTCGTAAATCATTTGTGCATTGTTGCGAATCGACATTACTTTCACCAGATGCCTGATAATGCTTGGGTCTTGCGCTTTTTGCTCCAAAATCTCGTCCGAAAGCATCAGCAAAGGTTCGATGCGAAACTGAAAGAACAACTCTTCAAACGCCGGCCACTTTTTGCGTACCACGGCCCAGGAAATACCACTCTGAAATACTTTCATGCTGAATGCCGATAACCAGCGATCTTCCGCTATCGCCGCCAGCTCGTCCTTACTAAGAGGTTTACTCACTAACGCTTCGAGTTTATCACTGCCACCTTTACGTTCAGCAGCGCGCTGATATATGGCGTCAAACTTTTCCATAGTCATGGTTGTCACCCGGTTTTGAATCAGAAAACAGTATGTTACTCAGGCTCACAATCAGAGTAAATAAATGGGAAGAGAGAATGCTTACATAACAAAAAAGCGTCAAAAACACAAAAGGCACTGTAAACAGTGCCTTTTTTCTTGCTTTCGCGAGGGGTTGACCGGATTAGATGTTAACCCAGGTCAGGCTTAGCATCATCACAACCAGAGAAGTTGCAGAAAACATTGCCAGCATGCCGAACAGCTCACGAACAGACAGTGATTGTTTTTTATCTAACATAGCGTCACCTTTTATCGACATAAGTAAATGAGGTATGGGTCACACTTTACTCTTTTGTGTGCGTTAGATCAAATCAAAACTGTAATTTTAATTCAATAAATATCAGTTTCATCGCCCTTATTAGCGGTTTTTATGTAATAAAATTACTAAATTTGAACCTGTACGGGGTGGTTGTCGCCGTGCTGAGCTGTGTTACAGCGGTTTGAATGGTGGCCTATGGCTTTTAACTTAAAAAAACAGTTGATTAGAGTGGGGCAGGATGGGACGCAGAGCTAACAAATGATAGTGATTACCATAACGATTTATATTGATATTGATGTGTGTTGTTATAGTATAGCGCCCTGTGTGAATTTAAAAACGGCTGCGTGACCGCTAAGCAAATCGTGAGGTGAGAGTCGGCGCTCAGAGTAAGGAGTGTTGCGCTTTTTACAGAAGGACGATGTGATTTTGTCCGGGACTATGTTGCAGGGGCTCATGCCCGAGGTATCGCAGACCGATAACCATAAGTTTTGATGTACAGGTAAGCCACGATGCAATCTGAAATTTTATTACAAGCGATTGACCACCAACGTAGCAGTGAGCGGCGGCGCTGGTTGGTTTTGATGTTGTTTGGTAGTGTTTTACTGGCTTCATTTGTGCTCGATATTATGACGGGGCCATCTATGTTGAACGCCTCGCATGTTATGAATGCTTTACTGGAATTTATTGGGCTCCCGTTCCAAGTTGATGCTTCTACTCAGGTAATCGTGACTAATCTGCGTTTACCGATTGCTCTGATGGCGATCATCGTCGGCGGGTCTTTGGGCGTTGGCGGCGCTGAAATGCAGACTTTGCTGAATAACCCGATGGCCAGCCCTTATACACTGGGTATGGCTGCTGCTGCGGGGTTTGGTGCTGCGATCATGTTGTACATTGGTTCGTTAGGCTTAGACAGCAACCTTGCTGTGCCCATCGGTGCATTTTTATGTTGTATGCTGTCGGCATGCTTCTTATTTATGTTGGCGTCGATGCGTCATATCAGTTCCGGGCAATTAATTTTGGCTGGTATTGCCCTGTTGTTTTTGTTTCAGTCATTGCTTTCGCTGGTGCAGTTTGTTTCTTCTCCTGAACTGAGTCAGCAGATTTTGTTTTGGTTGTTTGGTAGTTTGTCTAAAGCTACCTGGGGCAATCTGGGGATCACCGCTGTCGTGGTTCTGGGCGGCTTCTTACTGCTGATGCAGGATTCCTGGAAACTCACTGCGTTACGTCTGGGTGAAGAGCGGGCGAAAAGTGTTGGTGTTGATGTCACCCGTTTACGTTTGAAGATATTGTTTATCGTGGCGGTAATGACGGCCACCGTGACCAGTTTTGTCGGTATCATCGGATTTATTGGCATCGTTGCGCCGAACATTGCCAAGATGCTGGTAGGCGAAGATCAGCGATTCTTTCTGCCCCTGTCATTTATTATCGGCGCCTGCCTGTTATCGACTGCTTCGGTCTTGTCCAAGTCAATTGTTCCCGGTGCTCTGTTTCCGATAGGTATTGTTACGGCCATCATCGGCGTGCCGTTCTTTTTCTGGTTGATTGTGGCTAAGCGAGGTTAATCATGTTGAAGCAACACTGCGTGACTGAGCCGGTTAAATGTCTGACCGCACAGAAACTAAATATTCAGATCGGTGCGCTCACTCTGGCGCGGGATATCAGTTTCCAGCTCAAGCCCGGTCAGGTGACTGCGATTCTCGGTCCGAACGGAACGGGAAAAAGCACTTTGCTCAAAACTCTGTTTGGTGAACTCAAACTGGATAGCGGCTCGATTCATCATGGTCAGGATTCGCTCGATATAAAACGACTGCTACATTGGCGGCAACGTTTCGGTTATATGCCGCAGGATATTCATCTCGATGTGAATCTGACGGTAATCGAAGTCGTGTTACTCGGTCGTTTGGATGCCTTGAGTTTACGTGTTGAAGATCATATGTTGCGCGCGGCGTTAGAGATCTTACAAAGTATGGGGCTTGCCCACCTCGCCAACCGGGATGTACGCACGTTAAGTGGTGGTCAGTGTCAGATGATTCTGTTTGCACAGGCATTGATGCGCGAGCCACAGATTCTGATGCTGGATGAACCGGTCAGTGCGCTGGATTTACACCATCAGCATGTTCTGCTCGAACACCTGGTGAATCAGACGCGTGAGCAGCAGTACATCACTTTGATGGTGTTGCATGATCTTAATCTTGCCGCTCAGTATGCCGATAATTTATTGGTTCTTAAAGAGGGTGAGCTGGTGGCCTGCGGGCATCCTAAGTCCATCCTGACGTCCGAACTGGTACAGGATATTTATAACGTTGAAGCCACGGTGATCAGTGATGAAAACGGGATTCCGTTTGTACGGACTCTGCGGTCGAAAAAGGTAGCGTAATGAAGCTTAACCACGTGATGAATGACTGGCGTCTGCTCTCTGCAGCAGGGCGAGTGCTGGTCTTTAACAGCTTCAGCTTTAATCTCGGCTTTTATATGTTACTGCCGTATCTGGCTGAGCATCTGCAAAATCTTGGTTTTAGTGGCTGGTATATCGGTTTAATCATCGGCCTGCGGGTATTGAGTCAGCAGGGATTGTTCCTGATTGGCGGGACTCTGGGCGACCGTTTTGGTTACAAGCCGATGATTCTGATCGGCTGTGCGGTGCGGATTGTCGGCTTCTTTTTACTCGGGGTCAGCGACACGTTTGTGGCGATAGTGCTCGGTGCATTTTGTACCGGCTTTGCCGGTGCGCTGTTTACGCCAAGCAGCCAGGCCTATTTGTCCTCGGAGTATCCGCAACAGAAAGAGCGCAACCGGGTGTTTGCGCTGCAGAATCTGGCCAGCGAAGCTGGTATGTTACTCGGGCCTTTAATTGGTCTCAGCCTGTTTGCTGTTAGCTTCATGTGGGTCGGACTTTCTGCGGCGGCGGTGTTCTTTATTCTGCTGCTACTGCAATGGTATTACCTGCCAAAAGATACGCATCATAGTGTTGAACAACAGCGTCAGGGCGTGTTGGCGGACTGGTGGCAGATGCTGCAAAACCGGCCTTTCATGCGTTTTGTCATGGCGGCGTGTGTGTATCAGATCCTGTTTCATCAACTCTACCTGTCTATCCCGCATCAGGTACGAACCCAGACCGGCGATCCGTCGGTGATTACCTGGGTATTTATGGTGTCATCTTTGATGGGCGTGCTGATGCAACTGCCGGTCAGTCACTGGGTGGAGAAAAAACTCGGTACCGCCAAAGGTATGGGCTTTGGTATGGCGCTGATGGGCAGTGCATTTTTGGCGCTGAATCTTCATTTTCCTGCCTGGCCGGCGCTGCCTTTTATTGTTTGTGCTGTGCTGCTCAGCAGCGGCTCGATGATGGTTCTGCCACTGATTGGCGCTTATATTCCGCGCTTTGCTTCTTCGACCCGCCTGGCCAGTTATTACGGCCTTTACTCCTGTATCGGCGGTTTTTTTGCTTTTGTCGGTAACTGGGGGGCCGGATGGCTGCTGGATCTGCCGACTTTCCCGTCCGGCTGGTTGTGGTTGTTGTTTGCCACGCTGGGTTGTATGTCAGGGTTGTGGCTGTATCTGCAGGTCAGTGCGCAGCAGGAGCCGGAAACGGAGCCGGCGTAAGGGAAGTCTTCGCTGTTTATGACAAAGCCGGCGTCAGTGCCGGCTTTGCTGTTTTCGGATCGTCTGTTTTAGCGGTGAGCCTGGTATCGTCAGTAGGTAACATCAGTAGGCAACATCAGTAGGCAACATCAGTAGGCAACATAGCACCGTCATGTGGTGGCGTTAAATGCTTTCATACCGGTCACTATGCACTCCTGCATCGCCTGAATTGATGCACTGAGCGGCCGGCCTTTGCGGATCACCAAATCGACCGTGGTATCGAGTGTATGCATGCCTTCGATATTTACCGCGACAAAGGATTGATTTTTAAGCTCTTTACTGACGCAGACTTTAGGCAGTAAGGTCCCGCCCAAACCGGCTGACACATAGTTCTTGAGTGCGTCAAACGAATTGCACACCATCAGCTCTTTCAAGCGGATTTCCTGACGCACTTCATACAGATCAACTGCACGCCGGATACTGAATGATTCATTGAGCAGCGCCAGCGGCACTTCAGCCAGTTCGGCGGGAGTAATGGTATCAAGCTGTGCCCAGCGGCTCTCTGTAGGAACCAACAGGCTCAACGCCTGAAAAGGGCAGGAGTAGAGGACATCGAGTTTGGTATCTGGCGGTGAATTGAGCAGCACACCAATATCGGTTTCTTCATGTTTGATACAGTCGATCACATCGTCTCCGCCACCGACTTGCAATACCAGTTTTACACCTGGATGGCGCCTGGAAAACTGCGCAATGGCGTGATCGATAAGATCCGGTATAAAGCCACCGCCTACAGAAATGCGCAGCGTGCCGCTTTGCAGATTTTCGATTTCCGACAAATCAGAAATCAGGTCGTTTTTCTTCTGGTTGATATCTTGAATATAACGAGCTAAGCGGACTCCGGATTCGGTGATGTCAACGCCGCGCCCAATCCGGTCCATGAGACGGACATTGAGCTGGGCTTCCAGTTGTGCCACTTTTCGGCTGATCGCTGAAGGCGAAACGTGCAGCACTTCAGAGGCTGCACGTATGCTTTTCGTTTTCGCGACCACTTCAAAATATTTGAGGGCTCGTTCGTCCATGACTATTGTAATGCCGTTTAATCTGCCAGTAGGTGTTGTACCAGTCTAACCCAGAAATTGGCACCAATTGGCAGAACTTCATCATTAAAGTCATAATTCGGACTGTGCAGATTATGTGAATGGTCAGCACTGCCGTTACCCAGCCAGATATAAGCACCCGGCAATTTTTCCAGCATAAAGGCAAAATCTTCACCGCCCATGCTGGCGGGTGGGTTGATATGTACCTGCTGAACTTCTGGCATCGCTTCCAGCACGGCCTGGCAATGCTTCGCCTCATCCACCGTGTTAATGGTGGCCGGGTAGCGGCGCGTGTAGGTGATGTCCGCCCGGCAGCCTTGTGCCTGGGCAATCGTTCTGACCACTTCGTGCATCCGCGTTTCGATCAGGTCACGAACCTCAGGACAGAATGAACGGGTGGTGCCTTTCAGCGTCACCTGTTCCGGAATGACGTTATAGGCGTGGCCGCCGTGAATCTGAGTCACACTGATCACGCCGGATTTTTGCGGATCCAGGTTACGGCTAATAATGCCTTGCAGGGCACTGACGATCAGGCTTGATGCATACACAGGGTCAACCGTCTGGTGCGGCATGGCACCATGACCACCGATACCGGTCACTGTAATATCAAAGGTATCGAATGCGGCCATCACTGCGCCGTAATGCACGGCAGCTTCACCGGCAGGCAAAGCCGGCCAGTTATGCAGACCATAGACCTGCGACATAGGAAAACGTTCAAACAGACCGTCAGCGATCATCGCTTTGGCGCCGGCCTCGTTCTCTTCTGCTGGCTGGAAAATAAAGTTCACCGTGCCTTTAAATTCAGGATCCTGGGCCAGCGTGACCGCAGCGCCGAGCAGCATGGTGGTGTGACCGTCGTGGCCACAGGCATGCATTTTACCCTGATGTCTGGAGCAGTGATCGAAGGTGTTGAGTTCGTCGAGATCGAGTGCATCCATATCGGCACGCAGACCGATGGTCGGACCATCGCCCTGATTACCGCGCAGGGTGGCGACCACACCGGTTCCGCCCAGGCCTCGGTCGACTTCCAGGCCCAGCGAGGACAGGATCTCGGCCACTTTATCAGCGGTACGGAATTCCTCGTAGGCGGTTTCCGGATGAGCGTGGAGATCGCGTCTCCACTTCACCAACTGCTGATGTTGTTCTGAATGCTGACTAATATAATTTGGCATAATCTTCACTTTTATAATGGTACACATTGAGCTTGTGCTTTGAGAGTTTAAAGTGACAGGTTAGCGATGATCGCTGAGCCCAGGTACGTGCCGGTAAACACAAGCAGCGCGATAATGACGACTTTACCACCGGCAGTTTTAAAAGTTGAGACTTCTTGTTTACTGATGGCGATACCCGCATACGCTAATACCGGGCTGACCAGGCTGAGGAAGTTAATTTCTTTTACCTGAGTCAGAATAAATTCCGATACCGGTGACGCCGGGATTGTTAATACCACACTCACCAGTGACAGCCATGCCACCGACGGTAAATAGAAAGGCATATATTTGGCTAATGCCAATCCAATGATAACCATACCAAAGATAATCACCATACCAGGCAGTGCTGACAATGGTGTAATACCGGTACCCGTCCAGTTACTGATCAGTGCGATAATGCACACAATCACTAACACTGATGCATAATCTAATAAGTTGATCGACGCGTTAACGTTCTTTTTTGCAGTAGTATCAGACATTGAGATCACTTCCTTGTGTTGCTGATTGCTTGTGGCTCTGATGGTATGGCGGCTTTATTACCCGTAAGCAGGCGATACAGTTTTTCGGTCAGGGGCAGGGCAATAAACAGACCGACAAACAGGCCAGAGGCGTTGGTCAGCAGGTTACTTGCGCCGGCCAGAGCCAGGATCTCTTCTTTCATTGCTGGCAGTGATGCGCCCAGCGCTGCAGAACAAGCGGCGGTCATGCTACCACTACCCACACCACAGGCCATTGCCAGTGCACGAGGGTCAAACCATCCGGTCGAAGCCAGGAGCGAGGCGAGAATTCCGAAATAGAGTGTACCGAACATGGTACCCATGACGTAGACACCCATCACCCCGACGCCTTCCGGGCTCTTTAAACCATACTTATCAGAAATCAGCGCGATATTCGGTTCACGAGCGATAGAAAAGCAGGCTCCCACGGCTTCACGGCCCATTTTCAACACCAGGATGGCCAGTGGCATCGCAATTAAAATCGTACCCAGGTTACCGAGTTCCTGCAGTAACATCGCCGGACCGATTTCGAGAATTTTATTCAATGACGGGCCAATAAGGGTGCCGAATTTAGCCAGGAAAGGCAGTACAGAAATAATAATAATGGGTGTGGCTTTTTCAGCATGTTTGGACGTCAGAATGACTTTGGCTTTTTTGACCACGTTCGGATTGACTAACAAACCGAATATAAAGGCATAGAACAGCGGTAATAAAACAACACTGCTGCCACCCAGTGGCACCTTAATAATTCCTATCAGTTCTGAGATGACCGCAATAATAACCACCGTGAGGTGTAGACGCCAGTGACCAAGCTGGCCTTTCAAACTATCCATAGTTTGCTTCCTTGTGATTGTAAGCTTCTTGCTGGGGATCATTTTGGATTTAACCACAAAGATATTGATGAAACTAATGATATAAAACCAACGAATTGTTCTAAAAAAGTCAACACAAGATATGATTCTGTTGCTAAACAGAGATGCAAAAAGCTCGGTTGGGCTTTGTGCCAGTGACAGAATAATTCGCTGCTTATGTGCTTTAAACTGGTCAGCCATTAATTGTCGTTATCGGCTCAGCGGAGATTTGTACCAGTTGTGTCCGGATCCTGCTGTTAATACTCGACGAGCAGACTAATTTGCGTTATACAGTCAAAAATTTTGGGGTGAAAAAACCGCAATTCTCATCAATTAGCCGACGGCGAGGGACAGTATGTTAGAGATGTTTGGGGTGATCAATATTTGGACTTATCTGGCCGGTTTAACCATGATCATTCTCGCGCCGGGTCCTAACTCTTTGTATGTGCTGAAATCTAGCTCGTCGTTTGGTGTTAAAGCCGGTTACAAAGCAGCCAGTGGTGTCTTAATTGGTGATGCAATTCTGATTCTGCTGTCTTATCTGGGGGTGGCGTCGCTGATTCAGGCGTCACCAGTGCTGTTTACCATTATTCGTTATCTGGGAGCCGCTTATCTGCTGTATCTGGGGCTGAAAATCATCCATCAGTTGCTGCGTAAAGATGCAGTGGATGAGGATGGGGTAGAGCGGCCAAAGAAGAGTGAAAATATTTTTGTGAAGTCGCTGTCACTGAGCCTGACCAATCCGAAAGCGATTCTGTTTTACGTGTCGTTTTTCATTCAGTTTATTGATTACACCTACGATCACACCTGGATCTCTTACCTGATTCTGGCCACCATTCTGGAAGTTTTCAGCATCGTTTATCTGAGTGCGCTGATTTTCCTTGGCACATCTCTGACCCAAATGTTTCGTAACCATAAGCGTTTGTCGCAAGTCGGCAATGGCATTTTGGGGATGTTCTTTATGGGCTTTGCCGCGCGTCTCGCCAGCCTGAGTTAACGGCAGCGACAGATAAAGTGGGCGTCGAAATGTGAAAAAGTGCCGGATAGCGCGAAGAGTCATGCTGTCCGGCAGGCGTGAGAGATGGCTTGAATGCCGTCACGTAAAGGGACTTAATGATAAAACACAGGGGATTAAGACCGGCGACGTCGCCGCCGGAGCAGGATGTTATTTCCTGATATCAAAATGTTATTCGCTAATATCAAAGCACTGACGAATAAATTGCGCAGCCCGCTCGGCGCCTTGCTGGGAGATTGTGTGCGGGATGCCATCTTCAAAGAGGGTCGTCACTTTGGCACCTTGCGCTTTGAGTTGCTGAGCTGCTTTTTCTGTTTCACTGAACGGGATGACCGGATCCGCTTTACCATGAATGAGCAGCAGTGGTGCCCGGGTATTCACCTCATGCGGTTGCGGAGAAGCCAGGCGGCCGGAAAATCCGACCACGGCGTGCACGGGTAAGCGGTTACTGGCCACAACATCCAGAGACATAATTGTGCCCTGAGAAAAACCAACCAGTACAATCTGGTCTTTTTCCCAAGTCGCGCCATGTTCCAGCAGCAGCTCGCTGAGCGTTTTATCCAGTGCTGCACGGGCATCATGAACCCGGATAGCCCGGTTCACTTCATTAACACCGCTGATGCTAAACCACTGATAACCATTGCCCTGATCGAAGGGAAACGGGCCGTTCGGAGCCAAAAATGCCACGTCCGGCATAGAGCTTGCCCAGTAATCACCTAAACGCTCCAGATCTGCGCCTGAGCTGCCAACGCCGTGCAGAAATATCACAATTTTCTTAGTCATGGTTGATTCCTTATAAACCGTAGGCCGACATGTCCGGACCTACCGGCACAATCCCATTCGGATTCAATGCTTTAATAGAGTAGTAACCCTGCTTGATGTGATCAAGGTTAACAGTAGCGCGTACCCCTGGCAGATCGAGGATACGTTTCATGTAGCTATCCAGAAAGCGATACTCGCGCAGTTGGTGCAGGTTACATTTGAAAATACCGTTGTAAGCCGGATCGAAGCGAATCAGAGTAACAAACAAGCGGATGTCTGCTTCGGTCAGGGTGTCGCCCAGCAAATACGGACGACCGTCACTCATGCGCTGCTCCAGAGAGGAAAGCATGCTAAACACATCCTGAAACGCCTCTTCATACGCCTGCTGCGTCGTCGCAAAACCAGTGCGGTACACACCGTTATTCAGTTTCGGGTAAATGTCGGCGTTCAGTTGATCAATTTCTCCGCGCAGCGGTTCTGGATACAGATCAAAGTCGTTATTGGCCAACTGACCAAAGCCACTGTTTAGCATACGCACAATGTCGGCGGATTCATTGCTGACGATAGTGTTAAGATGCTTATCCCACAAAATTGGCACGGTAGCCCGGCCGGTAAAGCTAGGATCGGCTCTGGTATAGAGCTGATGCATCCACTCAGCGCCATTGAGATCATCTTTATCGGAACCGGGGTAATCCCCAAAATGCCAGCCCTGGTCAAGCAGTTTGGGCTCGACGACCGAGACGCTGATAACCTCTTCCAGTCCCTTTAATTTACGGGCAATCAGGGTACGGGAAGCCCAGGGACAAATCAGGGCGACGTATAAATGGTAACGGCCCGGCTCGGCAACGAACTGAGCGGTTTCGCCCGGCGCGAGGCTTTCTGCCGGAACGACCCAATCACGAAAACTTGAAATTTGACGAACAAATCCGCCGTTTTCATCGGTTGCTTGTACGGGATGCCACTCTGCTGTCCATTGACCATTTACTAACATATCTCACCTCGGTATAAATCGGCTCTCGCTTCCCCGGACCTTTATCTGCAAGGTTGGAGCCGCGTTTAATAGATATTCATCGCTGTGGCGATGTATTCGATGGAGAGACTGTACCTTACTTCCAAAACAATGATTAGATAGCCGGATTGAAGATATTTCCTTCCAAAATGGAAGTAAAATCCGTATCCCCTCTTTTGGGTAACTCTTTCTTTACCCAAAGGGAAAAATCGCTACTCCCAGGTAGGACCAGCGGCAAAGCGCGCGACGAGAAAATCAATGAAAGCACGCGATGACTGCGCGAGATGCTTAGCGGGTGGATAGAGCGCGAAAAGCCCGATTGGTGGCACTTCATAGTCGCTCAGAATCGGCACTAATTTATTACGCCGGATCGCAGCGGCGGCCACGAAGGTCGGCAGGCGGGCGATGCCCAGTCCTGCACAAGCTGCTTCCAGACACACATCGGCGTTGGAGAATTTGAGCCGGCCGTTCACCGGCATCTCCTCGACGATTTGCTGGGCGTTAATATAGGGCCAGCGAAACGGGTCGCGGAAGTTGGTATCGATAATACAGTTATGGCTGGCGAGCTCTCGCCAGTGCTGCGGTGTGCCGTATTGACTGAGGTATTGCGCAGAGGCCAGGGTTAACACCCGGACATCACACAATTTGCGCGCGATCAGGCTGGAGTCGGTCAGTTGACCAATGCGCAAAGCGAGATCGAAACCTTCTTCAACAATGTTGACGCTGCGATCGGAGAAGCGCACATCGAGGTCAATCTCGGGATACCGGGTAGAAAAATCAATCAGGCAGGGGGCTAACTGGCTTTGACCAAATGTGACGGGAGCGGCGATACGCAACCGGCCTGAAGGCTGACGTGAAGCGTTACGAATCGAGTCGTCCAGTTCATCGAGGTCGTCCACGATGCGTTTGATGCGTTCATAATAAGCCTGACCCACTTCAGTTGGCGCGAGAGAGCGGGTTGAGCGTTTAAACAACTGGACCCCTAAATCCTGCTCAAGACGGGAAATCAGCTTTGAAGCCTGTCCGCTACTGATATTGAGCCTTTGCGCGGCGCGGGCGAAGCTGCCCAGCTCCATCACAGCCACAAACATACGATCGCACTGTAGCCTGTCCATCTTGCTATCCTGATGATTTTATTAAACCTGATGGCAAGCTTAAGGAGAGAGCGCCGCAAAGGCAATGCCTTGATAATAGCGACGCAATAACAAAGAGCGGCACCAGGCCGCTGTTTGTGAATGTGATGGTGAAACCGCCGTCATAGCGAAGCGGTATAGGTATAGCTGGCTTAGCCTGTTCAGGATTGCAGTGCCGGCGATTTATCGCGGCATGGCTTAAATACACTTACGGCGATAAAAGTGATAAGTCCGAGTGCCAGGGTCGGAACAATCGGATGAACGCCGCCCAGGTCGGGTTTGAACCACATCAGTCCGATATAGGCAGCCAGACCAATCACCATGGAACTCAGCGCTCCCGCAGCGCAGGCGCGTTTCCAGTACAAGCCGAGAATCAATGGCCACAGGAATACTGCCTGCAGGCCGCCGAGGGCAATCAGATTCAACCATACAATCATATCTGGCGGGTTGGTGGCGGCGCAGAAGACCAGCAGCGCAAAGATTGAGGTCACCCACAGGGATAAGCGGTTCAGTTTGCGATCTGCCTGCTCTTCCTCCACAACTTTCGGATTGATGTAGTTGATGTAGAGATCCTTAAGCAGGGTTGCGGAAGCCTGGATCAGCTGGGAGTCGATAGTAGACATAATGGCCGCCATCGGTCCCGCCAAGAAGATACCTGCAACCACCGGTGGCAGCACGGTAATCATCAGGGTCGGCATAATCTGATCCGGGCTGGCGATATCAGGGACAATGGCACGCCCCAGCGCGCCGGCCATATGGGTACCAAACATCAGCAGCGCCATCATAATGGTGCTGATCACCATGGCTTTGTGCAGGGACGGGCTGTCTTTATAAGACATACAACGTACCGCCGCGTGGGGCAGGCCGATAACCCCGAAACAGACCAGTACCCAGAAACTGAGCATAAACGGCTGGCCGAGGAAATGATCAGGGCCGTAAGGCGTCACCAAGGCCGGATCGATCTTATGCAGGTCTGAGACCAGCTCACCAATACTGCCACCAGCATGAACCACGCCAACTAACAGCAGCACAGTACCAATTAACATCATGATGCCCTGAATGGTGTCGGTCAGGACGACGGCACGAAATCCGCCGATGGTGGTATACAGACCGACGGTACAGGCAAACAGCATCAGACCCTGCTCATAAGGTAAACCGGTCACGGTTTGCAACAGGCGGGCACCGCCGACAAACTGCACCACCATAGTGCCGAAAAAAGCCAGCAGCAGGGAAAGCGAAGCAAGAATCACCACAGAACGACTTTTAAAACGGGCATACAGAATATCATTAAGCGTCAGGGCGTTATGTTTACGGGCTTCAATGGCAAATTTTTTACCCAGTACGCCCAGCGTCAACCAGGTTGCCGGCAACTGAATCATGGCCAGCAGTACCCAGCCGAGCCCCATTTTGTACGCAGCGCCAGGGCCGCCAATAAAGCTGCTGGCACTGGCATAGGTCGCGGCTAGTGTCATCGCCAGTACGAAACCGCCCATGCTGCGGCTGCCGACGAAGTATTCGCTCAGGAAACTGCCTTGACGATAATGGCGGCGCGTAAAGAAAGCGACCGCAAAAACACCGATCAGATAAATGATCAGTGGGATGATAAGTTGACTATTCATTCGATTGGTCTGGTTTTACATCAAGAGGAATATCACGGTAAAACACTTTTACCATGACAGCACATAAACAGGTGAAGACGATTGGGCCTATCACACACGATAACAGGAACCAAAGCGGCATACCCCAGTAAAGTTCGGGCAGTGCGGTCTCTTCTGGCGGGGCGGAAAAACCATAAGCAGAAATGTACCACCAGATAAAGTAGCCGACAGCGAGCGCAATGGCTAATAATGCTTCTTTGTGCGCCTGGCGATCGTGATTGTTACTGTTGTCCATATTTTGTTTCTCACTCAGACAGCCATGTGAAAGCTGGCTATGGTATACAAATGTCCGCCTGAGCACAAAACTTTGCGCGTCTTTGGTGCAGGTTCAGGTCTCTGCGATCCTCATTCGTTGCATTTTATCTTTGTTCTATGAATCACTACACATTTACGGGTAACGATAGTAATGTTCGGGGCCTGTATGCTTGCTACTTATCCGGTAAAAATGAACATAGACTTTATTGGTTTTTTTCAGCGGTTTTTCGTTACTGATTCTGACTCCTTAACATTAATTTCAGGCAGTTATGATTTACGGCTGGTGGTGTTGTCGGTTTTTCTTGCCTCTATGGCGTCATTTTTTGCGTTAAGAATGGCGGCAACTGCACGGTATATCGTGGCAAGTAAGTATCGTCAAATCGCTTTATGTTCCGGTGCCTTCATCATGGCCGGCGGGATCTGGAGTATGCATTTTGTTGGCATGCTAGCGTTTGAGATGCGATACATGATGGAGTACGACTGGGTATTGACCGGTGTTTCCGTGCTTCCGGCAATTGTTGCCAGTTACATTGTATTGCGATCCTTAATTCAAAGACGCGATACTCTGAAATTAACCATACGTAACGCTTGTATCGTCGGCTCAGGTATCGGTGCGATGCACTACATCGGTATGGAAGCGATGGAAATGGATCTGACACTGCGCTATGACCCGTGGTGGTTCATATTATCTGTCGTGGTCGCAGTCGGTCTGGCATTTATCGCTCTGACGGCAAGACGCGTGTTGCGTCAGTACTTTCCGAGCTTAACCGAGCTTCGGCTCAAGCTGATTTGTGCTGCTATTATGGGCAGTGCTATCTCCGGCATGCATTACACCGGGATGTATGCCGCCAGGTTTATAGAAGTAACCCACACAGATGATTTGTTGATGGCACCACACCACCACAACAGGCTGGCGCTGTTGGTGGCAGTATTTACCTTATTGATTTCTACGTTGGCAGTGAATGTCAGTGCCCAGTTGCGTTACCGCCATCTGTTATCGGAAAAAACGGCCGGTGAGGCGCGGTTACAAGCCATTCTGGAAACAGCGACCGACGGCGTGATCACCATTAAAGCCGACGGTGAAATTCTCGGACTTAACAGAGCCGCCAGTCACATCCTCGGCTGGAATGAATCAGAAGCTCTCGGCCAGAATGTGGCGATGTTCATGATCCCTGAGATGCAACAGCGCAATCAGGTTTATTTCGAACAGCATGGTGAGACCGGCCTGGCCAGCATGATTGGGGTGCAGCGTGAAGTCTATGCCCGTCATCGGTTTGGCGAACATATTCCGGTTCGTCTCGGGGTGGGGAAGGTCGAACTGGAAAATGAAACCTTGTTCGTGGGTTTTATGGAAGACATTACCGAACGTAAAGCGATGCAGGAAAAACTGCGCGAGAGTGAGGAGCGACTCAGTTCTCTGATGCAGAATATTCCTGGGGCCTCTTTCCGTCGCCTGCCGGATACTCAACTGACGCCAATCTTTCTTAGTGATGGCATCACGGATCTGTGTGGCTACAGCGCGGAAGTGATTTTGTCCGGCGAGATTAAATTTTCGGATCTGCTGCTACAGGAAGATTACCAAAAGCTCTGCCGGATGATGCACAACACCCCGGATGGACGTGACATCTACGAGATTGAATACCGCCTGACTAATATCGACCGTGAGACCGTGTGGGTGCTGGAAAATGGCATGATAGTCCGGGATGCGAAAAAGCGTGTGTTGTGGATCGATGGCGTCGTGGTTGATATTACCAGTCGCAAGCAGATGGAGTGTGAGTTAGTTGAAGCGAAACGTCATGCGGAAGATGCCGCAGAGATGAAAGCGGCGTTTCTGGCCAACATGAGTCATGAAATCCGCACCCCGATGAATGCCATCATTGGTTTCACGGATATTTTGTTAGAGTCAGAGATGACAGGTGAAAATCGCCGCCATTTGCAGACGATTTCCCAAGCTTCGCGCTCTTTGTTGCATCTGTTAAACGACATTCTCGACAGTGCCAAGCTGGAAAAACATAAACTGGAAATCGAGACGGTTCCGTTCCGGTTATCTCCATGTGTTGATACCGTTATTTCGACACTGTGGCTCAATGCCAAAAGCAAAGGCATTGAACTGGAACTGGATATGTCTGCTGAGTTGCCAGAAGAGGTTCAGGGAGCGGAAGATCGCATTCGTCAGGTGCTGATGAATCTGGTTGGTAACGGGATAAAGTTCACCGAGCAGGGACGGGTCAGTCTGGTGGTTGAGCCCGTCAGTAAACGCCCGGACTGGGTGCGATTTAACGTGATTGATACGGGTATCGGGATTGCGCCGGATCGTTTACAGGCCATCTTTGATCCTTTCACTCAGGCGGATGCGTCGATGAGCCGTCGTTTTGGCGGTACCGGTCTTGGAACTTCCATTTCCAAGCAGTTGGTCGAACTGATGGGCGGAACGATTTCTGTCACCAGTACGCCGGGTCAGGGCAGCTGTTTCAGTGTTGAATTACCTCTGCCTCCTGGCAAAATAGCCGAGAATACCCGCCAGTCAAAAGTTGTGGCTCTGCCGCCGAAGCGAATACTGGTTTGCGATGATATTGAACAAAACATCAATCTATTGCGTATACTGCTCGAACGTCAGGGACACACGGTATTCACCGCGCAAGATGGCTGCGAAGCCGTAATTCAGTGTCAGGAAACGCGCCCTGATGTGGTGCTGATGGATATTCAGATGCCAAACCTGGACGGTCTGGAAGCCAGCCGCACGATTCGGGCAAATGAGCGGGCAACGGGCAGCGACAATGTACCGATTATTGCGTTAACCGCGAGTGTGTTGCTGGAAGATCGTATCGAAGCCAAAGAAGCGGGCATGGACGGCTTTGCCAACAAGCCGGTTGATTTCGCCCTGCTGACTCAGGAAATTGCGCGGGTGCTCAATCTGGGCGCAGGAGAGCTGCAAGCTGCGCAGAAAAGAGAACCCTCGGTTTCGAGCCCGTCAGAGTTTCAGATGCTCAATATGAGTAAGGCACTGAAGATTTGGGGCGATGAGGCGCTATACTGTCACGAGTTGCATGCATTAGTACGTAAGTATGCTGATATGGTGCAGGACCTCACTGCTCTGCTCTCGGCAGGCAAATGGCGTGACTTGGGTGAAAAGGCCCATGCCCTGAAGGGATTAAGTGGCAATTTGGCGCTGCTGCCTTTGTTTCATGCTTTTACCCAGCTGGAAAAGGCAGCCGACCAGCATCAGCCGGTGCAGTGCAAACAAGCGATTGAAGAGATTGCCAAGGGCTGGCTGACATTACAACAGGATGTTGATCAGCTTGCTATTCCGGTGGCAGATAATCTGCAAAGTGAAGGCGTGGCGGCGATCGAAGATCATCACGCCATCATCACGATTTTGCATGAATGGCTGCAGGCCACACAACTCGGTGAACTCAGAGACGATTTAGCAGCGCAGCTGCAACGCTCTTCACCTCACACCATCAAGAAGCAGATCGTTGATGCGATGAGTGCGATTGATGAATTTGATTTTAAATCAGCGGCCAGCTCGTTGGAGTCGGCTATTGATACACTTCAGTAGAAGGAAATAGTATGTCTTTGCTTGCTAAACAGCAGCCGAGAATTCTGATTGTCGATGATGAACCCGCCAACCTGAAAGTGATGCGTCAGATTCTGCAAGAAGAATATCGCCTCTCCTTTGCCCGCAGCGGTAAAGATGCTCTGGCACTGTTAGAGCAGGAGCCGGCAGACTTGATTCTGCTTGACATTATGATGCCGGAAATGACCGGGTTTGAGGTGTGTGAACGGTTAAAATCACAGCCGGAAACTGCGCATATTCCGGTGATCTTCGTTACTGCGCTGCGTGACAGCATTGATGAGGAAAATGGCTTTGCACTGGGCGGGGTTGATTACATTGTCAAACCTGTCGTTCCGGCGATTGTGCGTGCCAGGGTCAAAACGCATCTGTCGCTGGTGAAAATTGATAGGTTGCGTGAAACGCAGATCGATTTGATTCAGCGTCTCGGCCGCGCGGCAGAATACAAAGATAATGAAACCGGCATGCATGTGCAGCGCATGAGTCATTACACCAAGTTGCTGGCGATGGCGGCCGGAATGGATGAAGAGCAAGCGGATGAGCTGAGAATGGCGGCGACCATGCATGACATCGGCAAAATTGCCATTCCGGATAATATCCTGCTTAAGCCGGGCAAGCTGGATCCGGAAGAGTTTACCCATATGAAGCGGCATGCTGAAATTGGGGCCAGTATTCTGGATCAGCCGCGTTCTTCGCTGGTGGCACTGGCGCGCACTATCGCGATTACCCATCACGAGAAGTGGGATGGCAGCGGTTACCCGAACGGTTTAGCCGGAGAAGAGATTCCGATTGAAGGGCGTCTGGCTGCCGTCGCTGATGTGTTTGACGCCTTGACCAGTGAGCGGCCATACAAAAAGGCCTGGAGTGTGGAAGAAGCGGTCGACTTTTTACAGTCTCAGGCGGGTAAGCACTTCGACCCGGTTTTGGTGCCGATGTTTGTCGACTTACTACCCCAGGTACTGACTATCAAAGAGCGTTTCAAAGAGAGTGACGCCCAGGCATATTACCAGTCGATGTAACCCTTACTCTTTAGTCACATGATGAACCAAAGCGGTTGATTCCCAACCGCTTTGTTTTTTAATGCCGTTTACTTTGCATACTGATAACGCTGATACAGCGCTTACTCGGCATAGTGTCTGTTAACACGGGGCGTCAGCTTAATCGTCAGCTCATAAGGAATCGTGCCGACATGACGTGCGACGATTTCTATCGGCAGGTTCGCGCCCCACATCTCGACCACATCGCCCACCTTATCCTTAGCCTCCGGCCCGAGATCAACGGTAATCATATCCATCGACACCCTGCCGGCGATAGGCACCTGGCGGCCGTTAACAAACACCGGCGTACCGTTTGGTGCGTTGCGAGGATAGCCGTCACCATAGCCCATGGCGATCACCGCGATTTTAGTATCACGCTCTGACTGCCAGGTTTCGCCATAACCAACCGGCTGCTGCGCTTTGTGGTCACGTACGGCAATGATGCGGGTATTGAGTGTCATCACCGGTTTCAGGTCGTGGTCAGCGCCGGTATGGTCAGCGCTCGGAGAAATGCCATACAGGGCGATACCTGCACGAGCGACATCCAATTTTGATTGTGGCCAGAACAGAATACCGGCTGAATTGGCTATCGTTTTCGGGCCTGGATATGGTTTGGTCGCGTCAATAAAACATTGTAGCTGACGTGATGTTGTCGGTTGCTCAACTTCATCGGCGCGGCAGAAGTGGCTGATGAATCCCAGTTGTGATTTCAGCTTACCGGTGCGCTCAATACGCTTTACAAAATCAGAGACTTCATAAGGCTGCACGCCAAGGCGGTGCATGCCACTGTCTACTTTGAGCCATACATTCACCGGATTAGCCAGTTCACTGTTTTCCAGGTCATGAACTTGCTCTGCACAATGGATGGTGGTGTCGAGCTGCATTTGCGCAGCACGTTGTAAATCCTCGGCGCAAAAGCAACCTTCTAACAGTAAAATAGGCTGTTCAATCCCGCCATTACGCAACTCTTCTGCCTCTTCCAGGCGAGAGACGGCAAACAGGTCAGCAAAGGGCAGTGCTTGTGCCAGCTTCACGGCGCCATGTCCGTATGCGTCACCTTTAATCACAGCGATCACTTTCTGATCCCCGCTCAGTGCTTTGAGGTGGCGGTAGTTATGTTGAAGAGCGTTCAAATCTATTTTAGCTTGGGCGGTAATCATTTTGCTTCCTGCTTTGATAAAACCATACAAGGTGGAGCTGTCTGACTCAGGAACTGACTCACTTAACAACTGACGAACTTAAGTGAGGGATGCTCCCAGATGGTCGCTATTATGTAGCAAAAATATTGCCGTTGTTAGTCTTTTGTAGTGAAACGATCTGTGATAATGGTCAATATGTAATTATAGTAACTGAAAATATTAAGTATATTAGAATATAGGTCTGCCCGATTTGTCTTGGTTTATATAAAAAACTGGCTATTACGTTTAAAAAAGTGATTTGTAAAACAGACTGTTTAGCTGGTGGCTGGAATCGTCCGGCTAACGTGATGGAACTCTTTTACTTATGCTTCACCATCTTGGTGCTTATGCACCATTATCACCACTAAATGTAGTCAAAACTCGATGTTAAATCGGGGTCAAAATGATATCTGTGCTTGTCCCACACCTGACTATTAAAATTCTGCTTGTTTATTGCTCAGGATAAACGACTGGTTTTTATTCTATTGGTGAATTTATATAACGTCGATAAAGGCCGATTTGGTTGCCGGTTATACTGAAAAGTGTTCTGCAACAAACATAAATACTATCTGAGTAAAGTTTGGCAGAGTTTTCTCAATTGAGTCCAGGTTCTGGCTATCGCTTCCACCTGCATAATGAAATTGATCAAAATCAACAGGCTAAACTAATAAATCACTGGTTTGATTTATTGGTCACGAATTTTGCACTGCTCTTTCTATAACGTGTGAATTGTAACGCTAATGATTATGTCGAAATGGAGCATTTTAAATGGAATTAAAACAACCTTACTTGCTGTTTTTAGGTGATGCAGCTGATGCGCTGGCCGCAAAAGTGGCTCAGGGAATTAAGACCTGGCGTCCGGAACACTGTCTCGGGCAATTGCGCCTGCCTGAGTGTCAGGCCGACGTCGGTTTGCAAGAATTGAGCGTATCGGCCGCCGCCCGTGCCGGAGCGAAAACACTGGTGATTGGTGTCGCCAACCGGGGTGGGGTGATTTCTCCGGCCTGGATTGAAGTACTGCTTGAAGCACTTGAGCAGGGCATGGACATAGCGGCGGGCCTGCACAATAAACTGACGGACATTCCCGAATTGGTTGCGATGGCACAAAAGCACGGGCGAAATCTGTTTGATGTGCGTTATCCGACCCAAAGTTACCCGGTGGCCAATGGTAAAAAGCGCAGCGGTCAACGTCTGTTGACGGTCGGTACAGATTGTTCGGTCGGCAAAATGTATACCTCATTAGCCATCGAGAAAGAGATGGCAGGGCGGGGAATGAATGTTGATTTTCGCGCCACTGGCCAGACCGGTATTCTGATCACCGGAGCAGGTGTCAGCGCAGATTGCGTGGTGTCTGATTTTATTGCCGGCGCGATAGAAACGATTTGCCCTGATAACAGTGCGGAGCACTGGGACATTGTTGAAGGGCAGGGCTCGCTGTTTCACGCCTCATTTGCCGGCGTGACGACGGGATTGATCCACGGCGCGCAACCGGATGCTTTAGTCCTGTGTCACGAACCGACCCGTCAGCACATGCGTGGACTGCCCGATTACGCTTTGCCGGACCTGGCGACCTGTATCGAAGCGAATCTGAGTACGGCGCGTCTCACCAACCCCGCGGTGCAGATGATCGGCGTGTCTGTGAATACATCGGCATTGAGTGAAGCGGAGGCGATGGCTTACATGGATAAGGTAGAAAGTGATTTAGGGCTGCCGGTGGTGGATCCGTTCCGTCAGGGGGTGGCTCGTCTGGTTGATCGCCTGCTGGAGCGTGTATGAAGGTCACGATAGAACGCAAAAGCTGGCCGGTTCGTGGTCACTTTACCATTTCACGGGGCAGTAAAACGCAAGCCGATACGGTATTAGTCAGCCTTGAGCATGAAGGTGCGATTGGGCGTGGTGAATGTGTCCCTTATCTCCGTTATGGCGAGTCACTGCAGAGTGTCGAGGCTCAGATTGAAGCGCTGATCCCTGCCTTTAATGCAGGACTAAGCCGAGAAGAACTGCAGACATTATTACCGGCTGGCGCCGCCCGCAACGCCCTGGACTGTGCCTTGTGGGATTTGAACTGCAAACGAAACCAGGAGTCGATTTGGACGCAGACAGGCATCGTCCCGCATCCGTTGCTGACGGCGTACACCTTGTCTCTCGATACGCCGGAAAAGATGCAGCAAGCGGCGATAAGCAATGCCGCGCGGCCGCTGCTGAAGCTTAAACTGGGTGGCGCAGCAGATTTAGCCCGGGTGCAGGCGGTAAGACGCGGCGCACCGGCAGCCCAAATCATACTGGACGCCAACGAAGCCTGGAGTGTGAGTGATTATCAGCGACTGATCCCTGAACTGGTGAACCTGGATGTCGCGATGATAGAGCAGCCGTTTGCTGCCGGTGAGGATGACGTGCTGGCCAAACTAGAGCGGCCGATCCCGATTTGCGCTGATGAGTCCTGCCATGACCGGCACAGTCTGGAACGATTAGTCGGGCGGTATGACATGATCAATATAAAGACCGATAAAACCGGTGGTCTGACCGAGGCGCTGCTGCTTAAACAGCAGGCTGAGCAGGCAGGTTTGGCCGTTATGGTCGGTTGCATGTTGTCATCTTCGCTCAGCATGGCGCCTGCCTTTGTCGTCGCACAAGGCGCACAGGTGGTCGACTTAGATGGTCCACTGTTACTCAGTGAGGATATTGAGCACGGATTTGAATTCAGCCAGCAGCAGATGTTGCCATTTTCACCGCAGCTGTGGGGATAACTGGGAGGAATAATGATGGAACGAACGGTTTATGTGAATGGTGAGTATCTGCCGGAATCGCAGGCGAGTGTGTCAGTTTTCGACCGTGGTTTTTTGTTTGCAGACGCAGTGTATGAAGTGACAGCAGTGCTCGATGGTAAATTGATTGACCAGGCAGGGCATCTGGCGCGCCTTAAACGCTCCGCCACTGAGCTGGGCATGGTGTTACCCTGTTCTGAGCAGGAGCTGATTCAGATTCATCATCAGTTGATTGAAAAAAATCAGCTGGTGGAAGGCGGCATTTATCTGCAACTGACCCGGGGCAATGAGGGTGACCGTGATTTCAGCTTCAGTGACGGCATTAAGCCGACCTTGGTCTTGTTTACCCAGGCGCGCAATTTGATTGAGAATGACACGGCCCAACAGGGCATTAAAGTGATTTCGATGGAGGATATCCGCTGGCGCCGCCGCGATATTAAAACCACCTGCTTGCTGCCCGCTTGTCTGGCGAAACATATTGCCCATCAGGCGGGCGCCGATGATGTCTGGATGCTTGAAAATGGTGTTGTGACCGAAGGTGGCTCCAGCAATGCTTATATTGTTGACCAGCAGGGACGAGTCATTACCCGGCCGCTCAGTCAGGATATTTTGCATGGTATTACCCGCGCATCACTGCTGAAAATGGCGCAGGATCTGGATATTACAATTATCGAGCGGCCGTTTACTTTGCAGGAAGCCTATGCGGCACAAGAAGCCTTTATCAGTTCGGCCACCGCGTTTGTGTGGCCGGTTATCGCCATTGACGAACACAGAATTGGTGGTGGCCAGCCTGGGCCAGTTGCGCGTAAGTTACGTGAAATCTATATCGAGATTGCACGTTCGCGAGCCATTTAGAAGTTGCGATATAACGTCATCTGAACTGAGGATTTGTGGCGACACTGCGGATTTGTGGCGACGATGAAACGCAAAAAGCCGCTCCACTGAGCGGCTTTGTTGTCTTCTCTGCACCCTGACTATAGCGGGGTGCGATTGGCTAACTACAGGCTTGAACGTTATTGAATCAGGCCGGCGCCGTCAGACCAGCAGATGGTGGATGCCATGCATCGACAGCTCAGACTGCACTTTGGCGTCCAACTGCTGATCGGACACCAGCATATCCAGGTCATTGAGCTCACACACTTTAAACAGTGAGTATTTGCCGTACTTACTGCTGTCGGCAATCATGACTTTCTTATTTGCATTGGCTATCAGGTCATGCTTTAGAATGGTTTTTTCTTCTGTCGGTGTGGTAATACCGCGCTCAAGGCTCCAGGAGTTGCAGGTCACAAACGCAATATCTGGGTTAATGGAGCGTAATAATGAGCGGCAATGCTCACCGACGGTCGATTGGCTGCTGTTGTCCACTTTACCACCGGCAACGATCACTTCTATCTGGGTATATTGCGACAAAAACAGCGCAATATGCAGATCGACCGTGATCACTCGCAGCGGCATATCAATAAAGTGGCGTGCCAGCGCCATCGATGTCGTACCGGCATCGAGTACCACTGAATCACCCGGTTTCACCAGCGAAGCGGCGGCTTCTGCGATAAGATTTTTCTCACGCGTATGCTGCACCATCTTTTCATTGGTGGTCGGCTGAGCGGCGATAAAGCGGTTGAGGGAGACACCACCGTGAGTGCGGGTGATGACGCCCTGATCGTCCAATTTAATGAGATCCCGGCGGATGGTTGCCGGTGATACATTGACAACCTTAACCAGATCCTCAACCGTCGCCAGATTATGCGCGGTTAAGTATTCGACAATTTTTTCTACTCGATGCTGATTTTTCATATATTGCTTAGTTTAACGGCCAGTTCAACTGACGTAATCATACTCTCTGGATTCGCTTTGCCAGTCCATGCAATATCAAATGCAGTTCCGTGGTCGGCAGATGTTCTGAAGAATGGTAATCCAGCCGTAATGTTAACGCCATCATAAAATCCCATTAGTTTCAATGGAATGTGCCCCTGGTCATGATACATGGCAACCACGATATCATACTGACCTTGTTTTGCTTGCAGGAAAACGGTATCTGGCGGGCAAGGGCCGTAAACATCGACACCTTTTTCTTTCATCTGCGCGATAACCGGATTGAGGATATTGATCTCTTCTTTACCGAACAAACCATTTTCACCAGCGTGCGGGTTAACCCCGGCCACGGCGATACGTGGTTGTTCAAAACCGGCTTTCTTCATGAAAGCATCGGCAATGTCAATCACGGTTGCTACACGTTCTTGCCCCAGTTTTTGCAGGAAATCCAGCAGCGCGATGTGGGTCGTCACGTGGATCACTTTCAGTGTATCTGTGTACAGCACCATGGCGTAGTCTTTGGTGTCGGTCAGATGAGCCAGCAGCTCAGTATGTCCCGGATAGTGGTGACCGGCTAAGTGCAGCGCTTCTTTGTTCAATGGTGCAGTCGCAATGGCCGCGATCTCTTCGTTCATCGCCAGCTCAGTTGCCTTCTTGATACAGCGGTACGCCAAATCACCGGCTTGTGCCTGCACTTTACCAAATTCAAAGCTGGACAGATCTTCAAGCGGAATATCAATCACATTCACAATATCCGGGTTGAAAACGGCGTCTTCGATACGTTCGATAACGTGAATATCTGCCGAAGGTGCCAGACCTTTTTCCTGCACCATACGCAGGATTTCCGCGCTGCCAATCACGACACAATGACGGCCGCTCAGTGACGGCTCAGCCAGTGAATTTAGAATGATTTCCGGGCCAATCCCTGCCGGATCACCCATAGTAATACCAATGATACCGTTCATTATGCTTCCTCTTGTTCCAAAATAGTTATGATTTGATCAAAGCTGCTGTCCACACCAAAGCCCCCAGCTTTGGTAAATAGGGGAATACTGGCCTGCTTGTAAGGCAGTATTCCCCACGGGATACATTGCGCACTCAACCCTTTAAGGTTGAATTGGCCGATTTTGAGTTGGTGGCACACCGCCAGTGCGATATCGCCACCACATAGTAATAGAGCGCCGGGAGTGCATTGCTTGAGCACTTCCTGAGTGGTTTGAGCGAGAAACAGCTTCACCCGGTTACCTAGTTCGAGTCGGGATATCGTCAACTGCGTGCAAATCGCCTCGATGTCGTGGCGTTGATCATCGCTCTGGCAGGTGCGGATAAAGCAGTGGCGCCCGGTCTGATGAGCTTGCGCTATGGCCGCAACCAGGCTGTGCAGATAATCCTGATTTTCAGCGAACAGGGCGGTTTTGACATCGACGTCAATCACTTGTGCTTTGTGATGATTCTGCAGGTATTGCACCTGCGACAGAGTCATGCTGCTCATTGAACCGATGACACCCAGTAATGGCTGGTGGTTATACAGCTTAGGCTGCGGCGGACAACGTTGTGCATCAGTCGGTAGTAAGGCTTGGGTCATTTCACCGGTGGTTACAATCACGCATGACGCGCTCAATTGATTGGCCGCCTGATAAATTTCAATCATATCTTGCGCGGTTTGTGCATCGCACACGATGACTTTAGTGCCGAGATTGGCATGTGCCTGCAAGGTGTCCGCCAGAGCGGGTGTACGGATCTGGTCGAGAAAAAGCTCACTGACCGCCAGATGGCTCTGACTTTCGATCAGGGTTTTGATACGGGCTGAAGTCACGGGTGACTTGGGATCCGAGGCAAACTCGGTGTCAGTCAAGAGCTGGTCATGAACGAAACACTCACCGCCCAGCGTTTTACGCCCGGCGTGCGGGGCGCACATCACCATGATGGCAACGGAATAGCAGGACTCGACCCAAGGCGTGATTTCAGCGCCGACGTTACCACGCAATGTGGAATCAATTTTCTTAAGCAGGATTTTTTGCTGAGTCAGTTCAGGGTAGCGCTGCATCAGCTGACGCATTTTATCGTCAGCTTGAGCGGCACTGTCATCGCGGCTGTCCGTACAAATGATGGTTGCCTGGTTTGAAGTGACATCACTGCTGTATGCACTATTTAATAGTACCGATACATCGATACCGTGTGCGGCTAAACCGACACCGACATCATTCGCGCCGGTGAAATCATCGGCGATGATGAATTTTGGTAGCGTTAATTGATCCTGCTTGAGCATTGCTGTGTTAATCCTGTAACTCGTTTGAAATCATATTAATCAAAAAATACGCAATCACAAAGTCATTTTTGATTAAATTTATTCATTTTGATTATTTGAGAGCGTGATCAAGCATTTTTGATTTAATTGTCGTTATGATGATGAGCGAGATTAAGCAAATGATTAAAAAGAATCATCATTTAAAGGAAGACAGCTAATGAACATTTTCACCACTGTGTTGAGCGGAAACATAGATCAACTCGCTGCCATTACTGCCAAACACGAGCATATCTTGCTGGCGACGGATCAGAACGTCAGCTCGCTTGATCAGGTTCAGGCGCTGATCAACCAGTTGCAACAGGATTGTGCTCAGTTAACTGTGATTGACAACCTGCCAGCGGAGCCTCGCGATGAGGACGTACAAAATTTGATTGCACAACTGCCACAATCTATCAGCCTGGTTGTGGGCGTGGGTGGCGGTAGTGTACTGGATGTGAGTAAGCTGATCGCTGTGCTTGGCGTAGAGGCGGATAACGCGCAGCGCACTGAGAAGTTCCAGCAACTGCTGGCTGGCGAAACGCCGGTGCAGCGTACTGAGCTGCTGTTGATCCCAACCACAGCCGGTACCGGCGCTGAAGCAACACCAAATGCAATTGTGGCGATTCCAAGCCGCGCGACCAAAGTTGGCATTATTTCTCCGGTTATGCTGCCGGATTACGTGCTGCTGGCACCTGAGCTGACCACGTCAATGCCCGCCCATATTACCGCTTCGACTTCTATTGATGCTCTGTGTCACCTGATCGAGTGTTTCACTGCCTGTATTTCTAATCCGGTCGGTGATAACTACGCCATGATCGGTATGCAAAAATTCTTCGCCAATATCGACAAAGTGATGACAGCGCCGCAGGATATGCAGGTTCGTCTGAATCTGCTGTGGGCGTCTTATTATGGCGGTGCATCGATTTCTCATTCTGGTACTCACCTGGTGCATGCCCTGTCTTATCCTCTGGGTGGTAAGTACCGCATTCCGCATGGTCTGGCCAACTCTCTGCTGCTGCTTCCGGTGATGAAATTTATCTGTGAACCTTGTCAAGAGAAGCTGGCACAAGTCTATGATCTGCTGCCTCAATCCGATAAATCTCTTCCTTCTTTAGACAAAGCTCATGCCTTAGTTGACTACCTCGAAAGCCTGGTAGTGGAACTTGGGCTGCCTACCAAACTGAATGCCATCGGGATTGATGCCTCTCAGTTGCCTGAGCTGGCCGCCAACGCAATGGAAGTGAAGCGTCTGATTAACCATTCTCCTGTTCCGGTAACCGAACAGGATGTTCTGAACATGTATCAAAGTATCTGCGAATAAGGAAATAGTATGACTGAGGTGATGAAGGGGCCGTATGTTGCGGTTGTGACACCGTTTAACCAAGACGGTACGTTGAATGAAGCCGAACTGCGTAACCAGGTTGAGCGTCAGATTTCATTCGGCAACAACATTTTTTGTAACGGTACCAATGGTGAATTCTTTGTTCTGAGCGATCAAGAAAAGCGCCGCGTGACTGAAATCTGTGTTGAACAAGCGGCCGGCCGTGTTGATGTGGTCACCCACATTGGTGAACTGACGCTGCAAAGCACCATCGAACATGGGCTGGCAGTACAGGACTCGGGTGTGAAAGCGGTATCCGTTATTACCCCTTGGTTTAGTGCGCTGCGTGAGCAGGAATTGGTTGAGTACTTCACCGCGGTGGCCGATAGCCTGGATATTCCGGTGTATCTCTACAACATTCCGGCGCGTACCGGCAATACCATCACGCCTCAGGTCGCAGCAACTTTGGCGTCTCACCCGAATATTTACGGCATTAAAGACAGCGCCGGCAGTTACGAGAGCTTGCAAGGGTTTCTGCAAGTTGCTGCTAGACATGAACAATTTGATGTACTTACTGGTCCGGATTCACTGATTCTGACCGGTTATCAGGAAGGCGCGATTGGCTGTGTATCAGGCATTGCCAATATTGTACCTGACTTGGTGAATCAGATTTACCTGGCCTTTAAGGGGAATGACGTTGAACAAGCTCAGGCTGCGCAGGAGGTGATTAATTATCTGAGAAGTCATTTGTACCCAATCGCATTTGCTCCGGCAGTGGTTAAACAGACCCTGAATCTGCTGGGTGAAAATGTCGGGCCAAGCCGCTATCCCGTAAGGTTTAGTCAAACGGATATTGAACAAATACAAGATATTATTAAACAAAAATTACAATAATAATCAAGTAAAACAAAAGGATACCCTACAATGATGAAGCAAACATTCAAAACTGCCGTAAAAGTTCTGACTCTGTCGACATTGCTGGCTAGCGGCTTTGTTCAGGCGGAAACCTCGTCCATTATTTCTCAGCCTCCGGGTAACGGCTGGTACACCTATGGCACAACCTTTTCACAGCTGATTCCGAAAGCAACCAGCGACGAGTACAAGATTAAACTGATCCCCCGCGGCGGCGGTATGACTAACCCGGTGGTGGTTAACCAGGGGAAAGCGGACTTCGGTTTCACCACTTCAAACGCGACTGTTTGGGCGCGTGATGGCCTGACCGATATTTATAAAGGCAAAAAGAACGAGAATCTGCGTATGGTGCTGGATAATGTGCAGCAAGCGTACACCATCACTATCGCGCGTAAAGCGTGGGTAGAGCAGACCGGCAATGACACCATGGACAAGGTGATCAAAGCAGACAACGTGCGTATTGCGATGAAACCGACCGGCTCTCAGGTGCCGATTATTGCCGATTACATTTTCAAAGCGCTGGGCTCTGATATTGAAACGCTGAAAGAGCAGGGCAAAGTGGTACAGATGGGTAGCGGTCAGGCTGCGCAGATGCTGCGTGATAACGCGATTGACGTTTACATCGATAACGTACCTGCGATGCACCCGAACCTGACTGAAATGACGCTGACTAACGATGTGGTTTACATTCCTTACGGCGATAACGTACTGAAAGATTTGGCTAAAGTTGGCCTGCCGACGGGCACTATGCCAGCAGGGACTTACGACGGCCAAACCGAAGACTACATCACACCTGTCAGTGCGACTGTGTTTGTGACCAATGCCAACGTTGACGAAGATACTGTTTACAACGTGACGAAAGCGCTGATCAGCAGCCAGAAAGAGATCAAAGAGACTCACTCTCCGCTGAAGTTCTGGCATCCGGAAGAAATTGGTAACCACGAAGCGCTCGTAACACTGCATCCAGGTGCGGCGAAATACTACCGCGAGCAAGGCTGGCTTAAATAAGTTCGGCGTTTAGTGCACAGTATTTAAGGTGTCATTATGAAATATAATCATTTAATGAACACAGTGAAGGCTATTCTTGCAATAGCCTATATTCTGTTCCTTTTGAATCAGTTCTTTGTTCCGGTATCGCCGTTAACCGCGGCGACCATCCATGTGTTTATGGCGACGGCACTGGTTATTAGTTTTCAGCCAATTGAGTTTAAAAATAAGCAGTTAGTTTATCTGGGACGCTTCATCGATTTGGTGTGCATCGCGGTGACATTGTCAGTGGTTTACCACTACTACACTTCAATTCCACGTCTGGAATCGCGCCTGGAAATGATTGATGACGTACTGTTTTCTGACAAGTACGCCTTCATCGCCGGTGGTCTGATGCTGTTCGAAGCGGTGCGTCGTTCAGTCGGCTTCTCACTGCTGTCTGTGGTGATCATCTTTACTCTATACGGTTTCCTTGGCCCTTACTTCCCGGGATGGACAGCGTTTGAAGGCTTCACGCTCGATACGATGGCTGAACTTATCAGCATGCAGGCGGACGGTCTGTTTGGTATCACAGCCAGCACTGCGATTAACTTTGTATTCTTCTTCGTCATGTTTGGTTGTGTGTTTACCATGACTGGCGGCGGCAGCGTGTTTATTGATCTGGCGATGATGGCCACAGCTCCGCTGAAAGGTGGTGCTGCGAAAATGTCGCTACTGGGCTCGGCCCTGTTTGGGATGGTGAGCGGTTCTGCAGTAGCGAACACCACGTCAACCGGTGTACTGACTATTCCAATCATGAAACGCTCCGGTTACAGCAAAGAGCAGGCTGCGGCAACGGAAGCGATTGCTTCAACCGGCGGACAGCTGATGCCACCAATCATGGGCATTGCTGCATTCGTTATGGCGGACATGCTGGGTATTCCTTATACCGATATTGCCGCAGCGGGGATTATTCCGGCGGCTGCGTTCTACTTCGCACTGTTTGTGATTATCGACCTGCGTGCCCGTAAAACCGGTGTGGGTAATATCTCTAAGCAAGACCTGAAATTTGAGCCAATTCGTCCGCGTCTGCACCTACTGATTTCACCTATCTTCCTGGTGATTGCACTGATTGCCGGTTACTCAGCGCCATATGCCGCGTTTGTCGGTTCGGTGGTTGCTCTGGTTGCGCCACTGCTGCGAAAGAACACACGTTACAGCTATAAGATCCTGTTCCCTATGGTGATGGATACTGCCAAACAGATGGCGTGGGTCTCTGTCCCGCTGGCCTCGGTTGGTATCATCATGGTGCTGGCGACTCAGTCAAACCTGGCGTTTAAGTTTGTTGAGATTCTCAGTGCGGTAGGCAGTGACAACCTCTATCTGTCGCTGGTGATGGTGATCCTGGGTTGTATCATCATGGGTATGGGCTTGCCGACGGTTGCGGCTTATATCATAGGTTCAATCATCTTTGCTCCGGCCATGATAGATATGGGCGTAGATCGCCTGGCAGCTAACATGTTCATTATGTACTACTGCGTGCTGTCCATGGTGACACCACCGGTTGCATTGTGTGCATACGCGGCGTCTGCCATTGGCCAGAGTGATTCATCCAAGACCGGCTTTATCGCGTTCTCTTATGCGCTGGTTATCTTCCTGGTGCCATTCAGCTTCATCACTGACCCTGTGGTGTTATGGCAAGGCGCCTGGTATCTGATCCTGATTGCGTTCTTTGGCATGTTGGTGGCGACTTTCTGCTGGGCAGTCTTTCTGCAGGGCTGGTTTAAGAAAGATCTGAATATCGTCGAACGCCTGCTGTTCCTGGTCGCCAGTATTGGCATCGTATTGGACAAATCGTCTTCGCCGATGTGGTTTGCCTTCCTGGGGCTGGCGTTAGCTTTGGTCATCTGGTGCTGGAAAAGTTCGGGCCGATGCATAATCAGCAACGCAAAAACAGCATAACGCATGAATAAGCCGGCCTCCTGGTGACCGGGAGGCCGGAATAAGAACGAAATGGAGTCTTTAATGAGTCAACAAACTGTTACGGTGGAAAAAACAGGAATTCTTTCTGCTGATCAAACTGTGCCTGAATTTACCACGGCGATGCTGCCATCGGATTATCCGCAAAATCACGCTTCTAATCTGCTGTGTCTGCCTAATGGCGATACGCTTTGTACTTGGTTTGCCGGCACGCAAGAAGGGGTTTCTGACATCTCTATCCTCTGCTCGCGTTTGCGCAGTGGCAGTCAGCAGTGGGAACCTGCGCTGAAACTGTCCGATGACCCAAGCCGCTCTGAACAAAACCCGGTCCTGTTTCTGGACCCGGATAACACGTTGTGGCTGATCTGGACCGCGCAATTGGCCGGTAATCAGGATACGGCTATCGTCCGTTTCCGTCAGTCGCCAGATTTGGGCGAAACTTGGAATGATATCCAAACCCTGATCGATGAACCGGGCACCTTTATTCGTCAGCCGGTGGTGGTTCTGCCAAGCGGACGCTGGTTATTGCCGGTGTTCTACTGCACGGTCAGGCCGGGTGAGAAGTGGGTCGGTAACTACGACACCAGCGGGGTGCGTATTTCTGATGATAAAGGTCAGACGTGGCGTAATGTTGCAGTGCCGGATAGCCTGGGTTGTGTCCATATGTGTATCACACCGCTGCAGGATGGTCGCCTGCTGGCGCTATACCGCAGCCGCTGGGCAGACAATATCTATAAGAGTATTTCTCAAGATGACGGCGAAACCTGGTCTAGCCCGGTCGCGACCTCGCTGCCTAACAACAACTCTTCGATTCAGGTGACGACGCTGCAAAACGGTAACTTGGCGCTGGTGTTCAACAACATGAGCGCGGCCGGTGCAACCGAGCGTCGCAGTTCTTTGTACGATGAAATCGAAGATGACAGCGGTGCGAAAGAGCCGGAAATCGTAGAAGGCCGCTCTGCATTCTGGGGCGCACCACGCGCACCAATGTGTCTGGCGATTTCTGAAGATAATGGTGAAACCTGGCCGACCATCATTAATCTGGATGAAGGTGACGGGTATTGTATGACCAATAACTCGCAGGAAAAACGCAACCGTGAGTTCTCTTACCCGACGGTGACTCAAAGCCGCGATGGCGATATCCATGTCGCTTATACCTATTTCCGTCAGGCGATTAAATACGTGCGGTGCCAGCTGTAATCCTGACTGTTTTTTTGCTGCCACTTTTAAGTGGCAGCCTTGTTTTAAAAGGGTGATAACTATGATTAGTGGCCATCTTAACCAACTGAACCGTGTCGGTCTGCCTGCGGCGTTTATGTCTGTTCTCAGCCGCCCTGAATGTAGTCTGGAAAGGTTGCAACAAGCGGCTGACGGGCGACTGCCTGTTGAAGCTACAGACTGGTTTTGTCATATCGGTGACGCGCAGCTGCAAAGTCGAGAACTGCGTCATACCGAATTTCATCAGCAGTTCGCTGATATCCAGCTGGTGCTGAGCGGTGAGGAAACGATTTACTTTGATTCGGCCTATACTCAAGCCGTCGAAGCGGATGAAAAGAAACCCGATCTGTTTATCGTCAAAGCGCCGCAACTGCGCCAGCAAATCCATCTCGCTGCCGGTGACTTTGCGGTGTTTATGCCGGGAGAGCCGCACCAGGCACTTTGTTCCGCTTCAGGTCGTGGCGTGGTACGAAAAGCGGTATTTAAAGTGCCACTGAGTATGCTGGAGGGGTTATGATCCAACCACATGCTATTGTAACCGGAGCCAGTTCAGGGATTGGCTTTGCCATCGCGCAAACCTTGCTGGATAACGGCTGGCAAGTTACCGGGTTGAGTCGCAGCAGACCGGATATTCAACACCCTGACTTTACTGCGTTGAGTGTCGACCTGATGGATAGTGCTCAGGTTCGGCAATGCGCCGAACAGTTTGCCCAAGTGGATGCTTTTATTCACGCGGCGGGCAAAATGGCCTCGGCTCCGTTAGGTGAACTGAATCTGAGTGAGAGCGAGGTGTTATGGCATTTGCATATTCATGTGGCGGAAATCATGGCTAATGCTTTGGTGCCGAAAATGACTGCAGGCGGGCGTATCGTGCTGATTGGCAGCCGCACCTCGCGCGGTGTTGCCGGCCGTTCACAGTATGTCGCAACCAAGTCTGCCATGATCGGTATGGTACGCAGCTGGGCGGCTGAACTGGCCACTCAGGGGATTACCGCCAATATCATCGCGCCGGGCGCAACGGAGACCCCGATGTTGCTGGATCCAAGCCGGACCACATCGCCGCCTAAACTCCCGCCGATGGGACGCTATATTAAACCGCAGGAAGTGGCGGACTACGTGCAGTTTATCGTGTCTCCGTCCGGTGCGGCGATCACCGGTCAGGAGCTGGTGATTTGCGGTGGTGCCTCGCTGTAATTCGGTAATCACGGTAAACCTGATGACGGCTGTATTTCCTGTTATGAAAAAACCGCTGACATTTTCAGCGGTTTTTTATTTCATATTTGTCTTCCATGTCCGTTACGCGACAGGCCCTGACCGGAACGAATAAGACCCGTTTCTTCTGCTGGTTACACTGAATCAAATTCAAACGATAAGGTGTAACATGATTTCGAATCCCGAAAGCAAATATCAACCGGCGCATATTGTTGCCAATCCACAACGTAACTGGCCTGATAACCGCTTAACTCAGGCGCCACGCTGGTGTTCCACTGATCTGCGTGATGGAAACCAGGCGTTAGCAACGCCTATGGATCACGAACGTAAGCTGGCCTACTTTGAGCATTTGGTGCACTGCGGTTTTAAAGAGATTGAAGTCGCTTTTCCGTCTGCATCTGAGACTGAGTATCAGTTCGTTCGTAGCTTGATTGAGGAGCAGCACGTACCTGATGATGTCTGGCTGCAGGTCATAACCCAGTCCCGGACTGAGCTTATCGACAGGACAGTGGCTGCGTTGCAAGGCGCGAATAAAGCCATTGTGCATATTTATAACGCGACAGCGCCCTTGTTTCGTGAGGTGGTGTTTAACAAGTCGAAACAGGAAATTATTGACCTGGCGGTGGCGGCTGTAAGTCAGGTAAAACAATTGACCGAACAGCACAGCACTACGCAATGGTGTCTGCAATATTCGCCGGAAACCTTCTGCTTCACTGAACTCGATTTCGCGCTGGAGCTGTGTCGTGATGTAAAGTCGGCTTGGCAACCCAGTGAGCAGCGCCCTCTGATTTTGAATCTGCCGACGACGGTTGAAGTGAATACGCCGAATGTGTTTGCTGACCAGATAGAGCAATTTCGTCGCCAGATGGATGATTTATCTTACACGACCATTAGCGTTCATCCTCATAATGACCGTGGTACCGGTGTTGCCACCGCGGAAATGGCTTTACTGGCTGGTGCAGAGAGGGTGGAAGGCTGCTTGTTTGGTAATGGTGAACGCACCGGTAACGTAGATTTGGTGACACTGGCACTCAATCTGTATACCCAAGGGGTAACGCCTAACCTGGATTTCTCCGATATCCGTCACACAGTCAAGGTCGCAGAATACTGCAATCAGCTACCAGTCCACGCACGTCATCCTTATGCGGGTGAACTGGTTTTTACGGCGTTCTCCGGTTCACACCAAGACGCGATAAAGAAGGGCTTTGCTCAGCATAATCCTCAAGGGTTATGGAATATCCCTTATTTGCCGCTTGACCCGAAAGATGTCGGTTGCAGTTACGAGGAAGTGATACGGGTCAATAATCAGTCAGGAAAAAGCGGATCAGCCTGGTTACTGGAGCAAAACCACGGTCTTAGTTTACCACGTGCATTGCAGGTGGATTTTAGTAAGAAAGTGAAAGCCCATACTGATCTCTCGGGACAGGAAGTCGCTCTGGCTGAATTATGGACCCTGTTTCGCTGTGAATATGGTGTGACCGAACAGCCTAAAATTGTTTTACGCAGCTATGGAAGTTCAGCTCACGAGAAAGGTCAGCAACTGGATGTCTGTTTTAATATTGGCGCGGAAGAGTATAGCGCCCGCGGGCAAAGCAGTGGTTTATTGAGTGCATTAATGGATGCTTTAAAATCAACACTTGCACTGCGTATGAATATCAGGGGTTACTCTGAGCATACACTGGGGCAGGCGTCAGACAGCAAAGCGGTTGCGTATGTTGAAATTGAGAGTGCCCGCGGGCAGCGTTTCTTTGGTGTGGCGGTAGATGCCGATACCAGCCGAGCTTCGTTGCAAGCGACGTTAAACGCTGTTGCCAATGCTCTTGAATTATAATCAAAGCCGCATCAATTCGAGGGAGGAATGTACTCAGTAGGGGCAAGGCCGATACGGCGTTTGAACATGGCGGTAAACGCTGCGGGACTGTCGTAGCCGACCGCTAATGCTGCCTGGATGACACTGTAGCCCTGCGCCAGTAACTCCATGCTGGTTGACAGTCGACTGAGGCGTAACCACTCGCCAAAACTGAGGCCAGTTTCGTGATGAAATCTGCGTGACACGGTGCGTTCAGAAACCTGCAGTAAAGAGGCCGCATCAGATACAGACCAAGGATGGTCGATGCGACTTTGCACCCGCTGACAGAACTGGATTAAATCATTTGAACAAGGGCAAGGCACATTGAAATTGACCAGATGGATGGTACGAAGTTCATCAAGCACCAGCTCTAACAATCTTTCATCCCGGGTCCCGGGCACTATGGGACCTTCAATTTTGGTCGCGCTGACAATCAATTCCCGCAGCAGCGATGAAACCTGAAAAATACCACATATACCCGGCAAATCCGCACGAGCTAATGGGTCAAAGAACAAGGTTTTGACCTCCACAGAGCCGACTGCCATCAGGCGGTGAGGCATACCGGCCGGGATCAACAAGCCGCGATGGGGAGGGATAACCCAACATTGCTGTTCGATATAAACCCGTAATACACCGCTGGTGATATGCAGAAGCTGGTTGACGTTGTGCTGATGCAGAGGCTCTTCAATACCGTGTTGGTAGTGATGGCTCAGGGCGACGATAGAGCGCTCTAATGTTTGGTCCTGAAAATGCACGCTGTTATCCTGAATTGAGTGAGCCGCACAACGACTCATTGTTCCCTGGCTGATAGCCCTGTGTTCATAGAACTGGTATCTATTAATTCGCAATACGGGTTAACTTAGCGGGTATGGAGTGAAAAGAAAACTGAATTATGCGTTTAGATTGACAGTTGTCTACTTGCTAAATACACATCTGGACCAATAGTTAAAACTGATATTTCGTCAACGCCTCGATCGGTGTACTTCCGTCCGCTGAGAAAACGTCGTGCAATCAGTCAGTCATCAAAATCCGCCTCTCTGATCTTCGGTATCAACTCTTAATGAATTTCATAATTTAGAACCAGAGTCACGCTTTGTTTAAAGCGACATAAGTGTTAGTAAAATATACATATTGTTGCATTTTTATGTAAGATAGATCTAAGTATAGCTAATTATTTTGCGGGTTATTTATTCATTAGTGTCAGATAGCCGTCTTGAATATTAGTAAAATTGAATTTAATGGCGAAAAAGTGCGCACAACCCGACAAATTTAGACCGTACAGCATTCTTTAATGAAGAATTTATCAATAGCTAATCCATAATTAAAATGCTATCAACACATCTAACTATACTAATTTAGCGAAGTGTTTTACACATCGGGTTGATGAGGGTAGTGAGTGGTTATAGCGGTTAATGGTCTATTCAAAATAAAAATAAAAACAACGCCGTGGCATGGAGAAAAAGCATGAGCAATAAACGCAATGTGCATGTTGTTGATAGTGAAGTCACCTTTTCAAAAGATGAGCAGTTGGTCTCTGTGACTGACAAACGAGGGGTTATTCGTTACGCGAATAAAGAATTTTGCCGCGTCGCTGGGTTTGAAGAATCCGAGTTGGTGGGCAAAAACCACAATATGGTGCGACATCCGGATATGCCCAAAGCGGCTTTCGCGGATATGTGGGCCAAACTTCAGGCCGGCCTTGAGTGGCGCGGCGCGGTAAAGAACCGGTGTAAGGATGGTCGTTACTACTGGGTTGACGCATTTGTCACCCCGGTGTTTGAAAACGGCGAGCTGACGGGTTACCAGTCGGTACGCACTGTGCTGGAGCCCAGGGTACGTCAGCGTGCTGAAAAAATGTACGCTCAGATTAATCGCGGTGTGAACGTGGGAGAAAAGTGGTGGTTCAGCCATACGTTCAGACTTGCGCTGTTTGCGGCGATTTCGCTGGGGCTGTGTGTTGGCGCTCTTGCTTTGCCGTGGTTAAGTTTTATTGTGCCTTTTGTGGCGCTGGCGTGTTTCTATCCTGAGATTTTCGCGGCCAGTCGCTCCATCGCCGATATGAAAGCACACTATGACAGTGTGTCGCGTTATGTCTTTTTCGGAACCTCACCCTGTAGTGTGATTCAGTTTAGTGATGCTTTGCACCGCGGTCGTGCTCGCACTATTCTTGGTCGGGTGGGTGATGGCGCTAAGGTATTGATGGACAGTGTAACTTTACTGGAAGGGGCATCGAAAAAAGCCCATGAAGGTGTTGAACGTCAGTCTTACGAACTGCAGCAGCTTGCGACTGCGATGGAAGAAATGACGATGACTATCCAGAATGTGGCTGATAATACCGCGCAAACCTCCTCTAAAGTCAGCCTGGTGCACAATGATTGCGAAGGGGCAACGAAAGCGATATCCAATACTATGAAGTCGGTTTCCCATCTGGCTGAAGAGGTGAGCAAATCGTCTCTGGCGGCAGAGGCGCTGGCGAAAGAAGCTGAGCAGATTGGCCTCGTGACCCAGGAAATCCAGGGGATTGCGGATCAAACCAATTTGCTGGCACTGAATGCGGCCATTGAAGCTGCCCGCGCGGGTGAGCACGGACGAGGGTTTGCCGTCGTTGCCGAAGAGGTGCGCGCGCTCTCGACCCGGACCCATAAAGCCACAGAACAAATCCACAACTCAATGGGCGAAATACAGTCGTCGCTGATTACCTTATCGAAAACCATGATGCAAGGCCGCTCATCGGCGGAAGAGTGTCTGGATGAAACCCAGTCATCGGTGGATCGTATTCAGCAGGTATACAATGCGGTAGCGGAAATTTCTGATCTGGCGCTTCAGATCTCAACCGCCGCAGAGCAGCAAAGTGTGGTGTCCGGCGATATGAGCCGCAATGTCGAAGCGATTAATCAGGTATCGCAAGAGAACGTCAAGATGGTTGATACCGTCAATACTGAATCGGAAAATATTCACAAACGCGCCTCGGTGCTGGCGTCGATGCCGTTAAGTTTTCGCATCTGAGCTTGATTCATCTGATCTGTGATTCCACATATAAGGAACCCGGCACTGTAGGCCGGGTTTTCTGTTTCTGCGCTACTGCTATTTATCTTGTTGGCGATCACTTTGGCTATGGTGATGTTTGCTGACTCAAACTACTGGTCGAGATACACCACCAACAGATCAGATTCGACCGCGTTGGCCACCGCAGGGATGTGGGAGAACAGCCTGCTCAGCACCTTATGGTGATGGCCGCAAACCACCAAGTCGATATCCATCTGTTTCACCAGACCTGACAGTTTGATGTGCAGATCGCCAATCACGACGCAACAGTCTTTGACAGGGTAGTCACACTTATCAGCCAGTGCTTGCAACTGCGCCTGAAATTCAAGTTCCTCTTTCGGTGATAACGCCATGCTGTCGACTTCGACAAAGACCAGCGAAAGGACGCTGCCGTCGCTTTTCGCCATGGCAATCGCACGGTCTATAACGTCCTGACTGGATGGCGACAGATCAACGGCTGCCAGTATATGTTTATAGCTCATTACGTTTCTCCCGATTTTCGGTTAGGTACGTAATGTGAGTCTAGCAGGTGCATATTGGGGCAAGGCGAGAAATTGAACAAAATACCGAAACGCTCAAGAGCGGTTGAAATAAATCGTCACTTGCCTGGAGTAAGGGCGGGCAATTCAAAGCGGAGGTAGGTCAATGTGAGAGGCGGAACCCAAAAGCCGATCCCGCCTGTCTTAACCCGTCTTATCGAGGAGCGGAATCGCTCTTAACCGAACACAAAACCGGATAGCTGAGTTTTCATTACTTGTTGTGAATACACTTTACGACCGCGGTCGCTGCCCGCAGCACCGGCAACTACCATGAGTGGCAGCAGGTGCTCTTCATGTCCTTGTGGATGGCAGTTAAATGCGTGTGGTGCTTGTGTCCACTGGCTTAAGTCAGCGTTACGTTGTTGTGGCTCCGCTTCGACCGCTTCAGTTAACCAGTTGTCAAACATCACGGAAGGTTCGGTAAAACGACTGTCACCGTAGCCGCGCATGTTGTGAAAACTCATGCCGCTGCCAACAATAAGTACCCCCTGCGCACGCAGCGGCGCGAGTGCTTCACCAAGCTCAATGTGTGCTTGCGGGTTTAAATCGTTGCGCAGTGACAACTGAACCACCGGAATATCGGCGTCCGGGAACATCAGTTTCAGCGGAATAAACATGCCGTGGTCGTAACCACGCGTGCTCTCTTGCTGGCCGCTCAGACCGGCTTGTTTTAGTAACCCCACCACTTGTTCCGCTAACTCAGGGCTACCAGGCGCAGGGTAAGTGATCTGGTAAGTATGAGCCGGGAAACCGTAGTAGTCATAAATCAGCTCAGGATTGGTGCCTGAAGTGACAGAAAACTGCGCGGTTTGCCAGTGTGCTGAAACCATCAGAATCGCTTTTGGTCTTTCCGGTAACAGGTTGTCGATGTTTTGCAGAAATTCCGCCATATTGTCCCAGGTATCGGCCGGGTGCCAGTCCATAAAGAAACAAGGACCACCGCCATGCGGGATGAATATGGTCGGCTGGGTAACGGAATTCGCGGTAAATTTGGAGTTGGTCATACTCAACGGTCCTTAGTGCAAATGGGATAATTCGTTATGGCTATTGTGCGCTGATAAGCATTATTCGTTGGTGACAACCATTATCCACCTGTCAATCTGGTAATAGAACATGCTAAATTTGATGAACAGCTTTAACTCAGAGTAGGAAATCAACGTGGATCGCTTTACCAGCATGCGGGTTTTTATCGAATCCGTGGAACAAGGCAGTTTGTCAGCCGCCGGGCGTAGACTGGGCATGTCGCCGGCAATGGCGACCAAGCATGTCGATGCACTGGAAAGCCGGTTGGGAATCAAGCTATTGCGCCGTACCACCCGTCAGCTCACTTTAACCGATGGCGGGCGCGAATATCTCGAAGCGTGTAAGCGCATCCTGCAAGAGTTGGATGAAACCGAATCGGAACTCTCGTCACAGCGCAACGAGGCAATAGGACGATTGAGGATGAATGTGCCTCTATCTTTCGGTACCCGGTTTATTGCGCCGCTGCTGCCAGCGTTTTCCCGCGATTATCCGGGAGTCGAAGTGGAGCTTGGCCTGAGTGACAGTCAGCAAAACTTGCTGTATGAAGGCTGGGATCTGATTTTGCGTATCGGTCATCTGGAGGACAGCCAACTAAAGGCACGTAAGCTGGGTAACTGTCCGCTGCGTGTTTGCGCGTCGCCTGACTATCTGAGGCAATTTGGTCGTCCTAAGCGGGTGTCAGAACTCTCTTCCCACAACTGCCTGAGTTATACCTTGTCTGCATTGCAGGGGAACGGCGCCTGGTTTTTTGGTGTGAAAGGTGATGTTCAGGTTCAGGTGAAAGGTAACCTCAAAGCCAATAATGGTGATGCTTTGCTGGCTGCAGCTATCGCGGGTCAGGGCATCATCTATCAGCCGGATTTTATTGTGGCGGATGCATTGCAAAATGGTCAGCTGGTGGCTCTGGAACTTGATCACCCGACCGTAGACATCGGCGGAATGCACGTACTGTTTCCGCCTGACCGCCGTTTACCCCTTAAAGTCCGGGCAATGATCGACTATTTGATTGCCACATTTGCTCAGTCAAAGTAAACATGCACAAAAAGTAAGGTGTGCTCACTGGTCGGCAAAGTTGTTGAATGTTATTGACCCTTCCCGAGGCTGAATTGACGCAATCGACAATTGTTAGATAAACTCTGAGATAAAACTCAATCTGGTGCATATCAAGCCTGATGTGTTGCAGAATTGTGGAAGCCTCAACCTGGTTGGGTAGCAGTCAATTCGCCTTTGTTGGTTTACCTGGTGATTAAACAACGAAAGGCGCTCGGGAAAACCAAGTTTTCATCCCTATTTAGAGAGGCTTATTTATAACTCTCTCATTTAACTGGTTGACAAATAAGTAGAAAAAATAAATTATGAGATTTGATAGTTGAGTTCCATGAGTAATCGATTACATGTATAGGCAGCAGCGTCTCGAAGCTTTTTCATCCAACCTGTGTTTTCTGGTCAGTGTCAATGTCGCGATAGCCACTTTGTTGGTGTTGAGTGGTATTTACAGTGATATCGGAACGGACAAGCTCGTCTGGTTGATGGGAATCTACCTCGCATGCATGGTTCGCCTGTCGGTTCACTTTTTTGTCCCCAACAATAATCCCTACAAACTCGATTTTCATTTTATGGGGGTATTGCTTGCTGCGGTTGCCTGGGCCAGTTTTCCTTATCTGTTTCATGGTGAATTTGGTCTGCGAGAGAAGGCGGTCACCATTATCATCTTTTGTGGTATGTCCGGCGGCAGTGCGACCTTGCTCGCAGCCGACATCCGATCAGCGATAGCATTCACATCTATCACGGTATTTCCTTACAGCTTCGTACTCGTTAGTGCTGATAATTATGACGAGCGTGTCATCGGGGTTATGTCGATTGGCTATGGCGTGGCGCTGTGTCTGAGTTCTTTACGCAGTTGCAAGTTCATTATGTCGTCGATTAGTGACCGACTTAAAGTCGACAGCCTGGTGAAAAGTCTTGAGCATGAGGTCGAAAGTCGCACGGAAAAAATTACTCTGTTGGAGCAAAAAGACAGCGTAACCGGATTATTAAACCGCACCAGCTTTCTTGCAATGGTCAAGTCATTGCAAGAAGCGCATCCATGTGAAGCTCCTGAATGTCGGCGAGCGATGATCTATATTCATATCAGCAAATTCCAGTTGCTGTGCAGTAACTACGGCCACGGCTACGGTGACTACGTGTTGAACGTGATCGGGAAGCGGTTACTTAATATCGATGAACGCTACAACACGATTGCGTCCAAATGGAACGGCAGTGGTTTTATTCTTTATTTTCCGCACGGTAATAACGTCAGTATCACGCGTTTCATTGAGAATATTGACCATCTTCTCAGCCGTGAGGTTCAGTATCTGTCATTGATAACGACCCCCAGTTTTCACTACGGTTTCTATGAACTGGGGGGTGAGATGACTCTATCTAATGCTGTCAATAATGCTTACCTTTCCATGTTGGAAGGTAAGAAGAAAAACATCAAAATTTACAGTTTCGACCAGGGCCTGAAAGACAAACTCCAGTGGCAGGAAGAGCTGCATGCAAAAATGACCACCGCCATCAATACGGACGACTTCTACATGGTCTATCAACCGATTGTCGATGTGACCACCAACAACGTTTCTGGCTTTGAGGCCTTGATTCGATGGGAACTGGATGGCAAGTTTGTGTCGCCTGACGATTTCATTCCTATTGCAGAACAACATGGTTTGATTTTTAGTATCGGTAAGTTGGTGCTGCGCTCATCGCTGCAAACCTTGCATGAGATTAACCAGCATCTGCCCCATATTTCTATGTCTATCAACGTCTCGGTGATACAGTTCGAGAATGAGCATTTCCTCGATCATCTGCGCAAACTGCTCAGCGAGTTTGATGTTCGGGTTGAAAACATCCATCTGGAAGTGACTGAAACGGCCATGATCCGCGATCTTGAGAAACTGTCCTATGTCATGTCTGAAATCAAAAAGATGGGCGTGAAAATTTCCATTGACGATTTCGGCACGGGCTTCTCTTCGATTGCAGTCTTGAAAAGTCTTAACGTTGATTACATCAAAATTGATAAGACCTATATCGATGATATTTGTCACGACGAAAAAGATCGCAGTATCGTTTCGGCATTGACGAAGATGAGCCATGCGATCGATGTCAAAGTGATTGCCGAAGGGGTAGAAGAACAGTCGCAAAAAGCATTGCTCAGTGGCTATGACGTTGATTTCTATCAGGGTTACCTGTTCAGCAAGCCCGTACAAAAAGACGATGCTTTTACTTTACTGGGTATTAAACCAGATGATGCCAGCGCTGTTGTGAACAGCGGATGGTAATGCATGGACTTAAGCGCTGTTTTTAATAGAGTTTCACCCGCGATAGCGGCGTTATTGAGCGTCACTGCGTTTTTCACCGCCATGGTTACCTTTGCTGATCATGATGAGCATCGCCGGAGCGAACGGAACCTGGGTGGGTCTTAAATTCGTTAAACGGATGAGCTGCGTTTATTTTAACCGTGTGTTTAACATTGTGTTAAGTGTATTAGCACGACGATTAGTCTGGCAGGCATTTAGTTAATTCTCAGTACGCTATCTATCGTCTGGGTTGTTCACTGAACATGAAAATAATATTCAATTAAATATTAATATGCTATTGCATTTATTTAATTGATGCATTCATAATACTTTCTCAAAAATACTAATCTTATAACGAACAATACGTTATCGTAAATTGTCTATTCTAGGAATAAAAAATGAAAAAATTATTATTGCCTTTGCTAACCGTGTTGGTGGCTTCAGGTTGTTCGACTGTGCCTGTTCTTACACAGGATTCGCCAGAACTTCAAACAACGCAATCATTTAGCGCGGTTGATGACAAAGCTGTCATCTATTTATATCGTGATAGAGAAGCAAATTTTGGATTATTTGAATTAGAAATCCACATCGATGATGAAGATGTGAATACCTATCCAGCTTGCTACCGTCGTTTTGAACTGGAGCCGGGTAATTACTTTTTTGAAGCTGATCATCCCGATGTTTTTGGCTTCGAAGATGAAATGAATTTTACCGCTAAGGCTGGGGAAGTGAGCTACTTCGAATATTTGCCAATTGCACGTTTTGGTATACCTGGCGAAACGAAAATTGTCGCTAAAACCGCTGAAGAAACACAACAATTGATACGTGAACAAGACTTATGTGTAAACCCAATTGTTCAGCTGAAAGCGCGTGATTAAATGAGTGCGCTTAGACTGACAGAATAAAATATAGTTGTCGGTTTTTGCGCTGTTCAACGCTCCGCCGTTATAGCGCACACCCTGATAATGTAAAGAGTGTGCGCTTCTTACTTTACCTTACCCGTGCTTCGGCACTGTTACTGTAGTCAGAAGTATTACCGTCTGAGGCAAACGCTTTGATTCGATAGCTGTAAGTGCCTGCAGCTAGGCCCGTTTCAGTGTACTGATTGATGCCGGGAACGACGATGATAGGGTCACCTGAGTAGGTCACTTTACCTTTGGCTTTATCGCCTCGCTCAACATAGAAACCCGCAATACCATCCGTGCTGTAATTCCAGTTCAGGGTTACGCTATCGCCACTGCTAACCGCAGTCAGTCCGGTCGGAGCGGGCAGGGCATCCGGGTTTGGCTGTGACGTTGCCCCTGAATCAACGGTGACTCTCAGCGGCGAAGACGTGGCCTGACTTTGTAAGTTTTCCACTCTAATCTGATAGAAGTAATCGCCTGCTTCATTGACAGTATCGACAAAGCTGGTGGTATCGGGCCCGAGCGTAATGAGGTCCGAATAGCTTGTTTTACCTCTCGCTTTCATTCCGCGTTCAATCGTTACGCTGTCCTCACTCAGGCTGTTATCCTGCCAGCTTAACGCAACATTAAATCCAGACACGGATGCCTGCAAATTGGTCGGCGCAGAAAGAATATAAGGATCGCTGACTTGAATGCTGATATCCGTGCTGCTCTGCGCGCTGGCGTTGTCTGTTACGGTAAGTGTGACAGTGTAACTTCCCCCTGTACTGTAGGTATAGGTAAACTCTGCGTCATGAGCTGTCTCTCCGTTCCCCAAATCCCACTTATAGTCAACAATAGTGCCGTCACTATCAGTTGAAGTTAAGGCACTGAAATGAACAGCATCACCAATGTTGTATTGGGTCGGCATACTATCGATGGCCGCGGTGGGCATTTCATTCGTGACCTGAATAATGCTGGTCGCGGAGTTGGACAGTCCATGATTATCGGTGACGGTTAAATTGACCTGATAAGAGCCCGCTGCCGAGTAAGTATGGTTCACACTCGGCAGGCTGGAGGTGGTGCCGTCCCCCAGACTCCAGTAATAAGAAGCGATAGAGCCGTCTGAGTCACTGGAACCTGAACCATCCAAGGTCACAGCGCTGCCAAAGGCAACCGAGCTACTGCTGGCGTTGATTACCGCGACGGGTGCACTGAGGTTATCGAGGTTTTGCGCGTAATTGACGGCAGCCTGAGCATCGACCAAGCCGTGTCCGTACACATTGTCGTCTCCCGCGGTGCCGATATCCGCCGCGGTTGAGAACAGGCCATTTTCGATTTCATCGGCACTGATCCCCGGATTAGCTGCGACCATCAGGGCCGCAACGCCGGCGGTCAGCGGTGATGAAAATGACGTGCCGCTGTAATAGACGTAGCGATTGCCCGGATAGGTGGTACGAATGCTGGTCCCCGGCGCGGTGATATCAACAAAGGTGCCCCAGTTGGAGAAGCTCGCTCGGGTGTTACTGGTGTTTGTGGCGGCCACACCGACAAAGCTGGTGTAATCGGGATAAGCAGCAAATTCCTGACCGTCGTTACCGGCAGACATAAATAGCAGGCCATTTTTGCTGCGCAGATATCTGGCCGCGCTGTCAATTGTCGCGTATTGAATGCCGCCATAGCTCAGGTTGACGATTCGGGCGCCTTTATCTGCGGCATATTCGATACAGGTTGCCATGGTTGAGATATATGCGCTGCTGTTGCTGTCGCTGATCGCAATGCGGACCGGAATGATATCGACATGCCAGCTAACACCGGCCACGCCAAGAGCATTGTTGCCCACGGCTCCTAACGTTCCCGCCGTCCCGGTACCATGTCCATTGGCATCGGCAATATAGTCCGAACCATCTTGGGCGTTAAAAGCCAAATCGGTGCGCAGGTTGGCGCTTAAGTCCGGGTGAGAAACTTCAAAACCGGTATCGCACACCGCAACCAAGACGCTGTTGCTGCCGGTCGTGACGTCCCAGGCCTGCGGCGAGTTAACGGCAGCATGATGCCATTGCAGGTCGAAATCAGCATCATTGGGTGTCATGGCAGGAGCGACAGCATAGTCCGCTTCGGCAAATTCCACGTAACCGCTGCGTTTGAGGATATTGGCGACCGCCGTCTCTCGTCCGGCGTGCTCAAAGGTAGCGATGGTAACCTGACTGCCTTGTAAGGTGCGTTGTGAGACCAGCCCCTGGCTGTGCAGTAAAGCGTTGAGCGCTTTTAACTCATTTGCCGGTATAGAACTATTGATCTTGTAGAGTACAGTGCCAGGGCGTACCTCTGCTGAATGAGGGGGTTCAGCAAAGAGGCTGAAAGATAAAGGAAAGGTGAGCAGAGGAAATAAAGATCTCATGATCGTTGTTTTATGCATACCATCACTCCTGATGTAATTATCAATAAATAATGGTTAATAAATGGTCATAAGTAAAACGTCATGAGATGCGATAGCCAAATAGCGTGAGTTGGAGGCCAAAATAATCGTGTGGTAATCAGGTGGGGAGGTGATGGCTAAACAGAAGCCGTGACGAAAAGTTGCCCGTTCGCTTTGCATTGGTTAATGCGTTGCAGCGAACAGGCAATTCAGAGAATCTATCTCAACAGATTAAGCATCAGGCCGACAGCTCTTTACGGATAATTTCCGCACCGGCATGCAGCGCATCCAGTTTTGCTCGTGCCACGCCACGCGGCAGAGGTGCCATGCCACAGTTGGTGCATGGGTACAGTTTGTCTGCATCAACAAACTGCAGCGCTTTACGCAATGTCTCTGCCACTTCTTCCGGCGTTTCAATCTCGTTGGTCGCCACGTCAATTGCGCCAACCATAACCTTTTTACCGCGGATCAGTTCAAGCAGTTCGATAGGCACACGGGAGTTGTGGCACTCAAGTGAGATAATATCGATATTAGACTTTTGCAATTTCGGGAAAATCTCTTCGTACTGACGCCATTCAGAGCCCAGTGTCTTTTTCCAGTCAGTATTGGCTTTGATGCCGTAGCCATAACAAATATGGACTGCGGTTTCACACTTCAGGCCTTCAATCGCGCGCTCCAGAGCGGCGATACCCCAGTCGTTCACGTCGTCAAAAAACACGTTAAACGCAGGTTCATCAAACTGGATAATATCCACACCAGCGGCTTCGAGCTCTTTCGCTTCCTGGTTAAGAATCTTGGCAAATTCCCACGCCAGTTTCTCGCGGCTGTGGTAATGATCATCGTAAAGGGTATCGATCATGGTCATAGGACCCGGCAGAGCCCATTTGATCGGTTGCTTGGTTTGCTGACGCAGAAACTTCGCATCTTCCACAAACACCGGCTTTTGACGACTCACTTCGCCGACCACTACCGGCACGCTTGCTTCATAACGATTACGAATGGTAACGGTTTTACGGTTTTCGAAATCAACGCCGTTCAGGTGTTCAATAAAAGTGGTGACGAAATGCTGACGTGTCTGCTCACCATCGCTGACAATATCAATGCCTGCTTGTTGCTGATCTTGCAGCGCTAAACGCAGTGCATCTTGTTTGCCGGTAATCAGTTCTGCATCCTGCAGTTTCCACGGTGACCACAGAGTCTCTGGCTGAGCAAGCCAGGATGGTTTAGGTAAACTGCCTGAAGATGAAGTCGGTAATAGTTTTTTCATAATAAATTCTGTCTTGTGTTGTCGTTAATTATCAAGCGTAAGCAGCAGACCATTGCTCAAGCAGCGTCTGGTATGGTTTGATGAAGGTTTCTTCAGTGAACTTGCCTTGTTCAATCGCTAATTTGCTGCGTTCTTCGCGGTCATAAACAATATGCGTGATTGAATGGTCCGGATTTTTCAGATTAGGCTGGTAACATTTTCCAGCGGCTGAGTTCGCGTTATAAATTTCAGGACGGTAAATTTTCTGGAATGTTTCCATGGTGCTGATGGTGCTGATCAGTTCCAGATTGGTGTAATCATTAAGCAGATCGCCAAAGAAGTAGAAGGCGAAAGGAGCCGCACTGCCTTTCGGCATGAAATAACGCACCTGCAGACCCATTTTTTTGAAGTATTGCTCGGTCAGCGATGACTCATTCGGTTCGTATTCGTAGCCCAGAACCGGGTGTTGGTTACCTGTGCGATGATAGACTTTAGCATCCGACACACTCAGACAGATCACCGGTTTTTTGGCAAAGTTATTTTGGTATACCTCTGAATTCACGAAACATTTGAAGATGTTGCCATGCAGGTCACCAAAGTTTTGAGGAATGCTGAACTTTGGTTGATCCCTGTTGTGGTCAAGCAGCAATACGCTGAAGTCGTAGTCGCGAACGTAAGAGGAGAAGTTGTTGCCGACAATGCCTTCGATGCGCTGATTGGTTTTATGGTCAACAATGTTGGTTTTCAGCACTTCGATAGTGGGAAAAGTTTCTTCACTGGTCGCGTTGCCAATATTCAGATCAACCGAGATGATCTCCAGCTCTACCGAATAACGATCGCCGTTCGGGTTATCCCAGGTCGCTAACGTATTAAAGCGATTATTAATCATCTGTAACGTATTGCGCAGGTTTGACTGACGACTCTCGCCGCGGGCCAGATTGGCAAAGTTCGTTGTGAGACGAGTATTGTTTGATGGTTGGTAATTTTCATCAAAACACAGGCTTTTAATCGTAAATGTAAAATCGTTATTCATGTTCTGGTATCCCGTTGCTGCGATAAATCGAAAACTCGTTCCTTGCTTGGTGTGGTATTTCTGACTATTCCGGTCTTTACTTCCACAGCCTTGAGTAATTGGTGCCAAGTGACGTAATGAAAACTCAACTGTTTTCGCTTTGAGTGAATGGCTTGGGTATGTTGTACCCTTGAATGGGCATAGGAATACAATGGTATTATTTAATGTGCTACATGAGATTTCTTCATGTTTTGTTTTACTAATAGAGTTTTATTAATGAAGATCATGAAAAAGTTTCATGTTAAGCGCTGATATGAACCTGAGTGTGAATGACGATTTCTGATTTTTATCTGATGAGCAAGAGCAGAGCGGGGCATTGAGCCCCGCTTTTTTATAACTAAATAGGCTTATTTAGCTTTAACTCGTTCTTCTTTTTGGCTACCGGAGTAAATACAAAATGCCGAGTTATAATCGTTGTAAGCGACGGCGTAATTAAAGTCGCAGAAATAAGCCGGATGTTTAGTGGCGATCGCATCACCAGCCTGACACTGGTCACCGAGTGACTCAACTAAGGAATCATTATTCGCTCCTAAACACGCTTGACCGGTTTGTTTATCTTCTGACATGCAGCCAGACAATGCCAAAGCGGAAAGGACAACTAACCCAATGGATTTTTTCATTCTGAATCTCGATTTTATTGTGATAATACGATTGGAATGATATGCGTGAGTTGCATATCTGGCTGAATGCTAGCACTGATTTATCATTTGGGGCAATGAGTTAGGGGCTATGGTTTAGATTCTAATCTGCTGTTAGACGAATCCGTGTTTCAGCTTGGCCTGGTGTATGCCCGGCCACGGTAGCGTATTCGCGCCGCTGGCAGCTAAATCTCTACTGCGTTCTGCCCTGATAGTGATAAAATCGCGGTATCAGAATTACCGAGAATTGTTATGTTTATCCATCATGTTAACGGCATCGACTGGCTGGTGATTACCGCTTTTGAAGAGCTGAAACCTCTATTTATCGAAGACGCCGGTGCGATCCCAAGTTACTTCTCTGCCACCAGCGAATTGAACCTGATTGATCAAGCCAGGCGTGCTTATGGATATTTGCCTGCACTCAGCGGTGTAATCACCGATACCGGCACCTTTCAGAGCCAAGATAACCAAGAAGATTTGAATCCACAGCTTGCCTGCTTAGTTGAGGGGCGTAGCCGGGTGTTTATCTACCACGGCGGCGTTGTGGCTTTTGTCAATGACGATCAAACCTTTATTACCCGGATGGGCTGAATATTATTCAGTTATCTGAAAACGGCTTGTCAGTTGATCGTGGTCAATGGAACATCAATCTCCTGACATTGCTGATGTTCAAATGACATCAACTTGCCTAGCATGAGCGTTTTGTGGCTATTTCTGGTGTGTTATGTCTCCGACCGTCGATCATGTTCTGCTGAATCTCGCGCTTAATCTCAGTTCCAACCGTTCTCATACTCAGCAGTACCAAAGCTTGATCGATGGTGTTGCGCAGGTCTTCCCGTGCGATGCGAGTTGCCTGTTTATTCTGGATGAAGAGCGGTTTCTTACTCCGGTTGCGGTGCGCGGGTTGCAGACTTCGGTGCTTGGTCGTCGTTATTTTCCCAAGGCGCATCCGCGCCTGGAGGCGATCATCGAAAGTCGTGAAGCGGTGCGTTTTGACGCCGACTGCCTGCTGCCTGATCCGTTTGACGGTGCTTTGCTGAGCGACGATCTGTGTATTGATGTTCATGACTGCATGGGGTTTAGCTTGTATGTGGAAGGGCAGTTGGTCGGCGCGCTGACCATGGACGCAATGGCGGTGGGGGCGTTTGACGATATCGACCCGGTGACGATCGAAACCTTTGCGGCTTTAGCCGCGGCAACACTGCGTAACATTGGCCAGATTAAAGCGCTCAAAGCGCAGAACCAAAAACAGAAAAGCGTTACCCAGACACTGATCCAACAGGCGCGATCCCAGCATGGGGAAATGGTCGGGTTAAGCCCGCAGATAGCCCAACTGAGAAACAATATCGAGACGGTGGCGAAATCGGATTACGCGGTTCTGATTAGCGGTGAGACCGGCACCGGCAAAGAACTGGTGGCGCACTCCGTACACGCGCAATCCCTGCGCAGCGACAAGCCGATGATTTACGTTAACTGCGCTGCACTGCCGGAAGGGCTGGCGGAAAGTGAGCTGTTTGGTCATGTCAAAGGCGCATTTACCGGCGCCAGCAGTCAACGGGCCGGAAAATTTGAACTGGCTGACGGCGGCACGTTATTCCTTGATGAAGTGGGAGAGCTGCCCTTGGTACTGCAGGCCAAATTGCTGCGGGTTATTCAGCAGGGCGAGCTGCAACGTGTTGGCAGCGATCAACATCTGCTGGTTAATGTACGCATCGTTGCGGCGACCAACCGACAATTGGAGAAGGAAGTCGAGGCCGGCACGTTCCGTGCGGACTTATTCCACCGTCTTAACGTGTTTCCTATCCAAGTACCGCCGCTGCGCTCCCGCGAGGGCGATATTCCTGTACTGGCCGGTTACTTGCTGGAAAAAGTGCGCCAACAGTTTAACGCGCCAAACTTGCACGTTCACCCTAAAGTATTGACGCAGATGGAAAAGCGCTCCTGGTACGGTAATGTGCGCGAACTGGAGCACACCTTGACCCGCGCCGCGCTGCATGCGATTCAGCAGGGTGCGGTGACGATTCTCTCCACTCACTTCGATGCTTCTCTCAATCTGGATGATGTAAAAAACACATCGCAGTTTTTACCTCAGCAAAGTCAGCCGATGCGAGACCTGGTCGAGCGCTATCAGCATGAGCTGATTGAACACGCTCTGCGCCTGAATGACGGGGTGTGGGCAAAAGCCGCGCAATTTCTGCACATGGATCGTGGCAACCTGTACCGCATGGGCAAAAAGTTCGGGATTAATAAATAAGCATGTTCGCGGTTGTGATGTCATTTCAACACCGCCAGTGTTGTTGAAATGACATCAATCAATTGATGGAATACGACTTAATTCATTAAAATTCAATAAGATAAGGTTTGGCACGCATTCTGCTCTTCAGTGGTGACTATCACAACGATGACAACAATCACTGGAGAACCCAATATGTTCTGTATTCAATGCGAACAGACAATTCAAACCCCTGCTGCTAAAGGTTGTTCTTACGCACAAGGCATGTGCGGCAAAACCTCTGAGGTTTCTGATCTGCAGGACGCGCTGGTTTATACCTTGCAGGGCGTGTCATTCTGGGCGGCCAAAGCACGCGAATTTGGCATCATCAGCGATGAAATCAACCAATGGGCGCCAAAAGCTTTCTTTGCAACCCTGACTAACGTTAACTTCGATCCTGAGCGTATTGTGGCACTTGCTTCGCAGGCGGCGGTCTACAAAGCGAGCCTCAAAGAGCAGGTTTTGGCTGCGGCGACTCTGGCTGATCAGGCGGTGCAGGATGTTCCGGCAGTGGCACAATTCGAACTGCCCGACAACGCACAAGATATTCTCGCGCTGGCACCACAGGTGGCGGTCAACCGCGGAAAAGATCAGCTGCATGAGGACGTGATTGGCCTGCGTTTGCTGTGTCTTTACGGCCTGAAAGGGGCCGCCGCTTACATGGAGCACGCCCGCGTACTGGGGCAGACTGACAACGAGATCTATGCCACTTATCATGACATCATGGCGTGGCTGGGCACGGATCCGCAAGACTTAGCCGCGTTGCTGGATTGTTCGATGCAGATTGGCCTGATGAACTACACAGTGATGGAGATGCTGGATCGCGGTGAGACCGAAACCTTTGGCCACCCTGAGCCGACCACTGTCAACGTTAAGCCGGTTAAAGGTAAATGCATTCTGGTTTCCGGCCATGATCTGCACGACCTGGAAAAAATCCTGCAGCAGACGCAAGGCAAGGGCATTAATGTCTACACCAATGGTGAAATGCTGCCTGCGCATGGTTATCCTGAACTGAAAAAATATCCGCATCTGGCCGGTAACTACGGCAGCGCCTGGCAAAACCAACAGAAAGAGTTCGCTAATTTTCCCGGTGCGATTGTGATGACATCGAACTGCCTGCTGAACCCGAATGTGGGCCAGTACGCCGATCGCCTGTTTACCCGCAGCATAGTGGGCTGGCCGGGTGTGGCTCACCTTGAGGGGGACGACTTCAGCGCCGTGATTGAGTGCGCACTGGCGCAGCCGGGTTTTCAGCATAATGAAATTGAACACCACATTACGGTCGGATTTGGCCGTAATGCATTGATGAATGCCGCGCCTGCGGTGATCGAGCAGGTCAAACAGGGCAACATCAAACACTTCTTCCTGGTTGGCGGTTGTGACGGCGATAAATCCGAGCGCAGCTACTATACCGATTTTACCGCTGCTGCGCCGGAGGATACGCTCATCCTGACCCTGGCCTGCGGTAAATTCCGCTTCAACAAAAACACCTTTGGTGACATTAACGGTATTCCGCGTCTGCTGGACGTGGGGCAGTGTAACGATGCCTATTCTGCTATTCAGCTTGCTTTGGCGCTGGCAAACGAATTTGAGTGCGATATTAATGAACTGCCACTGACGCTGGTGCTGTCATGGTTTGAGCAGAAGGCGATCGTCATCCTGCTGACCTTGTTCGCTCTGGGTGTGAAAGGCATCTACACCGGGCCGACGGCGCCAGCGTTCCTGACTCCGAACCTTATCGCCATTATTCAGGACAAATTCGACATGCGCAGCATCGGCAACGTGCAGGACGACCTGAACGCGATTCTGGCGGCGTAACTGCTATATGTTTTTCTTTGCCCCGCCGTGGCGCGGGGCTTTCTCGCAATGCATCAAAGAGAAGATTATGTTTTTTGAATGGCAAGGTCAGCAGCCCGTCACCCTGCGCTGTATTGATAAGATGACTGAAACCCGGGACAGCGTCAGCATCAAACTGGCGGCGCTCAACCCAGCGTTACTGTTCCGCTTCAAGCCCGGCCAGTTTATTAATCTCGGGGTAGAGATTGACGGCCGGAGTGAATTTCGCGCCTACTCCATCATCTCAATGAACGACGAAGATTATCTTCAACTGACGATTAAGCGCGTCGATGGCGGCAAGGTCTCTAACTTTATCCTTGATTCCTTATTACCCGGCGATACGGTACAAGCACTACCGCCAGCGGGAGATTTTAACTGCATTGATCGCCCGCCTGTCCAATCACACCAGGGCGCTAAAACGCTGCTGATCAGTGCCGGATGCGGTATAACGCCGGTCTTTGCCATGGCAAAATACTGGCTGCAGAGCGCGAGAAGCGATGTCCATATTACGTTTCTGCACGTCGCACGCAGCGCAGTTGACACCATTTATTACCACCAGTTGGAAACGCTGCACGCCATCTATCCCAACTTTGATTTAAAGCTGCTGCTGAAAAACAGTGCCGGTACCCGCCATCCACAAGGTCGTCTCAATCTCGACTGGTTGCTCGAACTGGTGCCGGATGTCGAGCAGCGCACGGTTTACCTGTGCGGCCCAGGTCAGTTTATGCAGGATGTGCAGGGGTACTTAGCCGCCGTTAACTTTGATATGGCCAACTTTTATCAGGAAAGTTTTACCCCGGTAATTGGTCAAAACTCTGACCTCGCTGATGAACCGGTTAATGTGTTTGTACCTGATTTTGAAATGAGTATAGAAGCGCAAAAAGGACAGCCGCTGGTTGAGGTACTGGAAAATGCAGGGCTGCCGATCATCGCCGCGTGCCGCAGCGGGATCTGTGGATCGTGTAAATGCAAAGTCGAAACGGGCAGTGTCACCTCGACCAGTCAGCAGACGCTGACACCGCAAGAGATTGAGCAGGGCTATGTTCTGGCCTGCTCTTCGTTAGTCGAATCGGATCTGCAAGTGCAGTTAGGTTAGGACGGGCAACGGTGTAGCTGTGTTGGCTGCGCACGTTTACTTAAATATTCAAATGGCTCTGTTGAGTGTGATTCAAGCGGGCCATTTTTGTTTGCATAAAATTTATTGTTAAGTATTGAGCTTAGGCATCATCCTGATGCCACCAAAGTTGCGGATCGTTAAATACTGCCTTCACGCTCGATGACTAAGATTCTGGCTTCACCTTGAGGATGAGCGACATGTTCGGTGCCGACGGAGGCAAAGAAAATATCCCCGGCATTTAAAATCTCAGATTTTGTCTTACCATCTTCTTTGTACAGCATTTTGACCACTCCGTGCATAACAGCAAAGACTTCTTCACCATCATTGACGTGCCAGATGTACGGCTTATCGGTCCAATGTAAACGCGTGGTGATACCACTCATGTTAGCGATATCCTTAGCGCCCCAGGCCCTGTCTGCGGTAAATTCCTGGCTTCTGATTATTTCCACGTTATGTCCTTATTACTGAGTTTCTGAACGACAGAGTGTCGCTGCCTTATACATCACAATCAATTGAGCACATAGTTAACCATTCGTTACAGCAGGTCAACTTATGCCAGACAACTCGTGACTGGTTGCAGTGCATAAAGTGCTTTACTATGCCAATAATCACACTAGCGTTGTTGGCCATGCGCAGCCCCTTAATGTTTGTCGGGGCGATCATCATGCTGTTTGCGACCAACTTTAAACTCACCCTGATTGTGCTGGCCTCGGTGCCTTTTGTTTTCGTGTCGATCCTGGTTTACGGGCGACGCGTGCGTGCGTTGTCGCGTAAAAGTCAGGGTTCAATGGCAGATGTCGGCAGCTATGCCGGTGAAGCCATTGAGCACATAAAAACAGTGCAGAGTTTTAACTCCGAACCTTACGAAAAAGCCGCCTTTGCTGCAGAAGTCGAAAAAGCGATTGAGGTCGGCCGTCAGTGGGTTAAGCAGCGGGCGATTTTAATTTCTGGTGTGATTGTGTAAACCTCCCTTAATTAGTTACATCCATAATTAGAGGTTTCGGACTGTTCATGTTTCATCAAGTATTCCCATGGTGTCAGATCCTTGAGCGCATCATGGGGACGTTCTTCGTTATATTCTGTCATCCAGTTCTCAGTCAGCTCACGGACTTCGTTCAAGGTTTTGAAGACATACATGTTGAGAATTTCCGTTCGATAAGTCCGGTTGAATCTTTCAATAAAGGAATTCTGCGTGGGTTTTCCAGGTTTAATGAATTCCAGAACGATACCATGCTCCTCTGCCCAACTAGCCAGAGTAACTGAGATGAATTCCGGACCGTTGTCCATACGTAGCTTATTGGGATAACCCCGCCAGGCAACCACACGTTCCAGTACCCTGACGACGCGCTGTGATGGCAGGTTCAGGTCAATTTCGATAGCGAGGGCCTCGCGATTAAAGTCGTCCACCAAGTTGAACGTACGGAATCGCCTACCGCATTGCAGGCTGTCACACATAAAATCCATAGACCAGCAATGGTTTGCCTGAGCTGGAACAGCCAAAGGCTCAGGATTTCTCGATGGTAGCCGACGCTTACCACGACGACGCTTATTCAGCCTTAGTTCACAGTAAATCCGGTGCACG